>DASQYY010000036.1:0-2327 GCA_035638975.1 Gaiellales bacterium
AACCGATCATCAGATGATCGGTCTAACGGCGCCGTGCGATCTGAGCGATCGGTAGGCAAGCAGCGCAAGGATCGAGGGAGGGCCGATATCGGGAATATCGGCCCGACCGAGGACGCAGCGATGCGCCGCCTAGCGGTCGCAGCCCCCACAGGCTTGGCAACTACCGAGGATCAGGCGGTCAGACGTGCGGGGTCGTGGAACCGATCATCTAGGGTCTCGGCGTGGCCTGGGTGCTCCTGATCGTGATCGTCATCGTCTTCCTGACGGTGATCGCCCCGCTCATGCGGCAGCGCGCGCTGGTCGCGACCCGGGCGCGCCGGCTGTCGGCGCTGCAGCGGCAGCGCGGCACGCAGGTGATCACCATGATCCACCGGCAGGAGCAGATCGGCCTGCTCGGCGTGCCGCTCGTCCGCTTCATCGACATCGACGACTCCGAGCAGGTGCTGCGCGCGATCCGGCTGACGCCCGACGACACGCCGATCGACCTCGTCCTGCACACGCCAGGCGGGCTCGTGCTCGCGGCGGAGCAGATCGCCCATGCCGTGCGCGCCCATCCCGCCAAGGTGACGGTACTCGTGCCGCACTATGCGATGAGCGGCGGAACCCTGGTCGCGCTGGCCGCCGACGAGATCGTGATGGACCCGAACGCCGTGCTCGGCCCGGTCGACCCGCAGCTGGGCGACATGCCGGCCGCCTCGATCCTCAAGGTGGTCGAGAGCAAGGAGGTCGACCGCGTCGACGACCGCTTCCTCGTCCTCGCCGACATCGCGGCCAAGGCGCGGCGGCAGGTGATGTCGCTGGTCACCGACCTGCTCGACGACCGCATGGAGCCCGAGCCGGCCCAGCGCCTGGCCGACCTGCTGGCCGGGGGCTACTTCACGCACGACTTCCCGATCACGGTCGAGCGCGCGCACGAGCTGGGGCTGCCGGTCTCCACCGAGCTGCCGGAGATGGTCTACGAGCTGATGGCGCTGTTCCCCCAGCCGACGCGCGGGCGGCCGAGCGTCACGTACCTGCCGCTTCCGGTTCCGGGGCCGGAAAGGATGCCGCAGCGCCCGGGGGGATGAGCACGCGCACGGCATTCGGCCGGTAGCGCACCTCGGCGGCCTCCAGCTGCCCGATGTACTCCCCGTCGACATGGACGGCGAGCGGCGCGTCGGCCGTCAGGTCGAGCGCGTCGATGTCGTGCAGGTAGGTGACGTGCCGGTCGCGGCCGGTCGCATGGCGCGGCCAGATCAGGCCGTACGCGGCCAGCCGCCACAGCTGCGCCGGCCGCAGCCCGCCGACCGCGACCGCGTCCAGGGCCGATCCCGGGCCCGCTCGCGGCGCGGTGCGCACAGGGATCCTGCCGAAGTAGGTGTACGGATTCCCGTTGGCGATCGCAACGTACGCGGCGCGGATGTCGCCGCCGCCGGCGCGCAGCGTCATCCGCTCGGGCAGCGCGAAGCCGTCCGCGCGCAGGGCCGAGACGGCCGAGCCGACCACGGCAAGGTCTCCGGGCCGGCGATGGTCGGGGCGGGCCGCCCGGCGCTCCGCAACCAGGCGCATGGCCTCCGCCTCGAGGCCGAACCCGGCCGAGAAGGTGAACAGGCGGCCGTTCAGCGAGCCCAGCCCCAGCGGCCGCCAGCGCCGCTCCTCGATCGCCGCCGCCAGCACTGCGGCCGCGGACAGGGGCTTCGCGGGCAGCCCGAGCTGCCGGGCCAGCACCGAGGTGGCCCCGGCCGGGACGACGCCGACGACCGTTCCCGGCGCGACGCCGTTGACGATCTCGTTGGCTGTGCCGTCGCCGCCCATCCCGATCACGACGTCCGCGCCCGGCTCGCCCGCCAGCTCGGTGGCGTGGCCGGCTCGCTCGGTGCGGCGGAGGTCGACCTCGGCGACCGCCGACAGCCTCTCCACGACGCCCTCGACCAGCGCCGGATCGACGCGTGACGCGCTCGGGTTGGCGATCAGCCGCACACGCACGAGGCTACGATACTGACCGTGACGGCAGCCGGGCTGCGCACCTACACCGCCGCCGCGGCCGTCCCCGCGGCCCTCGTCGTGCTCGCGCATCTCGCGTACGAGTGGAACCGGGCGGCCGGCTTCACGGCCCGGCGCGACCTTGCGTTCAGCCATGGCGTGGCGCTGGCCGTGGTGCTCGCCGCCGTGCTGATCGCAAGCCGCTTCGCAATGCACCTCGAGACCGGCGCCGGTGCCCCGCTGGCCGACACGGTGGCCGTGGTCGGCACTGTTGCCGTGCTGGCCGACATGGCACGGCTGTGGCGGGACGGATCGAACCCGCTCTACCGGTTCGGCCTGACCGCGTCGCACGTCGCGGCGCTGCT
>DASQYY010000037.1:0-5078 GCA_035638975.1 Gaiellales bacterium
CAGCTCCAGGGTGGGCCCCACCCGGGTCAGCGAGGACTGCACCAGCAGCACCTCGCCGCCGGGTGCCAGGTGGCCGGCCGCCTCACGGCAGATCCGGTCGATCACCGCGCGCCCATCGTGGCCGCCGTTCCAGGCGCGCGAGCCGACGCGCCCGTCACCGCCCTCGGCCACGGGCAGGTAGGGCGGGTTGCTGAGGATGGTGTCGAACCGGCGGTTCGCCACGGGCGCGAACAGATCGCCGTGCAGCACCTCCACCGGCCGGCGGTTGAGCCTGGCGTTGACCCGCGCGGTCGCGGCCGCGAGACGGCTGGCGTCGACCGCCGTCACCGCTTCTGCGGACCGCTGCACCGACAGCGCAAGGACGCCGCTTCCCGTGCACAGGTCGAGGACGCGTCCGTGCACCCGGCCGGCGATCGACCCGAGCAGCACGCCGGCGTCGCTGCGCGGGGCGAACACGCCCGGCGGCGTGAGCAGCCAGAGGTCACCGAACCTGGTGACGGGCCCGAGCCGGCGGCTGAGCGGCCGCTCGCGGGGCGGCTCCTGGGCTGCGATTCGCATGCCGCGCGCGTACCCGCCGCGCCGCGGCCGGGAAACGCCGGCGTTTGGCCGGGGCTCGGCACGGGGTAGCGCCGCTGCATGTCCGACGAGGCCGTGATCACGCCGTACGAGAACGGGCCGCTGATCGTCCGCGGGCCGTTCATGCTCACCGATCAGGACGGCAACCCGATCGACGCCGGCAGGCGCACCATCGCCCTCTGCCGCTGCGGGCGCTCGAAGCTGCGGCCGTTCTGCGACGGCTCGCATCTGTCCTCCCGCTTCCGCGCGGAGGGTGGTCTCAGCGACGAGGCGAAGCGCCGCCACGCCGCGCCGGACGGGCGCTCAGTCGCGTAGAGCCGTCCCGCCGGCCGTCCACGCGTCGAGCAGCGCCGCCGCGAACCGGGCCTCCAGGTGGAGCAGGGCGGATGCCCCGAACAGGATGTCGTCGCACATGTCCGGCTGCTGCTGCGCCAGCCCGGCGGCCAGATCGTGCGCGGCCACGGCCTCGTGCACCGCGTCGGCCTCGACGTGCTCGTCGAAGAAGTCGGTGGCGGCCTGGGCGCCGAGACGGCGCAGGCCCATCGCGTATCGCCGGTTGGGGCCGGGGGACGTCATCTCGAAGGCGGCCAGGTGCCCGACGATGCATCCGCGCAGCCGGCGGTGGAGGCCGAACAGGGACATCAGGTTGACCGTGGCGAGCGTCGTCCCGGGCAGCCGGTCGACGTAGGCGCCGTACGTGTCGTCAAGGCCGACGGCCCGCATCGCGTTTGCGAACAGGGTGGCATGCATGCGCCCGGCGCGGCCGCCGCCGTACTCGTCCGCCTGCACCTCCACAAGCGCCTCCTTGGGGCGGCCGTACAGCCGCGGAACGGCCCATGAATGCGGGTCCGCCTCCTTCAGCTGGTACGCCGAGCGGTGGATCATGAACTCGCGGAACTGCTCGAGCGATGCCTCCCGCTGAAGGAAGCGGGAGAGCGGCGGGCCGTTGTCGTCGGCCACCAGCGCGCGCAGCCTGCGTTCGAGCTGCGCCGGCGCGGCGGTCGGGGCCGCCACGTGCTCCCGCAGCGCCGCCTCGAATGCCTGCTCGAGCTGCAGGCGGGCGGCGATCATCGACGGGTCCCACTCCCAGCCGGGGTGCACGCCCGCGAAGCCGCGGTAGTGGAGCTCGTAGCAGGTGTAAAGGGCGAGGTGCAGGTCGTCGTCGCCCAGCGGGTCAACGTCCTCGACGGGCGGCAGCGCCACCTCGCCGTGGCAGCGCTGAAGCGCCCACAGCACGGCCTCGCTGAGCGGCCCGCGCGGACGCGGAAGCGGCGGGCCCGAGGTCAGATCGAAGGCGGGGATGACCGTCGCTGACACAACCGGTCGATTCCCTGAGACCGGTTCGTGGAAACGGATCAGACCGCTTCCGTCCGCTCCGCGAGCAGGCGGCAGAGCGCCGGCAGGCCCTGCCGCTGGGCGATCTCCCGGTGCTGCCGCGGCACGTCTCGGTCGAGCATGTCCCGCGCCCGGCGGATGCCGTCGCCCGCGCCGCAGCGCTCGGCGGCTCCCCGGAGCCGGTCGAGCAGGCCCGCGACCACCGCGCGGGCGGGCAGCAGATGGCCGGCCTCGGTGTCGACCATGTCGCCCTCGAGGCCGTAGCGGGCGGCCCGCCAGCGGTTCTCCTCGATCACCATCGCATCGTGCACGGGGAGTGCCTCGCCCGCATCGTGGCGGGTGCAGAGGTCGGCCACCGCGGCGTGCACGATGCCCACCAGCGCCTCCACGTCATCCAGCGACGCCTGTGCGTCGGGTGCGCGCACCTCGATCGTGCCCGTACGCGTGTTGAGCCGGCAGTCCCACCAGAACCGTGATGGGTCCGGCACCGCGCCGCTCTCGCGCCCCCATCGCAGCGCCTGCTCGAACGCCTCCCAGGTGGCGAATGCGGGACCGGTGCCGTGCCGGGGAAGCGCGTCGGCGAGGATGCAGCGGACCGTGGCGAGGCCGCTGTCGATGCCGGCGATGTGCGGCGCGTTGGCGGACAGGGCAACGAGCGCCGGCATGAGCGTGCGCAGGGCGTTGTGGACCGCGAGGGCGCGATCGGCATCGCGCACGGCGACGTGGACGTGCAGCCCGGCGGCGAGCGCCCCCAGGCGGGCGCCGAGCTGGTGCTCGGCGAGCAGCGCGGTGTAGCGCGGGGCGTTGCCGATCTCGCTCCAGGGGAGCGCGAACGGATGGGCGCCGACGCCGGCGAGGCGAAGGCCGGCGGCCGCGGCGATCGCATGGCGGCGGCCATCGGCGAGATCGCGGCGGACCTCAGCGCTCGTCGTGCAGATGCCGGAGACGATCTCGAGCTGGGCGGGAGAGATCTCCTGGCGGTAGCGCTCGGCGTCATCGAGGCTGAGGAAGAGGCCCGGTGCGGCGGGGGTGAGATCGAAGGTGCGCGGGTCGAGCAGGAGCAGCTCCTCCTCGGCGGCCACGGTGAGATCGACGCGATGGTCGAAGGCGGCCCGCAGGGCCTCGCCGCTCAGGGGCGTGTCATGTGCCGGGTGCTCCATGGTGACGCGCGGTCGGTCACGCAGCACCGTACCCGGGCACCGACCCGGTGACGAGCGCGTGACGTCGCCCGGCACCGCCTCTGAGGCTGAACCCGGCATGAAGCGGACGCTCGGATGCGAGTTCCTCGTTGCGATCGCCTCGCTGTTGACAGGCTGCCGAGCGGTGCGCGATGGTGCGCGCGATGGCGGATCCGGATCAGAACGTGCGGCCGTTCAGCGACGAGGAGTACCGCGCCCGCGCCGCGCGCGTCCGTGACGAGATGGCGCGGCGCTCCGTCGATGTCCTGCTCGTCCTCTCGCCGCCGAACCTCTACTACCTGACCGGCTTCGAGTCGATCTGGTACCCGCCTCGCGCGCCCGTGGGCGCGCTCATCTCCACCGACAGCGCTGACGTCGTCTTCGTCGACTACGTCCGCCACCAGACGCTCGTCGAGCAGGTTGCCCTCTACGACGACGCCGTCTTCTACGACTACGCCACGGCGGTGGACGAGATCTGCGCCGCCGTCCGGGCGCGCGGGTGGGCCTCGAGCGCCATCGGCATCGAGCGCTGGACGGTGTCCCCGGGTGCGCCGCTGGTGGACCGCATGGCCGAGGCGATCGGCGATCTCGGCGCGCGGATCGTGGACGGCGACTGGATCGTCGACCGCGTGCGCCTCGTCAAGAGCCAGGCCGAGCTTGCCAGCGTCCGCCGCGCCGCCGAGATCGTGGACGCCGCCGTCCTCTCGTTGAGCGAGTTCGTGCGGCCCGGTCGCACCGAGCTCGAGATCGCCGCGCACCTCGACGCCACGATGGCGGGCATGGGCGGAGAGAACCCGGCCATCCGCACGATGGTGTCGGCCGGCCCGCAGGTGTGGTGCCGGACGCATTCTCCGCCGACGATGCGGCCGGTCGAGGACGGGGATGTCATGTACGTCGACTGCTGTGGCGTCGTCAACCGCTACCACGTCGACGTCTGCCGTACCTTCGCGATCGGCCGCGACCATCCGGAGGCTCGATCCATCCTCGACCAGACCGCCCACAGCGTCGAGGAGGTGATCGCCGCCGTCCGCCCCGGCGATCCGCTCGACGTCGCCCAGCGCGTGGCGGAGGAGTACGTCTTCTCCCGCTTCCCGCGCGAGCAGGTGTGGTGGGTCGGCGGCTACGCGCTCGGAATCGCCATGCCGCCCAACTGGGTCGGGCACACCTACCTGTCCAACGACGCGTTCGAGCGGTTCACCTGGGAGCCGGGCTACACCACCAACTACGAGAACATCATCTTCGACCGCGACGCCGGCTACACGGCCAGCTACATGGAGACGCTGCTGATGGGCCCTGAGCGGATCGAGGTGCTCTCGAAGGTGCCTCGCACCCTCACCGTGCTCGGCGCATGATCGACGTCTTCTTCCACCCGGCCGTGCTCGGCCACGACACCGGCATCGGTCTATTCGAGGGCGGCCCGTCCGACCTGCTCGACGCTCCCGAGCTGCATCCCGAGAACGCCGAGCGCGTCCGCAACATGGTCTCGGTCCTGCAGCGCGGCCCGCTCGCCGACCGGCTGCGCTGGCACGACGGCCGCCTGGCCACCGAGGACGAGCTGTCCATCGTCCACGACCTCGATTACATCCGCTCGATCCGCGAGGCCTGCGAGCGCGGGGGCCGCGTCTTCGCTCCCTCGACCCTGCTCACCGCCGAATCGTGGGATCCCGTCTGTGCCGCCGCGGGTACCGCGCTGGCGGCGGGCGACGCCGTGCTCTCCGGCGAGGCGAAGGTGGCCTACGCGCTTGTCCGGCCGCCCGGCCACCACGCCGGCCGTGCCACGGCCGACGGCTACTGCTTCTTCAACAACTCGGCGCTGGTCGCGCAGCTGGCGCGCGACTCGGGCCACGAGCGGGTGGCGGTCATCGACTGGGATGTCCACCATGGCAACGGCACTCAGTCGATCTTCTACGACCGCGACGACGTCCTCACGATCTCCATGCACATGCGCCATGGCAGCTGGGGCGTGAACCATCCCGAGAGCGGCTCCGC
>DASQYY010000038.1:0-27401 GCA_035638975.1 Gaiellales bacterium
CCCCATCATCGCGTCCGCCTGCTGCTTCGTGCCCGAGGAGAGCGCCTGCTCGAGCACGGCCATCATCCCCATGCGCGTGTCGCCGGTCGAATCGAGCGCGCCGCAGGCGATCAGGCTCTCGAGCATGCCCTTGTTCAGCACCGAGGCGTCGACCCGCTCACATAAGTCCCAGATCGAGGTGAACGGCCCCTTCTCGCGCGCGGCGATGATCGCGCGAACCGCCCCATCCCCCACGCGCTTCACCGCCGTCAGGCCGAACCGGATCTTGCCCTCGACCACCGCGAAGTCGTTCAGGCTCGAGTTCACGTCGGGCGGCAGCACCTCGATGCCCATGTCGGCGCACTCGGAGACGTAGAACGGCACGCGGTCCTTCGTGGACATGACCGACGAGATGAGGGCGGCCATGTACTCGGCGGGATGGTTCGCGCGAAGCCAGGCCGTCCGATAGGCGACGAGCGCGTAGCAGGCCGCGTGCGAGTTGTGGGAGACGATGCCGTTCGCCATGAAGTTGAGCGGCCCGTCGATCTCCATCTCGATGTCGTAGGTCGAGCCGTAGCCCCACTCCTCGATCGCAACGACCCGGTCGCCGTTCTGTGCGTGCTCGAGGGCGAGATGCCGAGCGACGACGCTCTTGAAGTCCTCGGGCGTGACGACGACAAACGGCAGGTCACCGTACTTCTCTTCGAAGAAGGCGCGGGCCCTGTCCATGCCGTCCATCTCCCAGTAGATGCCGGCGAAGTAGAAATCACAGATACGGCCGCCCGGCAGCACCTTGTGCATCTCGAACTCGATGCCCTGTTCGACCAGCCACTCGCACATGTCCCGCTCGGGCTGGCTCGCGCACCACATCCCGTTGGACGCGATGGAGCAGCGGCCGTATCCGGGGCCGGTGTCGTAGGTCGCCCGCACCGACGCCAGGCTCTTCTCGGTGTGCTTCATGACCCACTCCGGATCGTTGGCGCGGAGCCACTTGATCCGGTCGTGCATGGCGGCCACTGCGTTGCGCGTGAGGTGCGGATACATGTCATGTATCCGGTACATGTGGGCGGCTTTCTGGATCGGCGTCCGGCTCGCTTGCCACTTCCGCATGCGCTCCGCCGCTCGCTTGTCCTGCTCCTTCCGCTCCGACCGCTGTGCCAAGCGCCGCATCGTCTCCCGCCGCGCCTCTCGCTGGCGTTCGGTGACGGCCGGCTCCGCGATCACCTCCGTGACACCCGGGCGCATGTCGCGCACCTCCATGTACCCCTCGGTGGTGAGCAGCCTGTGATCCGCCGTGGCCTTGATTTGCCGCCCGGACTCGAGCCGAAGGCGGAACAGGAACTTTCGCCCGGTCTTGACGATCCGCTCGATCCTGTGAGGCCGAATGCGGCCATCGGGCCACATCGACATGATCTCGGTCACGCCCTGTCTCGCAGCCGTGGACACCGGGATGCGGTCGCCGTTGCGAAGCGTCACCTTCGTCGACGCGTGGATGCACTTGTTGAAGGAGTAGTCCGAGCTCCGCTCGTTGTCATCCCACAGCCGCTCCGCCAGCGGGCGTGACATGCCGTTGGCGATGCACCCGTCGATGAACTTGTCCTTCAGGGTCGCCATCAGCGAGCGGATCTTCTTCCCGATCGCTTTCCGCAGGTCGTCCGCTTCCGCGGGTGAGAACCCGGCGACCTCGCGGGCGATGAGCATCGACTGCTCCTGGTAGATCGTGATGCCCATCGTCTCCGACAGGATCCCCTCGAGCCTCGGGTCCGGGTAGGTGATCGGCTCGCGGCCGTTCTTTCGCGCCGCGTAGTGCGGGATGTTCTGCATCGGGCCCGGCCGGTACAGCGCCACCAGCGCCACCAGATCCTCGAAGCGCGTCGGCTTCACCGACCGCAGCGCCTCACGCATGCCGCTCGACTCGAACTGGAACGTCCCGGTGGCATCGCCGCGCGCGAGCATCTCGTAGGTCTTCGGATCATCGAGCGGCAGCTGATCCATCCGCAGGTCGATGCCCTTCGACTGTCGCACCAGCTCGACCGCGCGATCGATCACGTCCAGGTTGCGCAGCCCCAGGAAGTCCATCTTCAGCAGCCCCAGCGCCTCGACGTCGTTCATCGAGAACTGGGTGACCACCTCGGCGTCCGGCCCCTTCTGCTGCAGCGGCAGGTACTCCGTCAGCGGGCGGTCGCCGATCACGACCGCGGCCGCGTGGATCGAGTCGTTGCGCACGACGCCCTCGAGCGGCCGCGCCATGTCGACAATCGACCGCGTCACCTCGTCGCTGTCATAGGACTTCCGCAGCTCGGCGCCCGGCTTCATGCACTCGTCGAAGGACACCTTCGGCCCCTCCGGCACCATCTTCGCGATCCGGTCGACCTGCCCGTAGGGGATCCCCATCACGCGGCCGGCGTCCTTGATCGCCGCCTTCGGCTGCATCTTGCCGAACGTGATGATCTGGGCGACGTTGCGGCGGCCGTACTTCTCGGCGACGTAGTTGATCACGCGCTCACGGCCCGCCACCGCAAAGTCGATGTCGATGTCCGGCATGCTCTTGCGGCCGGGGTTCAGGAACCGCTCGAACAGCAGCGAATACCGCATCGGGTCGAGATCCGTGATCCGCAGGCAGTAGGCGACCAGCGACCCCGCGGCAGAGCCGCGCCCTGGGCCGACCGACACGCCGTTCTCGCGCGCGAACCGGATGAAGTCCCAGACGATCAGGAAGTAGTCCGGGAACCCCATCTCCTCGATCGTCTTCAGCTCGAACTCCAGCCGCTTCCGCAGCTCGGGCTCCTCACGGTCGTAGCGCTCCCGCAGGCCCGCCTCGGCCAGCTCCCGCAGGTACTGCACCGAGGTCTTGCTCTCGGGCACGTCGAAGCGCGGGAGGTGCATCGCGCCCAGCCCGACCTCGGCCGTGCACCGCTCCGCGATCTCGACCGTCCGGCGCAGCATGTCCTCGCCGAACCGCTGCGCCATCAGCCCATACATCTCCTCCGGTGTCTTCAGGTAGAACTCGTGGTTGCTGAAGCGGAAGCGGTCGGGGTTGTCGAGCGTGTCCTGCGTCTGGATGCAGAGCAGCGCCTCGTGCGGGATCGCGTCGTCGCGGGTCAGGTAGTGCACGTCGCCGGTGCCGACCATGGGCAGCCCCGCGTCCCGCGCCATCGCAACCAGCGACGGCAGGATGCGGGTCTGCACATCGATGCCGCCGTCCTGGATCTCGACGTACACGTCGTCGCGACCGAAGATCTGGACGAGCCGGTCGAGCTCCTCGCGGGCGGCCTTCGCATCGTCCTCCACCAGCGACTTG
The DNA here is from genome assembly GCA_035638975.1 of Gaiellales bacterium. GTDB lineage: Bacteria > Actinomycetota > Thermoleophilia > Gaiellales > JAICJC01 > JAICYJ01. The sequence continues at coordinate 3,281 of DASQYY010000038.1, forward strand.
CAGACCCGGCCCGACAGGCATCCCGACAGCGCGATGATGCCGTCCGCGTGGGCAGCCAGCTGGTCGAAGTCGATCCGCGGCTTGTACCAGTAGCCGTCCAGGTAGCCGCTCGAGACCAGCCGGATCAGGTTGTGGTAGCCCTCCGTCGTCTCCGAGAGCAACGTCAGATGAGCGCGCTTCTCGCGCTGCGGCCGCGCGGCGTGGTCGTCGACCAGGTACACCTCGCAGCCGAGCACGGGCTTGATCCCGTCCTTCTCGGCCGCCCGGCTGAGCTCCACCGCTCCCGCCATGGAGCCGTGGTCCGTGAGGCCGATCGCGGGCATCCCGACCTCGACGGCGCGCTGGACGAGCGGGCCGATGCGGCAGGCCCCGTCGAGGATCGAGTACTCGCTGTGAACGTGGAGGTGGACGTACGGCGAGGCTTCGGACACAGCCGCAGCAGTGTACCGATCAGGGGTGACGGAGCTGGATCGCCGAGCGAACCTCGGTCACCGGGGCGATCAGCTCCTCGATCACCCGCCGGTGCTCCGGATCCTCGGTGTACAGGCGCCACCCGTCCTCGTCGTCGAAATCGGCAACGACGGCAAAGTCCGCGTTTCCCTCGCGCAGCCCGGCGTCGCGCCCGAAGCTGTAGGCCCGCAGCTGAGGGAGCCGGCCGGGTAGCGCCGCCAGGCCCTGCTCGATCGCCTGCACCTGCGCGTCGGTCGTGCCCGCCTTCCAGCGGAAGACGGCGACGTGGCGGAGCATCAGGGGCGCAGCCGGGTGAAGGCGAAGGCCCCTGCGGCGGCCACGGCCAGCGCGGCGCCGATCAGCGGCAGCCGGCGGCGTCGCTTGCGCTTGGGCGGCTCGACGAACGCGGCCAGCCGCTTGCGCAGCTCACGCCGCACGACCCGCTCCGTCACCCGCCTGCCCGCCCAGAAGGCGAGGTAGCCGACCAGTGCCCTGCGCTTGCCGAACATGGGGCCAGTCTACTGCGCCGCCGATACGTGGGCGTGGCCACACCGGCTTGGAAATACCACAGGGTGGTGATGGTGCCGCCTCCGGCCAGGGCCGATGCTCCCCGCCATGAACGATGAAACCATCATCCGCGAGCCTCACATCGACGACCGCTACCTGCGGGAGTGGTTCGAGTTCGGGCTGCGCGAGCTTGGCGCGTACCTGGACAAGCAGGCGCGCTTCGAGCACTACCTGCGCAACCGCGACGAGAGCTAGCTCGAGGTCGCAGCCGCGGCCGCGACGTCGGCCATCGGCAGCACGTGCTTTCGCGTCTTTCGCTCCGGACGCACCATCCCACCCGCGATCCATGCATCGACCTCGCGGAACAGCTCTTCGACCAGCTGTGCCTGCTCCACCTTTCGCAGCACCTGGCCGTGGGCGTAGATGAACCCTGCGTCGCGTCCGCCGGCGATGCCGAAGTCGGCGTCCCCCGCCTCGCCCGGCCCGTTCACCGCGCAGCCCATCACGGCCACCTCGAACACCTCGTCGTAGCCGTCCAGCCGCTCCTGGACGCGCTCGGCCAGCTCCAGCACCTCCACGTTGGTGCGACCGCACGATGGGCACGCGATCATCATCGGGCCCTTGTGGCGCAGCCCGAGCGACCGCAGGATCTCCCAGGCCACCCGCACCTCCTCGACCGGATGCGCGGTCAGCGAGACGCGGATCGTGTCACCGATGCCCTGGGCCAGCAGGGCACCGATCCCGATCGAGCTCTTGACGGTGCCGGTGAAGGCCGGCCCTGCCTCGGTCACGCCCAGATGCAGCGGATAGGGCACGCGCTCGCTGAGCCGCTGGTAGGCCTGGATCATCACCGGGACGGACGATGACTTCACCGAGATCTTGAACTCGCGGTAGTCCAGCCGCTCCAGCAGCCGCACCTCCTCGAGCGCCGCCTCGACAAGCGCACCGGCCGGGTCGTTGGTCGCGAACTGCCGCAGGTGGTCGGGCAGGGAGCCGGAGTTGGCGCCGATCCGCATCGGGGTGCCCGTCTCCTTGGCACGGCGCACGACCTGCTCGACCTTGTCCGGCCCGCCGATGTTGCCGGGGTTGATGCGGACGGCGGCGACGCCGGCGTCCATCGCGCGCAGGGCGAGCGACGCGTTGAAGTGGATGTCGGCGATCACCGGCAGCGGTGAGGCGGCGACGATGGTGGGCAGCGCATCGGCATCGGAGCGCCCCGGCACCGCCACGCGCACGATCTCGCAGCCGGCCTCGGCCAGCTCGGCGATCTGGCCGAGCGTCGCGTCGGCGTCGGCCGTCTCGGTGGTCGTCATCGACTGGACGACGACGGGAGCCCCGCCGCCGATTGCGACACCGCCGACATGGATCTGCCGCTCGCTGGCCATTGACCGGAGGATAGACAGCGGGGCGCCGGACGGCGCCGTGCGTCCGATCTCAACCCCCGCGCGATGAACGTTCGGAGAGCCTGCCTACCGCGGCTGCGCGCCGAACAGGTCGTTGTGCAGGCCAAACAGGAACAGGAAGAGCACCAGCGCGATGCCGAAGGCGGACACGCGCTCGAACGTCGCCCGGGAGAGCGCACGGCCGCGGAACCGCTCGATCGCAAGCAGCAGCAGGTGCCCGCCGTCCAGCGGCAGGAACGGCAGGAGGTTGAGGATGCCAAGCGAGAGCGAGATGTAGGCGAGCAGCCACAGGTAGTACGGCGCTCCCGTGTCGGCCGCGCTGGCCGACACCCTGACGATGCCGACCGGGCCGGACACCGACGAGGTACCCTCGCTGCCGATTCCCCGCACCGAGCCCGAGATCATCGACCACATCTGCGACGCGCCCTCGATCGGCGCCTTCCAGACCGGATAGCTGTGCGTCGTGGCGACCGCGTCGGGGATGAAGCCGACGATGTAGCGCCCCCCCTGCTTGACCGGGTGCAGGGGGCCGATCTGCACGGTGTGCCCGTTTCGGCTGACGGTCAGCGTGACGGTGCCGCCACCGCTCGCACCGATCAGCGCCCGTACCTGCGAGAAGTCGCCGATCCGGTGCCCGTTGTAGGTGATCGTGCGCACCGGCTGGCCGTCCACGGCCGTGATCCGGTCGCCGACCCGCAGCCCGGCACGGTCGGCCGGCAGGCCCTTCTCGATCCCGGCCACCGTCGGCTTGGCGTAGAGCGGCTGGGGCATCCCCGTCACCGCGAGCGCCGTGAGCAGCAGGAATGCGGTGAGGATGTTCGCGAACGGGCCCGCGGCGATCGTGATCAGCCGGCTTCGGCGCGGGCTTCGCCAGTAGCCGCGGGGGTCGGTCGCCTCGATGAACCGCTCGAGCGACTTGCGCACACGTCGCCGGTCGGCCGGGCCGACCTCGTCGGTGGACTCGATCAGCGCGAGCAGCTCGCGCGCCTCGACCGCCGCCTCGTCCATTCGCCCGGCGGTGATGAGGCGTGCGATGCGGTCGTGCGCGATCCCGATCTCGGATGCACGCTCGTGCGGCAGCCGCTCGTTGCGGTCGAGCAGGTCCTCGACCGCCCACAGGTCGGACGGCTCCGGGCGGAGCATGCCGGGGATCTTCACGAAGCCGCCGAGCGGGATCAGGCCGATGCCGTACTCCGTGTCGCCGACCTTGCGCCGCACGATCGGCGGCGGGAAGCCGATGTAGAACCGCAGCGCGCGCAGGCCCGTGCGCTTGGCGGCGGTGAAGTGGCCGAGCTCGTGCACGAAGATGAGCAGGAGCAGGCCGAGGATCGGGATGATGTATCTCACGCCGCCGCCCCCAGACGGCCGCGCGCGAGCTCGCGCGCCTTCGCGTCCGCTGCGAGCACCTGCTCCACCGATTCGAGCGGCTCGGCCTCGACCGCGTCGAGCACCGCCTCCACCGTGTCGGCGATCTCGGTGAAGCTGCAGGCGCCGGCCAGGAACGCCGCGACGGCCACCTCGTTGGCGGCATTGAGGGTGCACGGCGCCGTGCCACCGGTCTCACCGGCCGACCGCGCCAGCGCCAGGCAGCGAAAGACGGTGAGGTCGGGTGGCTCGAAGGCCAGCGTGAAGGGCTGCGTCAGATCGAGCCGGGGCGCATCGGTGGCCTCACGGGCCGGATACGTGAGCGCGTAGCTGATGGGGACGCGCATGTCGGGCAGGCCGACGTGGGCGATCAGCGCGCCGTCGCGCAGCCGCGCCATGCCGTGGACGATCGATTGTGGGTGCACGACGATCTCCACCCGCTCGTACGGCATGCCGAACAGGTGGTGCGCCTCGATCAGCTCGAGGCCCTTGTTCATCAGGGTTGCCGAGTCGACGGTGATCTTCGCGCCCATCGACCAGGTGGGATGCGCGAGCGCCTGCTCGGCGGTGACGCCCGCGAGCCGTTCGGTATCCCAGCCGCGGAACGGGCCGCCCGAGGCTGTCAGGACGAGCGATTCGACGGCCTCTGCGGCGATGCCGTCGAGGCACTGCTGAAGGGCGGAGTGCTCGCTGTCGACCGGCAGGAGCAGGCGGCCGCTGCGACGCACCGCGTCGGTGACGAGCTCGCCGCCCGCGACCAGGCTCTCCTTGTTGGCGAGCGCGAGATCGCTTCCGGCCGCGAGCGCGGCCATGGTGGCCTCGAGGCCGGCCGAGCCGACGATGGCGTTCAGCACGACGTCGGCGCCGACCTCGCCGATCAGGTCGACCGCGGCGGCCGGGCCCGCAAGCACCGCGCCCTGGAACGACGACGCGGCTCTGGCAGCGGCATCCGCATCAGTCAGCGCGATGTGGGTGGCTCCCAGCCGGCGCGCGGCGTCGACCACCTCGTCGGCGGAGCTCCGCGCGGCGAGACCCACGAGCGTGAGATCCGGCGAGCGGCTGACGATCTCGAGCGCCTGCCCTCCGACCGAGCCGGTTGCGCCGAGAATGGCCACCGTCCTCATGATCAGCAGTGTACCGAGGCGCTATTTCGGCCTGGTTGGGGCGCACGTTGCTAGACGCGGTGCAGCGCCAAGGCCACGAAGTACGCGGCCGCGCCCGCCAGCAGCAGTCCGTCGATGCGGTCGAGCACGCCGCCGTGCCCGCCGAGCAGCGTGCCCGTGTCCTTCACGCCCATATCCCGCTTGAGGTAGCTCTCGAACAGATCGCCCACCGGCGAGGCGGCGGCGATGGCGACCGCGAACTCGAGCGCGTTCAGCGGCGAGATCGGGTCCGAGGCCGGTTCGTTGTAGAGCGCGAAGAACACGGCGGCGGTGCCGAGGCCAAAGCCGATCAGCAGGCCCTCGACCGTCTTGTTCGGCGAGATCTCGCTGGCCAGCTTCCGGCGGCCGAACATCCTCCCGCCGAAGTACGCGAAGGTGTCGGACACCCAAACCCCGACGAACACCGCGATCACCAGCTGCTTGCCCCAGGCGGACGGGTCGGCGATGTCGCGGAGCGCGACCATGAACGCGAGGCCGTATCCGATCCAGACCACGCCGAGCAGCGTCACGCCAAGCTGCACGACGGCAGCCTGGCGGACGTCCGCGATCGCGCTCAGCCAGAAGGCGAGCAGCAGCGTGGCCAGCAGCGGGGCGAGGCTCCAGACCAGGCCGCCCTCGTGGGTTGCGATCAGGATGCCGAGCACGCCGAGGAAGCCGGCCACGGTGAGCGGGCGGAGGGATCGGGTGAGCGCGGCGTATTCGTGCATCGAGACGACGCCGACCAGGACCGCGAGGCCAACCATCGGCCAGCCGCCGATGACTACGGCGGTGATCGCCACGACGGCGAGCGGGATGGCGACGAGGACGCGCCCGGTGAGGCCGCTCACCGCTTCCCGAACCGCCGCCGGCGGGTGGCGTATGCGGCCAGCGCGTCGCCGAGTTCCTCGCCGTCGAAGTCGGGCCAGAGCGTCGGTGTGAAGTGGTACTCGGCATACGCCGCCTGCCAGAGCAGGAAGTTCGACACGCGCAGCTCGCCGCTCGTGCGGATGACGAGATCCGGGTCGGGCATGGCAGGAGCGTACAGATGCGCACGGAGGGCGTCTTCGTCGATCTCGTCGGCTGAGACGCCCTCGCGGACGAGCGCGCGGGCCGCGCGGACGAGCTCGTCGCGGCCGCCGTAGTCGAAGGCGACCCAGAGGTCGAGGCGCGTGTTTGAGGCGGTCCGCCGCTCCATGTCCTCCATCAGCTCGAGTAGCTCGCGCGGACAGCGATCGCGGCGGCCGACGAAGCGGACGCAGACGCCCTGGCGGTGGAGGTCGGGGAACTGATCGCGGATGGTCTCGGTGAAGAGCGCCATCAGGTCGTCGACCTCCTGCTCGGGGCGACCCCAGTTCTCGGTCGAGAAGGCGTAGACGGCAAGGCTCCGGATGCCGAGGCCGGGAGCCGCCTCGACGGTGCGGCGGAGCGCCTGGGTGCCGGCACGGTGGCCGGCGATGGCGGGCAGGCCGCGACGACGGGCCCAGCGGCCGTTGCCGTCCATGATGATGGCGACGGCGGTGGCCGACTCGGGCAGCGGCTGCTCGACGGATGAGAGCCGCCGCAGCCTGATGAGACGGCGCAGGCGGCCGACGGCGGCAGCAGGCATGGCCGTATTCAAGCCGATACGTGACGGATGCCGCGCAGGCTCAGAACGGGCCGTGCGGCTCGTAGCTGCCGGGCGGCGAGCCGATGCTGATGAACGAGAGGCCGTGGGGGCCCGCGTGCGGACAGCGGGTGGATTGCGGGTCGAACCGGATGAAGGAGCCGTCCCGGACCGGAACGTCCTCTCCGTCGACCGTCCAGTGGCCGCTGCCGGCGATCACGACGGAGACCTCTTCCTGGCCGGTGGCGGACTCGTCGTGCTCCTTGCCGGCCGAGTTGGGCGGCAGGTCGAAGCGGTTGATGCCGAACGCCTGGACGCCCAGCTCCCTGCGCACGAAGCGGACGGCGCCGCCGGGGCTGCTCGGCTGGATGTCATCGATGTGGCGGACGGTGTAGGGCACGCTGCACCGGCCAGAGTAGCGGGAGCCGCCACCGGTGGAAGAGTCTTCCTAGCCGACGAACGTCTTGAACGCCGTGGTGACGCTATTGCCGGCGACATCGGTCTGACTAGCGACCGCCGAGTAGGTCGCATTCTTGGTGAGGCTAACCGTGCGGCCAGTCGACCAGTTGCCCGATGCGGGTGTCCCCGTGACGGTGTCGACGAGCGTTCCCGATGCTCCCGATCCTCCGGTGTAGATCGCCACCGACACCGTTCCGTTATCGCCCGACGTCGTCGTGCCTACGCACATTGCCTTGTCATTGGTGTTCACGGTACACGATGAGATCTGAAGGGTCGGGGCTGTCCGATCGATGGTCACGGTGGCGCCATCGGTCTGAACATTCTGATTGCCGGCGGCATCGCTGACCGCAGCTGCGGCAAGCCGCACGACCAATGCCCCTTCCGAGCAGGTGCTGGCCGTTATGGAATAGCTCGTCCCGGCGCCGGCGAGCGTTCCAAAGGTGCAGCCCGTCGCCGTTCCGCTTCCCTTCGAGAAGCTGGCAGCCACCAGTCCAGTCACCGATTCGGTGAAACCAACGTTGAACACCAGGCTCGTGGCGTTCGTGATGTTGTCACTGTTCGAGCTTCCCGTATCGGAGCCACTCTGCAGCGTGATCGTGGCCAGCGGAGCTGTCCGATCGATGGTCACGGTGGCGCCATCGGTCTGAACATTCTGATTGCCGGCGGCATCGCTGACCACAGCTGCAGCCAACCGCACGCGGACAGTACCCTCTGAACAACTCGAGGCGGTGACGGTGTAACTCGTACCGGAACCCGACAAAGCCCCGAACGCGCACCCTGTTGCGGTACCCACATTTGAGAACCCATTCGTCGCCAGCCCAGTCACGGACTCTGTAAAGGCAACGTTGAAAACCAAGTTCGCCGCCTTCGTAACATTATCGCTATTCGAGCTACCCGTATCAGAGGCAGCTTGCAGCGTGATCGAGGCCACCGGAGCAGTCGTGTCGTACGTGAACGTCGATACCGCGGACGACCCCTGAACGTTACCTACCGCGTCTGTGGCCGTGGCAGAAATCGTGTAGCTGACGCCATCGGTCAGAGCAGCGACCGGAACTGGTGCGCTCCAGTGCGCCCAGGCATCGGACGTCGAAGCCGGATTGGACACGGTAGCGCTCGCCCACGTGCTCGACGTCGCGTTCCAGTACTTCGCATCTGAGCTCCGCTGAATCGTCACGGCGAGTGACGCCACACCTGAGCCGACATCGCTGGCAGTGCCGCAGATGCCGGTCGTTGAGCAGCCGCTCGTCCAGCCGGCCGCGTTGTACCGGGCTCCGTTGGAGGGGAAGGTGATCGCAGAGACCGGAGCGGTCGAATCCAAGTTTGCACTGACGGAGGGGGTGTTCGAAATAGCGGTCCATGTATGGAAGTGCGCGATCACCCGGTAGGTGTACGTGCCGCTGAGCGGCGTCGAAGGCAGCGAGTCCACGCAGCTCGACGTGTTGTACGCCAGCGACCCGGCGCACGTTCCCGCTGCGGCAACGAAGCTCCCGCCGTTGAGCTGCCGCTCGACGGTGTATGTGATGTTCGAGCTCTGCGAGCTCGGTGTCACGGAGGCTTGCTGCGTCCACGAAACCGTCACGGAGGTCGAGGTGACGCTCGCGGGCGCGGAGATCGTGGCTGCGCTCAGCGTGCCGAGGCTTGCGGACGCGCTGCCCGACCCGTGCGTCGTCCAGTACGCGATCGCGGCGACAGACGACGCCAGCGCGATCACGATCACCGCTGCGATCGGGAGCGGGCGCTTCAACGCGGATGCGAACGGTACCCAGCGTCTCATGACTGTGCGCTCCCGCTGAAGGTGAACGTCAGTGTGGCGTTCCTACAGCCGTCCTGATTGGCTCCAGAATCGAGCATTCGCACGGTCGGCAGGTACGCGCCAAGGCCGGCGCCCGACAGCGTCCTCGAACCGTTCGCCGGAACGGCGATGGGATTGCTGCCGAGATTCGCTCCGGCGCCGAGCTGCGTGAGCGCGAAGTCAGACGTCGAGCACGGCCTCGTTTCGCCGGTCGCCTTGGTGATCGACGCGAGCGCCACATTGATGCTCGTCACGTAGATCGTGGCGCTGTTCGGGTTGTTGAGGGTCAGGTCGATCTTGTCGGTGGGCCCGCCCGGGTAGAGCCTCGGCAGTGCTCCATTCACGCTGACGGTGAAGTTCTGGCCGCTGCCGGACAGGCCGTTGATGGTCCACTTCCACTCGTTGTAGGGGCCGACGTTGCCCGCCTGGTCGATCGGCTCAGCATCAAACGCGTGGGTACCCGGGCTTAGCAGCGTGTACGTCGGGTTGGCGCTGCACGACGACCAGGAGCTGCCGTCCAGCCTGCACATGTAGGTCACCGACGACTCGCTGTCGCTGATCGCGAATGTCGCCGAGGTCGAGTCCGACTTGCTGTTCGGGCCGACGATTGCGGGCTTCGGCGGCGGCGTGGTGTCCACCGTCCACGACCGTCCGGTTGAGGCCTGGCTGACGTTCCCGGCGGCGTCCTTCGCCTCGATCGTTAGCGTATGGCTTCCGTCCGCGAGGCCGGAGAACGTCGCGGGGTTGCCACAGGCGGCGTACGCGGCGGTATCGAGCTTGCACAGATACGAGACGCCGGTCTCGCTGTCGGAGAAGCCAAAGGTCGGACTGTTGGTGTTCATGAGCGAACCGTTGGCCGGGCCGCTGACGATCGCGGGAATGGCGGGCGGAGTACGGTCGATCATGATCTGGGACGCCGAGCCACCAGAGAGACCGGCGGTCAGCGCGTTCCCAGCCAGATCCTTGATCTGCGAGAGGTTCGCGCTCAGGTTCAGCTGCAACCAGCCGTCACCGGAGCCTGTGTTGGCGCTCACCGCCCAGGTCGACCCGCTCCCCGACACCCCGGTGATGGCAGCCGTCGCGATGCCAGACCTGGCCAGCGTGAAGTTGTTCGCCTGCACCCCGGTCACTGACTCGCTCAGCTTGACCGTCCAGGAGACGGAGTTGGCATTGGTCGGCGTAGCCGAGGCAGGTGTGATCGAAACCACCGTGGGCGCCGTCCGGTCGACCACCCAGGAATACGTGGCGCCGGAACTGGCGTTGCCCTTCGAGTCGATCGCCTTCACCTGGAACGAATATGAGCCGTCGGTGAGCGGGGTCGGCGTCCCATACGTCTTCGGCGACGTGCAGGGTGTGAATGAAGCGCCATTCAGGCTGCACTGGTAGGTCGCGGCACCGGAACTGCTGAACGTGAGCGTCTCCGTTGCCGAGTTCGTCGGCGAAACGTTCGGGCTGGCCGAGAGCGTCGGGGTCGCCGGCCCGCTTGCGGCGAGCACCGCGTGCGCGCCCCACGCGCCAAGTCCAAGGGCACCCAGAAGCGCCACCCGCATCAGCCGCTTGACGCTCTTGCCTGTCCCTTCGGAACCCTGCCCTACCATGAAGATCGTCTGCTCTCCGTCGTGTCGGGTGCTTCGGTCGGTGCCGCGGAGTGCCGGCGCCGCCTCGTGAATCGAGGGCTGTGGGGCGGCCGCCGCAGCAGCCGCCCCACAGCTCGGTTACGTGCTGCTTACGAGCCCTGCGCAGCCGTGAGCGTGAGCGTCAGGGTTGCGCCCTTGCAGGCGTCCTGGTTCGTGCCAGAATCGTTCATCTGGATCGACGGCTGGGTGCCGGCCACCGACGCGTACGTCGAGCTCGCCGGGATCGTCCCGACCGCGCTCGTCGGATCGTTGGCGCTGAACCACGACGCCAGGCAATGCGTGGGATCGCTGGTGACGATGTTCGACACCGTGACCTTGCCCAGATTCTGCGCGAACGTGTTGCCGGTGTTGTCGATGGAGTAGGCAACCGTGTGCGCCGCACCGTCGGGCAGCATGCCGGTGATGGTGTTGGTCTGCGTGATCGCCAGCGCAGCACTGGTGCCGACGGTGGCCGAGCCGCTGCCCGACCCAGTCGACGTGAAGTACGCATATGCGCTCGTCGCGGCAGCGAGCGCGGCGACCACGGCCACAACGACCGCGACGCGCTTGTTGATGATCTTCCGCATCGTTCCTCCTTGTGGCCGCCACCGCCACCTGAGACATCGCCGCACCATGCGACGAAACTGTTTTGCCAACCCCGGTGTGGCTTACCGGGGTGGGTATGAGGTCCTGCAGTTGGAGCCGAGGACACTGCGAGTGTCCGGTCGGAAAGGTGAACGGCCTATCACCCTTGTGGTGGATATTGATCTACGCCACTTGGCGGATATGCGTTGCTATACCAACCCGCTGCTATCCGGCCTTGTGCACACACATGTGGGGCAGCCCTGTAACCTCGCCCTTGTGAGCGGCACCTATCCCCCCGGCTATCACCTCACGCTGCTGCGGGGCGATGACGGCACGCCGTTCTCCGATCCGGGCGAGCAGGAGCGCCTCTGGGGACGCCGGTGGGGCGCCGTGGATGAGGTCGGCCGCCTGCGCTCCGTCCTGGTGCGCAGCCCGCGCGGCGAGTTCGGCCTCGTCCGCGAGGACGCCTGGCGCGACGACGCCGGCGCGCTCGTCGACCCGGACGGCCTCTGGTACTGGGAGGACACCAGGGCACCCGACCTCGAGCTCGTCGCCGAGCAGCACCGCGGCCTGCTCGACGCGTTGCGTGCCGAGGGCGTCGAGGTGGTCGAGGTCGAAGGCGACCTTCCGCGACACATCACCACACCGATCTACACGCGCGACCCGCTGGTCACCGTCCCCGGCGGTGCCATCATCGGCCGGCTCGAGCCCTACAAGCGCCGCGGCGAGGAGCCGCTCGTCGCCCGCGCCCTGGCCGAGCTCGGCATGCCGATCCTGGCGACGATCCACGGCACCGGCCTGGTCGAGGGCGGGAGCTTCGTCAAGCTCACCCCCACTCTGGCCGCCTTCGGCACGTCATTCCGCTGCAACGATGAGGGCGCAGAGCAGCTGCGTGCCGCCATCCGCCCGCTCGGCATCGAGCTGATCGTCGTGCCGCTCTCGCCCTACTCGATCCACATCGACGCGCACCTCGGCATGCTGGCGCCCGACCTCGCCATCATCGATCCGCTCGGGCTGCCATGGTGGTTCGTCGACCGGCTGCACGAGCTCGGCATCGAGACGGTTCCCTGCATCCCGGACGAGGAATGGGCGATCAACTCGCTCGTGCTCTCGCCGCGACGGGTGCTGATGTGCGACGCCTACCCCCGCACCGCGCAGCGGCTCGCCACGCACGGCGTCGAGGTGCTGCCGATCCCCTACGCCGAGATCCAGAAGGGCGGTGGCGGCGTCCATTGCTCCACCATGGAGCTGGTGCGGGATCCCGCCTAGACGGTCTAGGGATCGATCAGGCGCATCAGGTGGGTCGTCTGGGCGACCAGGTCGTCCAGCTCGTCCGGCCCGTCGGCGACGCCGGCATGCGCCACGGTAAGGAACGACCCGTGCTCGTCGTGATCCTCCACGTCGAGCAGCACGTCTGACGGCTGCGATACCCACCAGGCCGCCAGCTCGTCGGTGAACAGCCCACGCAGCTGCTCGTCGGAGATGTCCGTCGATGCGATCACGCGATACCGCTCGTGCAGCGCCTCCGGCACGTCGTCGAAGTCCCGGTCGGACCGCACCAGCCGGCGGAGCCACTGGTGATCCGACAGCGACCTCGGATGCACTGTCAGCCGTGGCCATCGACCCGGGTCGACCGCCACCAGCATCACGGTGAACACGCTCGAATCGGTGCCGGAGCCCCCGAACTGCTCGGACCAGTCAGGGGAGCCGATGCTGAACTCCGCCACCAGCACGTCCCGGTCCTCCAGCCGGCCGCGGTAGACCTGGTCGGTCGTGTCGATCAGCCCGCTGCGCAGCAGCGGCGTCGCCCCGCCGATCTGCTCGTCGCTGGGCGTGTAGCCGTGGGCGTTCGCCCAGGTGTCGAGTGCGGTGCGTGGCTCGTCCATGAGCACACGACGATAGCGAAGTGGCCACGGCGACGGCCGCAGCCGCCGCCGTGGCATTCCCGCTCACGGGCGGGCGTAGACCGCCTTGCTCATGTCGAACGACCCGGTCATCGACGCCGCGGCGCCCGACAGCGGCACAGCGGCAGTGGAGGAGCCGTCGCTCACCGTCACGTTGTCGACGCCCACCTGGAAGAAGAACTGGTTGTCGACCTCCGTGATCCGCAGGCGCACAAGCTGGCCCGCCAGAGCCGACAGGTCGTAGTGGATCTGCCGGGGCCCGAGCGAGGCCGGATCGCCCGGCTCGGTGGCGAACACCGTCGCCAGCACGTCCGCCGGCTTCAACGAGTACAGGCCGCTATCCGGCCGCGTGAGTGTGATCCGAAGCTGCTGGTTGCGTGCAGCGTCCGGCACCAGCATCCGCGGTGAGAAGAACACGCCGGCACGGTTGCGATACCAGAGCGTCATGCTGAGCGTCGCATGGGCCGGCACGCGGAAGGTCTGGAAGAGCGTGTTCGACCCGGGCCCGATCTGGTCGCTGATCGCCTGGAATCGGCCGCTCGGTGGCGCCGGTATGCGCCACCCGCTGGGCGAGATGCGTGCGTGAACGGCGAACCAGCCGTGCCCGGCATTGAACGGATGCCCCGGCGCATGCCCCCAGCCGGACAGCGAACCGGTCTCGAAGCCGCCGTTGACGATGACGTTACCGGTCGCCGATGCCGCCGGCGCTGCGACGGCCAGCAGTACAACCGCCAACAGGCCCGCCGACGCACGCCGCGCGCGTACCGCGAACTGTTTCATCCCCCGACCTCCTTGGATTGGAACCGCCCCCGACCATACCGGAGTTCGGCCGGCGGCGGGGGATCCCGCCACCGGCGGCGTTCAGGCGCCCAGCTCCCGGCGCCTGCGAGTGACGAACTCCGCCATCTCCTCCTCCACGCCGGCCGGCAGCGGAGGCGCCTCGTAGCGGTCGAGCGCCTCGCGCCACAGCCGGTCGGCCCGCGCCGCTGCATCCAGCGATCCCTGCGACTTCCACCGCTCGTAGGAGGACGTGCTCGCCAGCAGGGGGCGATGGAAGCACTCCCGGAACCGGTCGAGCGTGTGCGCAGCACCGAAGAAGTGCCCGCCATGGCCGACCTCGAGGTGCGCATCGAACGCGAGGCTGGCCTCGTCGACCTCGATCGGCGTGAACTCGACGCGCAGCGCCTCCAACATCTCGACGTCGATCACCGCCTTCTCGAAGCTCGCCACCAGGCCGCTCTCCAGCCAGCCCATCCCATGCAGCACGACGTTCGCGCCGGAGGCGAACGCGGCCCGGTGGGTGGTGAGCGCCTCGTACGCGGCCTGCGCGTCTGGACGCGGGCTCGACGTGAGCCCGCCTCCACCCGCCCGCCAGGGCAGCCCGAAGCGGCGTGCCAGCTGTCCCGAGCAGAGCAGCCCGATCGCGGACTCGGGCCCGCCGAACCCGGGCGAGCCCGACTGCATGTCGGTGTGGGACAGGAACGAGCCGAGCACGACCGGCGCTCCCGGCCTGACGAGCTGCGCGAGCACCGCGCCGGCCAGGCTCTCGACCGTCTGCTGCACCAGCGCCGCAGGCAGCGCCACCGGGCTCATGGCACCCATCAGCAGGAACGGCGTCACGATGACGGCCTGGTTCCGCTCGGCGAGCGTCATGATCACCTCGATCATGGGTGTGTCGAACGCGAGCGGCGAGTTGACGTTCGCGACGCCGTAGGTGACCGGCCCCTCCTCGAGCGCATCGGCTCCGCCGAACACGATCTCGGCCAGCGCGAGGCCGTCACGCACCTTCGCACCGTCGAACAGCGCGCCCATGTGCGGCTTGTCGGACAGGGTGAGGGCCGCCACCTGGATGTCGAGGTGGCGGGAGTCGAGGGGCAGGTCGGTCGGCTCACACGGCAGGCATCCCTGCGAGTCGATCACGTCGTACACGTGGGCGAGCATGAGGAACCGCTCGAGATCGTGCATCGTCGCGTCCCGGCGGACCCCGTCCTCGAGCACGAACGGCGGGCCGGCGAGGTTCGACACCATCAGGTGGTCGCCGCCGATGACGACGCTCCGTTCGGGGTTGCGGGCGCGGAGGGTGAAGCACCTCGGAGCGGCGGCGATCGCCTCCAGCACGAAGTCCGGGTCGAGGCGAACGACGCCCTCGTCGTCGACCTCCTGGCCGGCGCCGCGGAAGAGCTCCTGCGCGACGGGATGGTTGAAGCGCACGCCCACCTCCGAGGCGAGCCGGCGCCAGCCGGTCTCGAGCAGCGCCATGGCGTCCTCCGAGAGCAGCTCGACCGGAGGCAGACGGTGGACGAACCCCTGCGTCGTGGCGGCGTCGGACTGCTCCATCGCGGGCGACCCTAGGGCATGAGACGGTTCGGTGTCCACCGGGGGCGAGCCGCCCCGCGTGACCGGCCCTAGACCTCCATGATCTCGGCCTCTTTGGCCTTGAGCGCCGAGTCGATCGCCGCGACATGCTCGTCGGTGACCTTCTGCAGCCGCTCCTCGGCCCGGCGGACGTCGTCCGCGCCGGCCTCGCCGTTCTTCTCGGCGTCCTTCAGGTGGTGAATCGCGTCACGGCGGATGTTGCGCGCGGCGACGCGGCCCTCCTCCGCGAGGTGCCTCACCTGCTTCACCAGCTCCTTGCGCCGTTCCTCGGTCAGCTCGGGGATCGGCAGGCGGATCACCTGCCCGTCGTTGTTCGGGGTCAGGCCCAGGTCGGACTCGAGGATGCCCTTCTCGATGTCGCGCATGATGCTCTTGTCAAACGGCGTGATCGTCAGCAGCCGCGGCTCCGGCACGCTGATCGTCGCCACCTGGTTTACCGGCATCTTCGTCCCGTACGCATCCACCTGCACGCGCTCGAGCAGGGCCGCGGACGCACGGCCCGTGCGGATCGTCGTGAACTCATGCCGCGTGTTCTCGACCGTCTTGTCCATCCGCCGGCCGGCGTCGTTGACCACGTCGTCGATCATGGTGTCACCTGCACGGGGAGACCTCCGGGAACGCTGCTGATGATGGTGCCGAGCCGCTCGCCGCGGGCAACCCGCGCGATGTTGTGCTCGTCGTCCAGATTAAACACGTACAGCGGCAGGTTGTTGTCCATGCACAGGGAGAGGGCCGTCGTGTCCATCACCTTCAGCCCCTTCTCGATCGCCTCGATGTGCGTGAGCTGCGGGATCAGCCGCGCGTTCGGGTTCGTCCGCGGGTCGGCGTCGAGCACGCCGTCGACCCCGTTCTTCCCCATCAGGATCGCCTCGGCCCCGATCTCGAGCGCCCGCAGCGCCGCGGCGGTGTCGGTCGTGAAGAACGGGTTGCCGGTGCCCGCCGCGAAGATCACGATCCGCCCCTTCTCCAGGTGGCGGATCGCACGTCGCCGGATGTACGGCTCGGCCACCTCGGAGACATCGATCGCCGACATCACCCGCGTGAACACGCCCACCCGCTCCAGCGCGTCCTGGACGGTCAGCGCGTTCAGCACCGTCGCCAGCATGCCGGCGTAGTCGGCGGTGGCGCGGTCCATGCCGCGCGCCGCCTCCTGCGTCCCGCGCAGGATGTTGCCGCCGCCGACGACGATGGCCAGCTCGACGCCGGACTCCGACACCTCGGCGACGGCGCGGCCGACGGCGGCGATCCGGTCCGGGTCCTGCCCGTAGCTGCGATCGCCCATCAACGCCTCGCCCGACAGCTTCAGCAGGACTCGCTGAAAGCCGCCCTCGCTCACTCGGTGCCCACCTCGAAGCGCGCGAACCGCTTGACCTCGATGTTCTCGCCGATGGTGCCGGAGAGCTCGGCCCGCAGCGTCTCGATCGTCTTGCCGTCGTGCTCGGGCTTGATCGACGGCTGCTTCAGCAGCACCGTGTCGGCCAGGGACTTGTTCCACATCCCCTCGGCGATCTTGTCGAGCATGTTCTCGGGCTTGCCCTCGTTGGCGGCCTTGCCGCGGTAGGTGTCGATCTCCGACGCGCGGTACTCGGCCGGGATCTCATCCTCCGAGACGAACTGCAGCAGCCGTCCCGCCGCGACCTGCAGAGCCACGTCGCGGGCGAACGCCCTGAACGTCTCGTTCCGGGCCACGAAGTCGGTCTCGCAGCCGATCTCGACCAGCGCCCCGACCGTGCCGTTGTGGTGGATGTAGCTCTCCACCACGCCCGCGCCCGTGCCGCGCCCGGCACGCTTGCCGGCGGCGGCGAGCCCCTTCTCGCGCAGCCACTTCTTGGCCGCGTCCATGTCGCCCGCGTTCTCCTCGAGCGCGCGCTTGCAGTCCATCATGCCGGCCTGCGTCTCCTCGCGGAGCTGCTTCACCTCGGCGGGTGTGGGCCGATACGCCACGTCACTCACGATGCATCCTCACTCGTCGTCGCTGATTCGTCGCCGGCCGTGGCCGCGACCGGCTCGGGTGCCGGCTCCTCGGCCTGCTGCTCGGCGCCCTCCGCCTGCGCGGCGCCCTCCGCCTGGGCGGCGGCCTCTGCCTGCGCGGCTGCTTCCGCCTGCGCTGCCGCCTCCGCCGCCTCGGCGGCACGCCGGGCTGCCTGCTCCATCTCCTCGGCACGCACCTTCGCCTGGCCCTCGGCCACGGCGTCGGCGAGCACGCGCACGATCAGCCCGGTCGAGCGGATCGCGTCGTCGTTGCCGGGGATGATGTAGTCGGCGTCGTCGGGGTCGCAGTTCGTGTCCACCAGCCCGATCACCGTGATGCCCAGCCGGCGCGCCTCCCGCACCGCCAGGACCTCCTTCTTCATGTCGATCACCACCATGGCATCCGGCAGGCGCCGGGTGTCGGCCAGGCCGCCGAGATTGGTCTCGAGCTTCTCGAGCTCGGCCATGGTCGACTGCCGCTCCTTGGTGGGGAGCAGGTCGAGCTGGCCCTCGGTCTTCTGCCGGCGCAGCTCGTGCAGTGCCGAGATGCGGTCCTGGATCGTGCGGTAGTTGGTGAGCAGGCCGCCCAGCCAGCGGTGGTTGACGTAGGGCTGGCTCACGCGGCGGGCGTTCTCCTCCACCGCATCCTGGGCCTGCTTCTTGGTGCCGACGAAGAGCACGGTGCCGCCCCGCTCGGAGACGTTCCGCACGTAGTCGTAGGCGTCCTGGAGCAGGACGATCGTCTGCTGCAGGTCGATGATGTAGATACCGCTGCGCTCGCCGAAGATGTAGCGGCGCATCTTCGGGTTCCAGCGCCGCGTCTGATGGCCGAAGTGCACGCCGGCCTCGAGCAGCTCTCGCATGGTGACTGCGGGCACGCGCAATCGCCTCCTCGAACGTGGTTGATGATGGAGCCGGTGGCAGCGCCGGAGCCTCGAGCTGCATCGAGGCACCACCGGTCGCCGTGGGCCCACCGGGTAGGGGACCGTGAAACCGCGCAATCAGTCTAGCCGACAGGCACCGCCGGCCGGCCGCAGTGAATCCCCCTCAGCCGCGCGCGGCCGCGAGGGCGGCCTGCAGATCCGACGGCAGCGGCGAGCGGACGTCGATCTCCTCGCCCGTCTCCGGGTGGGGAAACCGCAGCCTGGCCGCATGCAGGAACTGGCGCTCCAGCCCCAGCTCCGGCCCGTGGCCGTACACCGGGTCACCGACGACGGGAAGGTCGATCGCGGCCAGGTGGACGCGGATCTGATGCGTGCGGCCGGTCTCCAGCTCCACGTCGAGCAGGGTGTGGTGCGGCAGCAGCTCCGCGACGGAGAAATGCGTAACAGCCGGCCGGGCGACATCGGAGTCGAGCGACACCCGGGTGGGGTCGCGCCGGTCGCGGCCGATCGGCGCCTCGATCGTGCCCCGCCGCGAGGCGGGCCGCCCACGGACGAGCGTCCCATAGGAACGGCTGATGCGGCGCCTGCGGAGCAGCGACTGCAGGCGCGCGAGGGTCCGGTCGTCGCGCGCGACCACGAGCAGGCCCGAGGTATCCCGGTCGAGGCGATGGACGATTCCCGGGCGGATGCCCTCGCCGCCCAGCTCGTGCAGCAGGCCGTGCACGAGCGTCGGCCCGCTGAATCCCGGCACGGGGTGGACAAGCAGGCCGACGGGCTTTTGGACGACCAGCAGGTGGTCGTCCCGATAGAGCACCGGGATGTCGAGATCGACCGGCTCGAGCTCCGTCGTGGCCGGCTCGGGCTCGGTGAACGACACCGTCTGGCCCTCGGCCAGCCGCAGCGACTTCCGGGCCGCCGCGCCGTCCACGGTGACGGCCCCGGACTCGATCAGCCGCTCGGCGGCGGCCCGCGACCCGACCTCGTCGAGCGCGGCGAGGAAGCGGTCGAGGCGGCTGCCGGCCGACCCCTCCGGCACCCGCAGCTCCTGCATCAGGCTGGTTCGCCGCTACCCGGTTCGGGCTGCTCCGGGTGCGGCGCCCGCTCGAGCCGGCTCAGGCCGAGCAGGAGCAGCGCGACGCCGATCACGATGAACGTGTCGGCCAGGTTGAACGTGGGCCAGTGCGTGAGGTGGATGAAATCGGTGACGTAGCCGTTGCGCACGCGATCGGCGAGGTTCGAGACGCTGCCTCCGATCAGGAAGCCGAGCGCGACGGGGAACAGCAGGTGACGCGATCCTGATCGCGCGAAGTGCACGAGCATCCAGACCACGGCCGCGGCGGTGAGCAGCGAGATCACCTCGAGCCGCCCGGGGAACACCCCGAACGCGATGCCGGTATTGCGGACGTGGGTGATGTCCAGGAACGGCGTCACCCGTCGCACCTCGCCCAGCTGCATGCGCTCGACGATCAGGTGCTTCGTCACCTGGTCGGCCACGACCACGGCCGCGGCAACGGCCAGCAGACCGGCCCATTGCAGCGAGCCCGCCGCGCGCCGGTCCGGCTCACGCGGGGGCAGCTGCTCGATCAGCCCCGTTCCTCGAGCCGTTTGCACTCGATGCACCGCGTCGCATAGGGCAGCGCTTCCAACCGCTCCTCGGCGATCGGCTCGCCGCAGCGCTCACACCGGCCGTAGGTACCCTCCTCGAGCCGCGCCAGGGCGGAGTCGATGTGCGCGAGCAGGTGTTCGGCGTTGTCCTCGAGCGACTGCTCCATCTCGCGGTCGAGCGTCTCGGTCGCGCTGTCGGCGAGATGCGAGTCGTTCCCGTCCTCATCGACGAGATCCTCGATCGAGTGCGACAGGTCGTCGCGCAGCGACTGCATCTCTGCGAGCACCCGCTCGCGCTCAGCCAGGAGCCGCTCGCGCGCGGCGTTGGTGTCGACGCTCAACCCCGATCCTCCCCGGTCATGGACGCAGCCGCCAGCGCCGCATCGGCCTCGGCGGCGTCACGCCCTTCGATCTCCACGATCTTCTCACGACCACCACCCCCGGCGACGATCCGGACGTCGTCCGCGCGCACCCGCAGCAGCTCGGCCAGGAAGACGGTCAGCGACCGGTTCGCACGGCCTGACTCGGGCGGCGCGGCGACGCGCAGCTTCCAGCCGTCACCGTGGCGGCCGACGACCGCAGAGCGCCGGGCGTTCGGCGATACCCGGAGGGAGAGTCTGGTGCGAGAGTCGGTCACGGAGGGCTACGGGAGGCGTCGCCAAACCGCCGCCAGTATAGCTGCGCGCATGTTCGCCCCGGCGTGGGGCGGGGGCACAGCTCCAGGGCTGACCCCCCGAGTGCTAGGACGCCACGATCAGTTCGGTCGCGGCCGGCTCGGCGATCTCCTCCTCGTGATCGCGCACCGACTGCAGCGTCGCGCCCAGCAGCGAGCGCAGTCGCATGCGGAACTGCCGCTCCTCGCCGCGCAGCTGCTCGATCTCACGCCGCACCTGCTCGCGCTCTGCGTAGGTCTTGTGGATGATCTCGCGCGCCCGCGCCTCGGCTTCGCGGACGATCAGCTCGGCGTCGCGCGATGCCTGCGCGCGCAGCTCGTCGGCCGTCCTCTGGGCCGTCACGAGGGCGTCACGCATGGCGTGCTCGGTGTCGCGCAGCTCTCCGAGCGAGGTCTCGAGCTCGTGGACGCGATCCTCCAGGTCCGCCCGGTCGCGCCATACCGTCTCGAACGCCGACGTGGCGCTGGTCATGATGTCGTCGACCTCGGATATGCGGTAGCCGAGCAGCGACCGCCGTGGACGCTGGTGCCTGAGTTCTGCTGGTGAAAGGGCCATGCGGCCGGTGTTCGACACCGGACGCAGCGCTCCTGCCCCGCCGTTGCTACTCGAACCCTCGGAGGACCGACGTGATGATCTGGTAGGCCAGCTGCAGCACGATCAGCGCCACGACCGGCGACAGGTCGAGCCCCCCGAGCGGCGGGATGATCCGGCGGAACAGCCCCAGGTACGGCTCCACGGTGTCGTGCAGGAACGTCCGCACCCGCCCGATCCAGACGTTGTAGGGCAGCTGCACCCACGACATCAGGATGTA
Organism: Gaiellales bacterium; assembly: GCA_035638975.1. Taxonomy (GTDB): domain Bacteria; phylum Actinomycetota; class Thermoleophilia; order Gaiellales; family JAICJC01; genus JAICYJ01. Next base: position 24,428 of record DASQYY010000038.1, read on the forward strand.
GAGGAAGATCAGGATGGTGTAGACCAGGACCAGGGCGGTGAGGAAGTTGATCAGGGTCGACACGGCGGATTAGCCTAGCTCGCCGGCACGCCGCATCGCCGCAACCACGCCGTCGATGATCCCGGCGCGGACGCCCTTGCGTTCCATCTCCGCCAGCCCGGCGGCGGCCGTGCCGCCCGGCGACGTCACCATCCGGCGCAGCACGCTGCAGGGCACGTCCTCCTCGCGAAGCAGGCCCGCGGTGCCCGTGATGGTCGAGAGCACGAGCGTGCGCGCGTCGGCGTAGCTGAGGCCGCTGACGATGCCGGCGTCCTCGAACGCCTCGAACAGCAGCGCCAGGAAGGCCGGCCCGGAGCCCGAGAGCGCGGTGGCCGCGTCGAACTGGCGCTCCTCGAGCGGCACGACCTCGCCCAGCAGCCGAAACGCCGCGAGCACGCGCTCCTCCGCGTCGGTGTGGATGAAGCGGCCGGCCGAGTAGGCGAGCGTCCCCTGCCCCACCTGCACGCCGACGTTCGGCATGAAGCGGAACACGGGCGCGTCCACGTCGAGGATCGTCTCGAGCGTCGCCGTGCGCACGCCCGCCGCCACCGAGGCGATCGCCTTGTCGACCGTGATCAGGTCGCTCACCTCACGGAGCACGCGCTCGACGTCGACCGGCTTCACGCACAGCACCACCACGTCAGCCTCGCGCGCCACGTCCTCGTTCTTCGCGAGGTGCCGCACCCCGTGGCGCTCGGCGAGGGCGGCCGCGCGGCCCGAGCCGCGGTCAGTGACGAGGATGCGCTCGGCCATGGACGGATCCGCGCGCACCCACCCGCGCACCATGGCGGAGGCCATGTTGCCGGCGCCGAGCAGCCCGAGGGTGGTGGTGTCAGCCATGGGCGGCAGAGCGTACCCCGTAGGATCGTGTTCGTGGTGACGATCCCCCCGCACCTGGCGGAGAACCTGCGCGCCTGGCACGGCGAGGAGGGCGATGCGTGGCTCGCCCGGCTGCCGGTGCTCGTGGCCGAGGTCTCGGAGCGCTGGGGCGTCGAGGTCGGCGAGCCGTTCGCGGACGGCGGCGCCGTCTCATGGGTCGCTCCGGCCGTCACCGCCGACGGCACGCAGGCAGTGGTGAAGCTCTTCCTGGTCGGGCTCGAGAATGCCGAGGAGCCGGACGCGCTCCGCCACTACGACGGACGCGGCGCCGTGCGCATGCTCACCGGCGGGCCCGGCGCCCTGCTGCTCGAGCGGCTCTCGCCCGGCACGCCGCTCTGGGACGTGGAGGACGACGACGCGGCGTGCCTGGTCGCGGCCGGCCTCCTGCGGCAGCTGTGGCAACCGCCCGCCACCGATCACCCGTTCCGGGCGCTGGCCGACGACGCGGCCGGGTGGGCGGTCACGATCGAGGCGTTGTGGAGGCGGCTCGGCCAGCCGTTCGAGCGGCGGCTGGTCGACGAGGCCCGGGCGGCCGCCACCGACCTGGGCCGGTCGCAGGGCGAGCCGGTCGTCCTGCACCAGGATCTGCATGGGGGCAACGTCCTGCGCGCCGGCCGGGCGCCGTGGCTCGCGATCGACCCCAAGCCGGTGGTCGGCGAGCGCGAGTTCGACCTTGCATCGCTGATCCGCGACCGCCGCTGGGCCATCGAGGAGCGGATCGTCCGGCGCCGCCTCGACCTGCTGTCCGCAGAGCTCGGGCTCGACCGCGAGCGGATGCGCCGCTGGGCGCTCCTGCATGCCCTCGCATGGGGTGTCGACGAGACCGGCGCCTGGCCGGAGATGGTGGCCTGCGCCCGCTGGCTGGCGCAGCTGTGATCAGGGCGGCGCTGCGCGCCCTCGCGCCGCCTCAGTATTGGTTGAAGAAGCCCCGCTCCATCAGCGAGGCCTTGTCCTCGGCCGAGACCGTGACGTGCGCCGGCGTGAGCAGGAACACCCGGTCGGCGACGCGCTGCATCGAGCCATCGAGGGCGTAGGTGAGCCCGCTCGAGAAGTCGATCAGGCGCTTCGCGAGGTCGGAGTCGGCCGTCTGCAGGTTGATGATCACGGGGATGTCCGCCTTGAGGCGGTCGGCCACCTTCTGCGCGTCGTTGAACGACTTCGGCACGACCAGCTCGACCTGCGCGGCATTGCGCTGCCCTCCGTTGGCGATGGACGGCGTGCGCGAGCGCCCGCGCGGCGGCGGCGCCGGCTCGTCGGAGAAGATGTCATCGAAATCGGCACCGGAGCGGCGGCGTGGGTTCAGCCGGCGGACGTTCGGCCGCTCGTTGTAGCGGCTCTCCAGGTCCTCGTGGGCCGCCGAGCCGTCGTCGTCGAAGTAGTCGTCGTCCCAGTCCTCCTCCTTGATCCCGAAGTAGACCTGGGTGCGGTGCCACATGTCCTTCACGCTCATAACTCCGGGACTTTACCGCCCATAGAGGACGCTCCCCACCCGCACGATGGTCGCTCCCTCCGCCGCAGCCGCGCGGTAATCCTGGCTCGTCCCCATGGAAAGGTGTCGGAACTCGTGCCGCCCCTCCCATGCCGGCGCCAGCCGGTCGCGCAGATCGCGCAGCGTCGCGAACCAGGGCCGGGCGTCGTCCGGGTCGTCGGTCAGCGGCGGCATCGTCATCAGCCCGTGGAACACGACGTGCGGGAGTGAGGCGACCTCCTCCAGGAACCCGTCCACCTCGGCTGTGGCGACGCCGGACTTTGACTCCTCGCCCGCGACGTTCACCTGCAGGAGGCAGGCCACCGGCCCATCGGCGAGATCCTGGATCCTGCGGCAGGCCGACGTCGAGTCGATGGCGTGGATCAGGCGCACCCGGCCGACGATGTCGCGCACCTTGCGGCTCTGGACGTGGCCGATGAAGTCCCAGGTGAACAGGTCGCCGTGGAGCTCCTGCTTGGCAATCAGCGCATCCGAGCGGTTCTCGCCGACCAGCGTGATGCCGGCGTCGTGCAGCGCGGGCAGCTCGCCGGCGTCGACGTACTTGGTGGCGGCGAGGATCTCGACCCC
>DASQYY010000039.1:0-7182 GCA_035638975.1 Gaiellales bacterium
AGCTTCCTGCCCACCTGCGCGTAGAGCGGCGTCACCAGCGATAGCCACAGGCTCGAGAGCCGCGGCGTCAGGAACGGCACGCCGATCATCACCCGGTGCAGGCCACGGCGGCGGGCGTAGGCCTGCATGATGTCGCCGTAGGAGACGACGTCGGCCCCGCCGATCTCATAGACGCGGCTCTCGCCGGCCGGCAGGTCGAGGGCGGCGAGCAGGTAGGCGACGACATCCTCGATCGCGATCGGCTGGGTCAGCGTGCGAACCCACCGCGGGGTGATCATGACCGGCAGCCGCTCGACCAGTGCCCGGATCATCTCGAACGAGATGCTGCCCGACCCGATCACGATCGATGCCCGGAACTCGATCGTCTCGACGCCCGACTCGCGCAGGATCTGCCCCACCTCCTGGCGCGACGCCAGGTGGCTCGACAGGCTGCCGTCGCCGCCCAGCCCGCCAAGGTAGATGATCCGCGCCACCCCGGCGTCGCGGGCGGCGCGGCTGAAGCGCTCGGCCGCCTGCCGGTCGAGCTCCATGAACGACTCGTCCGAGCTCATCGAGTGCACCAGGTAGTAGGCGACCTCGATCCCGTCCAGCGCCCGCCGCACGGCGCCCTCGTCCAGCACGTCGCCGGCCACGACCTCGGTCCCCGCCGCCACGCGCGCCACCAGGGGCGCCGGCCGGCGCGCGAGGCACCGCAGCGCGACGTCCTCCTTCTCCAGCGCGCGCAGCATGCGCCCGCCCACGTAGCCGGTGGCTCCAGTCAGGAGCACACGGCGCGGCATCGCTACACGACCGAGTAGCCGGCCAGCCAGCGGCCGAGCAGCGCGGCCAGCGTGATGACAAGCACGGCGACGATCGTCCCGCCCTTGGAGCGGGGGCTGAGCGCGTACGCGAGCACGGCCACGGCGAGCGCGATCGGCCCCGCGAAGACCGGCTTCCACCAGAACCCGGTGACCGCGACGACGATCGCGACGCCGTTTAGGACGGCGAGCGCGTCGTCCCGGAATGACTCGTACTCAGGGCTGTAATCTCGCAACATGCGCTCCTTGGGCCGATGATCGCGGGCAGATTGTAGCCATGGCGGAGACGAGAGGAACCACCGACCTGCGCCGAGCCGGCATCGAGCACCGCCTGCTCGCCTACCGCTATACCGGCGAGGGCCCGGTCGCGGCCGAGGCGGCGGCCGCGCTCGGCGTCGATCCCTCGGCGCTGTTCAAGACGCTGGTTGTCGTGGCCGGCGACGAGCCGGTGTTCGCGCTCCTGCCCGGCGACAAGGAGCTGTCGACCAAGCTGCTCGCGGCCGCCGCGGGCGCGAAGCATGCGCAGCTCGCAGACCGGCACACCGCCGAGCGCGTGACCGGCTATCAGATCGGCGGCATCAGCCCACTCGGAAGCAGGCGACGGCTGCGCACCCTCGTCGACGAGTCGGCGGCGGCCCTCCCCGCGATCCTGCTGAACGCCGGCGGGCGCGGGCTGATCGTGGAGGCGGAGACGACCGCGCTGCTGAAGCACCTGGACGCGACCGTGACCCCACTCGTGCGCTAGTCGTACCTGCCGCCGGCGATCTCGCCCAGCTTCTCCATGCTGTGCGTCGCCTGCAGGGTGCGGACGGTGCCCGACTTCGACCGCATCACCAGCGAGTGCGTCCGCGCACCGCCGCGCTGGTAGCGGACGCCTCGCAAGAGATCCCCGTCGGTCACACCCGTGGCGGCGAAGAAGGTGTTGTCTCCCTTGACGAGGTCGTCCAGCATCAGCACCTTGTCCAGGTCGTAGCCCGCGTCCAGGGCCGCCTTTCGCTCCTCGTCGTCCCGCGGCCACAGCTTCCCCTGGAACTGCCCGCCCAGGCACTTGAACGCCGCAGCCGACAGCACCCCCTCCGGCGTGCCGCCGATGCCCCAGAGCAGGTCGATGCCCGTGTCCGGGCTGGACGCCATCAGCGCGCCCGACACATCGCCGTGCGGGATGAACCTGATCCGCGTGCCGACGGCGCGGATGCGCTTCACCATCTCCTCGTGACGAGGCCGGTCGAGGATCACCACCATCAGGTCGCGGGGCCGCACCCGCTTCGACCGGGCGATCGCCTCCAGCGTCTGCTCGATCGGCGCGTTCAGGTCGAGCTCCTCGTCGACCTCCGGGCCGCACGCGAGCTTCTCCATGTACACCACCGGGCCGGGGTCGAACATCGTCCCCTTCTCCGACGCGGCCACGACGGCGAGCGCGTTTGGCTGACCACGTGCGCACAGGTCGGTGCCCTCCAGCGGGTCGACCGCGACGTCCACCTCGACGCCCTCGCCGGTGCCGATCCGCTCCCCGTTGAACAGCATCGGCGCCTCGTCCTTCTCGCCCTCGCCGATCACCACCATGCCGTCCATCTCGACGGTGGCGAGCATATGCCGCATCGCGTCGACCGCAGCCTGGTCGGCCGCGATCTTGTCGCCGAACCCGACCCACCTGGCCGCGGCCAGCGCAGCCGCCTCGGTCACGCGCACCAGTTCGAGGGCGAGGTTGCGGTCGGGAGTCTGAGCCTCCGCCATGCCGGCCAGGATACCGCCCGCGCGACTGCTCAGCGGCGCTCGCGCACGAGCCGGATGGCGACCCCCGCCAGCCGCTCCCGCCCGTGCAGCGGCTCGAGCCACCGCTGGGGGATCGCTTCGGCCCCGAACCGTGCGCCGGCCAGCGCCCCGGTCACCGCGGCGTTCGTATCGGCGTCGCCGCCCAGGTTGGCCGCTGCCACAACGGCCTCCTCAAAGCTCTCGGCCGACATCGCCGCCCAGAAGGCAACGCGCAGCGCCGTGAGGACGAACCCGATCTGGCGGTGCACCGGGTCGAGCAGCTGCTCCGCGGTCAGCGAGGGAGCCTCGGCGGCAACCCTTCCCACCGTCGAGAAGGATTCGGGCGTCCGCCGGCCGGTGAGCAGGGCGGCGATGGTCAGGTTGAGGAACACGCAGGCGTTGCCCGCCAGCTCGTCGTGATGTGTGAGCGAGGAGTCGGCGCGGGACATCCGCTCGATCGCTCCGGCGTCGTCGCGGTACAGGATCGCAATCGGCGCCGTCCGCATCAGCGACCCGTTGCCAGCACTGCGGCCTCCCGAGTCGCGGTGGTACGCCGCCGCCGCTGCGCGGGCGTCGTCGGGCGTCCGCGCCCGTGCCAGGGATTGGCTGATCGTGGCGCCGATGTCTTTCGGGCCGGAGCGCGCCCAGACCAGGTACCGCGCCAGCACGTCGTCCTCGTCGTACACGCCCCGCTCGGCCAGGCTCTCGGCCAGCGCGAGCGCCATGGCCGTGTCGTCGGTCCACTCGCCGAGCTCCCACATCCTGGAGGCGACCATGTCGCGCAGCGGGCCGCCGTAGCGGGCGCGGATCTGGTCGGGGTGGTCCCACTCGACGGCGGCACCGAGCGCGTCTCCGACGGCGAGGCCGAGCATCACGCCGCGGGCGCGATCCGCGAGGACTGGATGCGGCGGCCGGCGCCTCAGACGCAGCAGGCTGGACACCAGTAGCTCGTCCGTCGCTGCTCGCCCTGGGGAGCGGAGCTGATCGGCCCGCCGCACCGCGGGCACGGGCGGCCGGCGCGCCGGTAGATCCGCTTCGGCAGGCGGCCGCCGGCCGCGACGCCCTCACGCAGGATGCGGCCGCTCACCTCCGCCACCGCACGCAGCCGCACGTCGTCCAGCTGCGAGACCGGCGCGAACGGGTCGATCCGGCACTCCCACAGCGCCTCGCTCTTGACGATGTTGCCGATCCCGGCAAGCACGCGCTGGTCCATGATCGCCTCGCCGACCGGCCTGTCGACGATGCGGACCCGGCGCAGGTACTCCTCGGCGTCGAAATCCTTCAGCAGGTCCGGCCCGAGCGCGAGCCTCACCCGCGACGACGGCACCACGCGCACGATCGTCCCACGTATGACCGCGTCGCCGGCCGCCGTCCGCAGCACGTGCCGGCCGCGGCCGGTGCCGGCGGGCCGCAGCCGGACGCTCCCATGCATGCCCAGGTGGGCGTGCAGCGAGCGGCCGTCGTCGCCGTGCACGAGCAGGTTCTTCCCGCGGGCCTCGACGCTCACCACGGTGGCCCCGCTCAGCGGGCCCTCCTGCACCGCCTCGCCCACCAGCGGGCGCAGGCGGCGCGAAGCGATCTCGAGGGAGTGGCCCTCAGGCACGCAGCACCACCCGCCGCGGCGCCTGCAGGAAGCCGTGGGCGACCAGCAGCCGCTCCACCGCCGTCCCTGCCACCGGCTCTCCGTCGACCCGCTCGATGGCAAGGCGCTTGACACGGCGGTCACGCACCAGCGACGCCAGTGCCTCGACGCCGGGCTCGAGCAGGTCGGGCTCCACGACCACGAGCCCGCGTCCGCCCCGCTCGACGTACAGCGCCAGCCGGCCGCCGACGAGCACGACCCACGTGCCGGCGGCGCGGGCCAGCTTCCGGGGCGCGTCGGGCCACGGGATCGACGCGCCGAACGGGTTGGCCGGGTCGTTGGAGGCGATCACCGCGGTCGCGCCGCCGGATCCGGCCGGATCGCGCACGTCTCGGAGACGCTCGACCGCCGCCGGCAGGGCGAACTGCGCGCCGCCCAGCCCCTCCACGAAGTACCCGCGCTGGCAGAGCCCCGCCTCCTCCATGAGCCGCAGCTCGCCGTATACGGCCGAGAAGCCGCCGGGCACGCCCTCCGCGAGAACGGCCGCGCGGGTGACGACCCCGTGCCGGTCGAGCAGCGCTTCGGCCAGGGCGCGGGCACGGTCGCGAGGCGCGGGACGCGGCTGCAGCAGCCGCTCCACCAGCGACCAGCGCCCGAGGGCGGCCGGTAGCGCGGCCGTCGGCCGGGCACGGCGTCGAACCACCGGCGGCGGCACGGTGCGAAGCGGGATGCGGCCTCCGGAGCGGAGCGGATGCCAGGCATCGTTGGTCACCGCGCCCGACCACACCAGCTCCCACAGCTGCGCAAGCACCGCGCGCTCGGGCTCGCCGACCAGCTCCACGAGCTCACGGAAGAACAGCGCACCGCGGTCGCGCAGCGCATCTGCAACGGCCGACCCGTCCGGTATCGCCGGCTCAGAGGTGTGCAGCAGCGGAGCGTGGTCACGCAGGTAGACGGCCACCCGGCCTTCTCCAGCGCCGATCCAGACGACCTCGCCGGACGCGCACAGCGCGTCGAGCAGCGCCGGCTGGTAGCCGGGGATGCGAAGCGGGAGCACGTCCTGCTCCCATGCGGCCACCGGGAGCGCGACGCCCCCGAGCTGCGAGATCACCTCGCGCAGGCGGTTCTCGCCGCCGCCCATGTCGCGGCCGATGCCCTGCCAGCCCGGCAGGAAGCGAGCCAGGGCGTCGGGCTCCACCGGCTCGACGGCACGGCGCAGGCGGGCGAGCGTCCGGCGTCGGACGCGGCGAAGCACGTCCGGCTCGATCCACTCACGGCCGGTGCCGCCCGGCCGGAACCCGCCCTCGATCAGGGCGCCCTCGGCGGCGAGCTCCCGCAGCGCGGGCTCCGGGTCGACACCGAGCCGGTCTCGCAGCTCATCCACGGTGAAGGGGCCGTGCCCCCGGGCATGGCGCATCACCAGCCGCCGGAGGGCGTCGGGCACCGGCTCGAGGAAGGCAACCGGAACCCCCTGCGGAATCGAGACGCCGGCGCCGTCGCGGTAGAGGCCCGCGTCCTCGGCGGCGATCAGCCGCCGGCGGCCCGCGAGGCGAACCTCGATTGCGCGCCGCTCGCGCACAAGATGGGGCGCGGCGACCGGCCCCTCGGCGGGCAGGTCGCCCGTGCGGCGAAGCAGGTCGTGCAGCTCGTCGGCGGTGAGGGCGCGGTCGCGCCGCTGCAGCTCGGCCTCCACCTCGTCGATCGCCTCGGCGTCGAGCAGCTCGCGCAGGTCGCCGGCGGCGAGCAGCTCGGCCAGCAGCGACCGGTCGAGCGTGAGCGCCTGGGCACGCCGCTCGGCAAGCGGCGTGTCGCCCTCGTACATGTACGTCGCGATGTAGTCGAACAGCAGCGAGCTGGCGAACGGGGAGGGATGCGCCGACTCGACCTCGACCAGCCGCACGTCACCGCGGCCGATCGAGGCCAGCAGCTCACGCAGCGCACCGAGCTCGAACACGTCCGAGAGCACCTCCCGGTAGGTCTCGAGCACGATCGGGAACGAGCCGTACTTCGACGCCACCTGCTGGAGGTCGTGGGCCTTCAGCCGCTGCTGCCAGAGCGGTGTGCGCTGCCCCGGCCGGCGCCTCGGGAGCAGGAGCGCCCTGGCGGCGTTCTCGCGGAAGCGGGCGGCGAACAGCGGGCTCGAACCGACCTGCTCGATGACGAGGTCCTCGACCTCGTCGGCCGCGGGCAGGACGAGCTCGGTGGGCGGGGCGGCGTCGGCGTCGGGCAGCCGGATGGCGATGCCGTCGTCGGCCCAGGTCGCCTCCACCTCGATGCCGAGCGCGTCGGACATCCGCTTCTCGATCGCCATCGCCCACGGCGCGTGCACGCGGCCGCCGAACGGGGAGAGCACGCACACCCGCCAGTCGCCGATCTCGTCGCGGAACCGCTCGACGACGATGGTGCGGTCATCCGGCACCGCGCCCGTCGCCTCGCGCTGGTCATCCAGGTAGGCGGTCAGGTTGGACGCCGCCCGCACGTCCAGCTCGCCGAACCGGCGCATGCGCGTGGCCTCGCCCACGGCGCGCCCGAGCTCGGCCGGCCGGCCGATGCCGTCGCCCTTCCAGAACGGCATCTTCCCCGGCACGCCGGGCGCCGGCGACACCAGCACCCGGTCGCGCGTGATCTGCTCGATCCGCCAGGAGGTCGCCCCCAGCTGGAACACCTCACCCTGGCGCGCCTCGTAGACCATCTCCTCGTCGAGCTCGCCCACGCGCGCGCCGGAATCGGCCAGGAACACCCCGTACAGCCCACGGTCGGGGATGGTGCCTCCGGAGACGACGGCCAGGCGCCGAGCGCTGTCCCGGCCGCGCACGGTGCCGGCGGCGCGGTCCCAGACGATGCGCGGGCGCAGCTCCGCGAACTCGTCGGACGGGTAGCGGCCGGCGAGCATCTCGAGCACGCCCTCGAACTGCGGGCGCGACAGATCGGCGTAGGGATAGGAGCGGCGGACCATGTCGTAGAGGTCACCGATCGCCCACTCGTCCATCGCGGTCGCGGCCACCACCTGCTGCGCCAGCACGTCCAGGGGTTGGCGCGGCACGCGGGTCT
>DASQYY010000040.1:0-22116 GCA_035638975.1 Gaiellales bacterium
GCCGGTGCGGGGATCCATGGCGACGATCGCGGCGGCCGGGTCACCCGGGCTGGCCAGCACCGAGTGGAAGGCGGCCATGGCGGCGTGCTGAAGGCGCTGGTCGATGGTCGTCCGCACCTGCAGCCCGCCGTGCTGGAGCGCCCGGCCGCCGTACCGGCTGCTCAACCGCTGCTCGACATACTGGACGAAGTAGGGCTGGCGCGTGGGGGCGGTGTGCAGCGGATGAAGCCCCAGGGGCTGTGCCTCCAGCCGGGCCGCCCGCTGCGGCGTGATGTCGCCGTTCGTCGCCATCGCGGCCAACACCTCGTCCCGGCGCTCGCGGGCCGCGGCCGGGTGCACGAGCGGGTCATAGTCGGTCGGAGAGCGGGGGATGCCGGCCAGCGTCGCCGCCTGGAGCACGGTCAGCCTCCCGCACGTGGCTCCGAAGTAGGCCTTCGCGGCGGCCTGGCAGCCGTACGTGACGCCGCCGTAGGGCACGATGTTGAGATAGGTGGTGAGGATCTTCGCGCGCGACCACTGGTCGGCGATCTGGTTTGCGAGCGTCGCCTCCTGCACCTTGCGCGTCAGCGTCTGCGAGTCGTCCAGGAACAGCAGCTTCGCCAGCTGCTGCTCGATCGTGGAGCCCCCCTGTACGACCTGCCCCGCCGCGATGTCGGCCCACAGGGCCCGCAGCGTCCCCACGTAGTCGACTCCGCCGTGCTGGTAGAAGCGGCGGTCCTCGATCGCGATCGTCGCCTTCTCCAGCCACGGGGAGATCCTGCTCCCCGGGACCGGGATGCGGTTCTCTGTGGAGGCAACGCGTGCCAGGATGCTGCCGTGGTCGTCGCGGATCACGCTGTTGATGCCGGGGAGGTGCTCGGGCATCGTGGTGATGCTGACGCCCTTCGTGACGGTCTGGACCCACGCGAACGTGACAGCCGCCCCGATGGCGAGCAGCGTCACGAACGCGACGAGCAGGCCGAGCGCGACCGTGGCGACGCGGGAGCGGCGCGAGCTCCGGCGCGACCGGCCGAGCCGCTTGCGCCTGCGGCGCCCGCGCGGGATGCCGAGGCCGTCGTCTGGCCAGGCATCGGAGCTGGGAGCGGGTCGGACCGGGAGCGGGGCCGCTGCGTCCGTCGATTTCATGCCTGCACCCGGCGTCAGGGGAGCGTCTTGCAGATCCTGCCCGGGTGGGTTCAACCGTGTCTCCGTCGTCGTTGGGGATACCGCGGAGACTCCGCTTGAACCCCGCCGAACATGTCATCTACCCGAAATTGAAGCTCGGCTAACGGCGCTGCGTCGTGAGCGTGCACACGCGGGCCGCGGCTGTCATCGGCGTCAGCCGAACCCATCCGGCTGTGACCCACGCCGCACCGCCGACGTTTCCGGGCACGCGCGCGGCGGGCATTCCCGTCCAATGCGAATCGTCGTGGTGGGAGCGACCGGCAACGTCGGCACGAGCCTTCTGGCGGCGTTGCAGCAGCAGGGCACGCACGAGGTGGCCGGCCTGGCCCGGAGGCCGCCGAGCAACCCGGGCGGGGTCGACTGGATCCGGGCCGACATTCGCCATGATGACCTCGAGGCTGCGTTCCGGGGCGCCGACTCGGTCGTGCACCTGGCCTGGGCCATCCAGCCGTCGCATGAGCTCGCCACCCTTCGCTCCGTCAATGTCGATGGCAGCCGCCGAGTGTTCGATGCCGTTGCCCGCGCGGGCGTGCCCTCACTGGTCTATGCCTCGTCTGTGGGCGCGTACGCGGCCGGCCCCGTGAATCGCCGGGTGGACGAGAGCTGGCCCGCGACCGGCATTCCGACCTCGTTCTACTCGCGTCACAAGGCGGAGGTGGAGGCGATGCTGGACGTGTTCGAGGGGGAGCAGGCTTCCGTCCGGGTGATCCGGCTGCGGCCGGGGCTGATCTTCAAGCGGCAGGCGGGCGCAGAGATCGCCGGCCTGTTCCTCGGGCGACTGGTGCCGCGGCTGCTCGCCGACCCGAAGCTGATCCCGCTCGTGCCCGACCATCCCCGGCTGCGCTTCCAGGCCGTCCATTCGCTGGACGTCGGTAACGCCTACCGGCTAGCGGTCGAGAGCGACGAGCGGGGCGCGTTCAACGTCGCGGCGGACCCCGTGCTGGACGGGCCGCTGTTGGCGCGCACGCTGGACGCGAGGCCCGTCCGCGTCCCGGCCGCGCTGATGCGGGGCGCGGCCTGGGCGACCTGGACGCTGCGGCTGCAGCCGACGCCCCCGGGATGGGTCGACATGGCCCTCGGCGTGCCGCTGATGGACTGGTCGCGGGCCCGCGAGCGGCTGGGCTGGGAGCCGACGCGAACGTCGGTCGAGGCGCTGCTTGACGTCATGGACGGAATGCGAGAGGGCGCGACGGCGGATACGCCGTCGACCGCCGGGCACGGCGCAGCGCCGGTGTGAGCCCATGACACGGCGAGCGCTGCCCGAGGGCATCGAGGAGGACTCCCGAAATCCGCGATCGCTGAGGCGCGGGGTGTGGGGCCGGCGCGTGTTCATCACCGTGCTGTTCGTGCTCGTCGTGCTAGCTCTTGCGAACGTCTTCGGCCAGGCGATGACGACGAGCAGTGCATCGTCCAGTCAGGCAACGATCCGCATCGAGGCGCCTTCGGCGTTGCGCGGTGGCCTGCTGTACCAGGTGGTGTTCACGGTCACCGCGCGAACCGCGCTCTCGAATCCGGTGCTGCAGCTCTCGAACGGCTGGTTCTCCGGATTGACGTTGAACGCCGAGGTGCCGCAACCGAGCGGCCAGTTCAGCCGGCTGGGCGGCCCCGCCTTCACGCTTGGCGCCATGCGGCCTGGCCAGCAGCAAACCGTGCGCATGTACTTCCAGGTGAACCCGACGACCGTTGCATGGCGGCGCTCCGTGGACGCAGAGCTCTACGACGGGCAGACGCTGCTGGTCACCGTCCACCGCACCATGACGGTGTATCCCTGATGGACATCGTCATCCGGGCAGCGGTCATCTTCACTGCGATCTTCGCGGTGACGCGCATGGTGGGCCGGCGGGAACTGGCGATGAGCGAGCCGTTCGACCTGATCCTGCTGGTGGTGATCGGCGACCTGATCCAGCAGGGCGTGACGCAGAGCGACTACTCCGTCACGGGGACAGTGCTCGCGCTGAGCACCTTCGTGCTGCTGACGGTGGCGCTGTCATACCTCAGCTTCCGGGGCAAACGGGTGCGCAAGGTGCTCGAGGGCCAGCCGCTGATCCTGGTGGAGGACGGTACGCCGATCGAGGCGAACCTGCGAAGCCAGCGGCTGGCGATCGACGAGGTGCTGTCGGAGGCGCGGATGCAGCAGGTCGTGGCGCTGTCGGACATCCGCTGGGCGATCCTGGAGACGAACGGCTCGATCAGCATCATTCCAAAGTGAGGGTCAGCCTTCAGGCTGACCCTGGTTGTATGTGGGGTCAGGCCTTCGGCCTGACCTCGTTGCGGATGGTGCCAGGGGTCGTGCTTCAGCGCGACCCCGCCCGGCTGCCATCGACGTCAGTCGAAGCGGTGCCGGGCTGAAGCCCGGCACCTGGCATTCATCACATACGGGGTCAGGCTAAAGCCTGACCCGACAACGGCTGAAGCCCGACCCCATTACGCGAACCGCGACTCGGGATACCGCGGCACCCCGTCGTCGGGGATCGGCTCCCAGGGCGCCGCGTAGCTCACGAACTGCCGCCACTCCATCGTCACGCCGGGGTCGCCGTCGAGCGTCCCCAGTCGCACGCTCATGACGCCGGGGTCGTCCGGGCTGCGGCTGAACATCGCCGACCCGCACTGCGAGCAGAACAGCTTGTGGAACCCGCCGTCGCCCGGGTCGTAGGCGGTCAGCAGCTCCTCCCCCGACCGGATCGTCAGCGCTCCTCGCGGGATTCCCGCCTGCGCCGACGCCGCCGTCCCCGTGCGCCGCTGGCAGCGAGTGCAGTGGCAGTACCCGGCGTTTCGGAGCGGCTCGCCGATCTCGTAGCTGATCGCGCCGCAGAGGCAGTGGCCGGTGAGTGGGAGCTCGGGCATGACGACAGTATGATGCCTCCGTGGCGGCCGAGCGCGACAACCAGAGCGACCAGCAGTGCGAGGACGACAAGCAGCGCGAGGAAGACCGGCTGGACGAGGCGATCGAGGAGACGTTCCCCGCGTCCGACCCGATCGCCCCGCAGGATCCGGAGAGGTAGCGGTCGCGGGTGCGGCCATAGCGCGCGCCGTCTGGCCGGCCGATGCCTCCGCCGTCTGCGCGCTGTTCAGGGAGTACGCCGCGAGCCTCGACTTCGACCTCTGCTTTCAGGGGTTCGACGAGGAGCTGGCCGGCCTGCCCGGCCGCTACGCGGAGCCGTCCGGCTGCGTGCTGCTGGCGCGCATGAGGGACGAGTCCGAGCCCGTCGGCTGCGTCGCACTGCGCCCGCTCGGCGATGAGGTCTGTGAGATGAAGCGCCTCTACGTGCGGCCCGCCGCCAGGGGCACGGGTACCGGCCGGGCGCTCGCAAAGGCAGTCATCGACGAGGCGCGGCGCGCGGGATACGCGTGCATGCGGCTGGACACCATCGATCCGGTCATGGACGCCGCGGTCGCCCTGTACGCTGAGCTCGGCTTCGTCGACATTCCGCCGTACACCGAGAATCCGATCCCCGGCGTCAGGTACCTGGAGCTCGCTCTCTGAGCCAGGAGATCCGCTTCGTGCCGTTCAGAGCCCCGGACGGTCGGTGGTCGCTGATGCTGATCGCCGAGCAGGTCCTGCCGGGCGCGCCCGAGGATGCGTTCCCGTTCTTCTCGGATGCGTACAACCTGGAGCAGATCACGCCACCATGGCTTCGGTTCCGGGTGCTGACGCCGGGGCCGATCGAGGTGGGGGAGGGGACGCTGATCGACTACCGGCTGGCGCTGCATGGGGTGCCGCTTCGGTGGCAGACGCGGATCACCGGCTGGGAACCGCCGCACCGGTTCTCCGACGAGCAGATCGGCGGGCCCTATCGCGTCTGGAAGCACCAGCACACCTTCGAGCGGCTGGACGGCGGGCGAACGCTGGCGCGCGACCGGGTCGAGTACCGGGTCCGGGGAGGAAGCCTCGTGCAGGAGCTTGCGCAGCGGGTGCTGGTGCAGCGGGACCTGCGTTCGATCTTCGAGTACCGGCGTCAGCGCCTGGCCGAGATCTTTCCCGGCTGAGGCGCGAGCAGCCCGAAAAACCCACCCGTTCGGGGGGCTGCGCACGCCACGCGATGCGGGCACCATGATGGAGGTCGCACGAGCGTGCCGGATCACCGCGACGCGACCGAACGAGTTGCGCGATGCGGCGGCGGAACCAACGATCCGGCTGCGGGGTCGGGCGGGCGCCCTCGGGGTGCGCCCGCCCCGCCTTCGCCACCGAGCGACTGGTGCTCGGGTGCGTGCGGGCGGAGCCGTTACGGCGCCAGCAGCTCTTCCCGCCAGATCTCGCCGTCCCGGACGAACCGCCGCCGGTGGTGAAGCCGGTGCTCGCCGTGCTCCCAGAACTCGATTGCCTCCGGTGCCAGCAGGTAGCCGCCCCAGTACGGCGGCCGCTCCACCGGCCGGCTCTCGAACCGCCGCTCCGTCTCTGCGAACCGGTCGAGCAGCTCCTGCCGGGAGCCGAGCGGCGTGCTCTGCTCGCTCGCCCACGCACCCAGCTGGCTCTCCCGCGGCCTGCCGGAGAAGTATGCGTCCGACTCGCCGTCGCCCAGCCGCCGCACCGGCCCCTCCGCTCGCAGCTGCCGCCCCAGCGCGTCCCAGTGGAAGGCCAGGGCGCCGTGCGGGTTGGCCTCGAGCTCCCCGGCCTTTCGGCTCTCGCGGTTCGTGTAGAAGCGGAAGCCCTCAGCGTCGAGCCCACGCATCAGCACCATCCGCACCGATGGGCGGCCTCGCTCGTCGGCGGTCGCGATCGCCATCGCCTCGGGCTGAGGGACGCCCGCCTCCCTCGCCGCCTCGAGCCAGGCGCCTGCGAGTGCGATCGGATCGGTCACGCCGTGATGTTAGGCACCGCCTCGGCGGGGGAACTGCGATCGAATGGCCCAGCCCAGTCCCGAGCCCGACCGGCCGACCCTGCTGCATCCCGCCCGCGGGTATGCCGACCAGCCCGTTCCGCTATCCGGCCGGGCCATGCTGACGACCGGATTCGCGCTTGCCATCACGGGCGGCGCACTCGCGGCCCGACGGGCGGGTGTGCGCTGGCCCGAGCGCATGGCGGCCGGTGACGTCGTTGCGGCGGGCGTTGCCACCTACAAGCTCGCCCGCATCATCTCGAAGGACAAGGTGACGACCTTTGCGCGGGCCCCGTTCACCGAGTTCCAGGAGGGCGCCGGACGGGGCGAGGTGGACGAGGCTCCGCGCGGCGGGTCAATGCGCCGGGCCGTGGGGGAGCTGCTCACCTGCCCGTACTGCCTGGCCGTCTGGATCGCCAGCGGATTCGCCGGCGGCCTGGTCGTCGCGCCCCGGGCGACCAGGGTGGCGATCGCGGCGCTCGACATGGTGGCCCTTGCAGACGTGTTGCAGATGATCGACCGCGCGGCGGCGCGGTCGCTGATGGATTCCTGAGTACGATCCTGGCATGAGCGTCGGAGACGCTGGGAACGACACGGCGCTGAGGGCACGTGGTCTCGAGGCCGCCGTTGCCGCCGCGGTTGCCGGCTCCGACGGCATTGCCGATGCCGGCGAGCGGGTGCTGGGCGCGATCGCCGAGGCGCTCGACTTCCAGGTTGGCGTGCTCTGGCGAGTCGGGCCCGGGCGGCAGCAGCTCGTTCCCTCGGTCACATGGGCCGGCCGCGAGGGGTTCGGCTCCTTCATTGAGGACAGCCGCGGGCGCGTCTTCTCGCCGGACGACGGCCTGCCCGGACGCGTCTGGGCGACGGGGGCGGTGCTCTGGTATCACGACCTCACCGACGCCGCCGTCTACCGGCGCGCAGAGAGTGCCGGTCGAGCGGGGATCCGCTCCGCTGTCGGGATCCCGCTCCTCGGCCACGGACAGCTGATCGGAGTCGTCGAGTTGTTGTCAGACCAGACGCTGACGGAGGATTCCGAGCTGACGGCGGTGTTCGAGGGTCTCGGGCGGCAGGTCGGCCAGCTGATGGAGCGTATCTATGCCGATGCGGCGCTGGCCGAGAGCGACGCGCGCAAGGCGGCGGTGCTGGAGGCGTCGCTCGACGCCATCGTCACCGGCGACGCTGATGGTCGCATCATCGAGGCGAACCGCGCTGCCGCCGAGCTGCTCGGCTGGCTGCCGGATGAGATCGTCGGACGGCTCGTGGGAGAGGTGCTCGTGCCGCCGGAGCTGCGGGAACGGCACGAGGCCGGGCTTCGCCGCTTCGCCGAGAGCGGCGGGTCGGAGCTGATCGGCACCCGGTTCGAGACCGAGGCGATGCATCGCGACGGTAGCCGGATCCCGGTCGAGTTGACCATCAACCGTGTACGGCTGCCCGGCCCGCCGATCCTGACCGTCTTTGTGCGCGATCTCCGTGAGCGCCGGCGCATCGAGGAGGAGCGAGCCCGCCTGCTCGCCTCCGAGACGGCTGCCCGCCTCTCGGCCCAGGCGGCCTGGAGCAAGCTGCGCCTGGTCTCGGACGTCAGCGAGATGCTGGCGCGTACCTTCGCCTATCCCGAGGCGTTCGATCGGCTGGCCGAGCGCACCGTGCTCGACATCGCCGACCTCTGCCTCGTCGACATCGTGGATGATCGCGGCGCCATCACGCGGGTCGCGGCCCGCCACCGCGACCCGGCGCTCCAGGCCCTGGCCGACCGGCTGAGGGACGAGTTCGCGCCGAATCAGCCGACCGCGCATCCCGCGCCGCATGTCATCCAGAGCGGGATCACGCAGTTCTCGCCCGTCATGTCGGAGCAGTTCCTCCGATCCACCTGTATCAACGAGGAGCATTTCCGCATCGTCCGGCGGCTTGGGTTTCAGTCGTACATCACCGTGCCGCTCACCGCGCGTGAGCGCGTGCTCGGCGCGCTCACGCTGGTCTCCACAGATCCCGAGCGTCGCTACGACCGCGAGGACGTCGCGGTCGCCGAGGAGCTCGCTCGACGCGCGGCTGTCCGCATCGACAACGCGCGCCTCTATCAGGAGCGTGATCGGGTCGCACACGTGCTGCAGCAGGGGCTGCTGCCGCGGATGCTGCCGGACGTTCCCCGGCTGGAGCTGGCCGCACGCTATTTCCCGGCCGGCGAGGGGCTCGAGGCGGGCGGCGACTTCTACGACGTGTTCGCCGCGGGCGAAGATCGGTGGGCGCTCGTGATCGGCGACGTCTGCGGGAAGGGCCCGGAGGCGGCCGCCGGCATGGGGCTCGCGCGACCGGCCCTCCGCGCGCTGGCCCGAGCCTACCGCAGCCCGTCCCGGCTGCTGCGGGCGCTCAACCAGGAGCTGCTCGACCAGATCAGCGCACACCGGTTCGTGACCGTCGCCTACGTGCAGGCGCAGCCGCGCAAGGAGTCGGGGCTGACGCTGACGGCCTGCCTGGGCGGCCATGCGCCTGCGTTGCTTGCCGGCGGCGGCCGTGTGCGCGACGTCGGCCTGAAGGGCACGCTGCTTGGCATCGTGCCGCGCGTGTCGCTTTCGGAGCAGCGCACACACATGCGTATGGGCGACGTGCTCCTGCTCTACACCGACGGGCTCGGCGACGAGGTCGGCTCTCCCGCGCCGTTCACGCACGACGACCTGCGCACGCTGCTGATCCGCATGGCGGGCGCGTCGGCCGAGCAGGTCGCGATCGAGATCGAGCACGAGCTGCAGGTGCGGCGCCGCGGCAGCCGCTGGGCCGACGATGTCGCCTACCTGGTCGCGCGCTGCACGGAATAGGCCGCCGTGCGGAGGCCGGGAGCGCCCAGCATCCGCAGGCGCCTGGCGACGGTCGGCCGCAGGGGCCGCGGCGCGACCGCCTCGCGGCCGAGGCGCCCGGCCGCATGTGCGCACGCGAACAGCGCCCAGGCTGTGCCGCTGACCGCGCTCTGCGTCATCAGGTTTGAGTCGCCGCTTGCGAGCAGGTAGGCCGACGAGGCGGCGATGCCCGCCAGGGCCGCCGCCTGCAATGGCACCGATCGGCTGCGACGCGCCCAGCGCAGCGCCGCGAGGCAGCCGACGAGCGCGCCCACCAGCAGCCAGACGTAGGCGAAGAACCCGAACACGCCGGTCTCGACGACCGCGCGGACATAGTCTGAGTGGACATGCGACTGGGTGTCGCTCTGCTGCACGATGGCCCCCAGGCCGAGCCCGGTCAGCGGCTTTTCCTGCGCCTTCGGCAGGTTCTCCCGCCACAGCGTCACCCGGGACTGGAAGGAGTTGCCGGTGCCGTACTGGATCTCCCGGGTCTGGCTGACCGAGTGGACGCGGGACTGGACGCCGGGGAGGAGCAGCGCGGCCAGGACGATCACCGGCACGATCAGGAGCAGCGCGCGGTAGCGGACGAGGCCAAGGACGATCGCGCCCAGGACGACCATCACCCACCCGGTGCGCGTATACGACACGACCAGCGCCGCGGCGGCCAGGATCATCACGATCGCGGCCGCCCAGCGCCAGATGCCGCGTGCTGCGAGCACCATCGTCAGCGCGGCCACGGTCGCGATGGCGAGGTAGATGCCGTACGGGTCGGGCTGCAGGAACGTGCCGGTTGCGCGGTTGAGGTCGCCGACGGTGTGCGTGGTGCCGTTCGCCCACTGCCCGACGCCGACCGCGGCCGGGATCAGCGCGGAGACGACGATCGCGGCCAGCAGGCGGGCAACGGCGGCCGGGCGATCGGCGGCCAGGTAGGCGAGGGCGTAGGTGACGAGCACGGCGCACAGCCGCAGCCACTCGGTGACCGCACCGCCGGTGGAGGGGGCGACGAGGATGCCGGGGACGGCGATCGCCGCGAACAGCAGGTAGGGCAGGATCACGGGGGCCGTGCGCAGGCGGCGCCATGCCTCGACCATGTAGGGGACGCCGATGCCGATGACGAGTACGGCGAGCACCGACGCCGGGTTTAGCGCGAGGCCGTGGTAGGACGCAAGCGAGCGGTCGGCGAAGACGTCGAGGCTGGGCCGGGCCAGCACGAGCAGGAGCACGCCCGCCTCGAGCCGCCAGGCGAAGAGCAGCGGGACGGCGAGGCCGAGGCCCGCGGCGAGGAGCATCTCCGAGCGTCCGCTGGCGAGCCCGATCCCGTAGGCGGCGAACGCCATGGCGACGGCGGTGGCCCAGACGAGCGGCCCGCCGCGGAGGGGGGCGGTTGAACCAAAGGTGCCAGGCACCGTTGGTTCACCCATGCCGGCGGTCGCGATCAATGCAGTGCCTAGGCGGGGACCTGGGCCGACGGAGCCGCCGGCCGCGAGCCGAGCAGCGGCGCATCGCCGCCTCGGCCGCCGCGGTCGAGGCAGATCCGCACCCTGCCGCCGACGACCGCGTCGTCGAGCAGCTCGAGCGAGGATTCGAGGTCGTCCCAGCTGGAGCGGCCGCGCCGCACGGCGACGATCGTGACGGTCGCAGCCGCCGTTGCCACCAGTGATCCCGGGTGGTCGAGCAGCCCGGGCGCATCGATCACGACCACCTCGCCCGGCCGCCCGCCCGCCAGCTCCTCGCGGAGTCGCGGCAGTGAACGCAGTACGCCGCCGCCGGCCGCTGCCTGCGTCCACCCGCCGTCGGCGCTGCGCACGATGCCCGCCTCTGACAGCCATGTGGTCGGGCGCCCGGCCGCTGCGAACGACTCGGCGAGGCTCCGCGACACGGAGTCGCCCTTGCGCGCGTGCGGTGTCACCACCGCAACCACGCCGCCGTTCGCGTCGACGCCGGCCACCTCGGCCACGGCCCGCAGTGCGTCCATCGACTCGGGCGTTCCCGGGTCGACCGGTATCGCCCGTACGCCGGCGGCGCGGAGGTCGGCGAGCGACCGGATCCGCGGATCCGCCTGCCCGAGGGCGAGCGCGAGCAGCACGCCGAGGATCAACCCGGCCAGCAGCCCGGCGGCGAAAAGCGCCGGCGTCGGGATCTTCTTGGGGGCGCTGACCGCGATCTGCCCGAGGGAGTGGATCTGCTGGTCGAGGCCGGCCGCGGCCGCCTGCAGGCGCGCCACCGCCGTCTGATCGCCGCCGTTCGCACGGAGGTTGTCGGCGGCCTTGGTGAGGGCCTGGCGCTCGTTGGCGATCCGCTCGCGCACGAGCGTGCGGACGTACGCGTCGAGCACCCGCTGGACGTGGCCCTGGGAGCCGCTGTCCGAGTAGCTGAGCTGGATGTCGTTGCCGGTCAGCGCCGCGAACCCGAGGCCGCTGATGATCTGCTGGCCGGTGGTGCCATCGCCCAGCGTTGTCGCTGCTGCTGCCGCCGTCTGCGGATCGACGAAGTCGCTCGTCGTGAGGTCGTTGACCGAGCGCACCGGCGTGTAGGGTTGCGGCTGGCCCTGGAACTGGTAGGAGATGCTCACGTCCTGCACGTGGACGCGCTCCGTTGCCTTCGCGTTCGAGATGTGGTGGCCGGAGAGGGCGAGCGCAGCGGCCGTCACGGCGGCCATGCAGATGGGAAGCAGCCACCACCTTCGTGCAATCTGCGCGAGCGCCCGCCTCGTCGTCAGGTCGGGTCTCACACGCAAAGTATGCCCCGAGAATCGACGGATCACGCCGGTCGCCCGGCCGCGAGCCGCTCGAGCAGCCCGGGGACGAGCGAGAGGTCGGCGACCAGGCCGTCCATCGCCCGCTCTCGGTCGTTGGGATCTCCTCGCAGGATGGAGGAGGGGTGGACGGTGGCGAGGGTGGTGACGCCGTTTGGCCCGGGCAGCGGCTCGCCTCGCTGCCTGGTCACGCGGAAGCCGGGCCCGTGGATGCTGGTCGCGGCGACGCTGCCGAGCAGGACGAGCAGCAGCGGGTCGATCGCCTCGAGCTCGGACATGAGCCATGGCTGGCAGGCGGTGATCTCCGTGCGGCCGGGGCGCTGGTGGATGCGGCGCTTGCCGCGGGGCTGCCATTTGAAGTGCTTGACCGCGTTGGTGACGTAGACCTGGTCGCGGGCGATGCCGGCGCGCTCCAGTGCCTCGTCCAGCACGCGGCCGGCGGGGCCGACGAACGGGCGGCCGGCGCCATCCTCCTGGTCGCCTGGCTGCTCGCCGGCCATCACGACCTGCGCATCGGCCGGTCCCTCGCCGAAGACGGTCTGCGTGCCGAGCTTCCAGAGGTCGCACCGGCGGCAGCCTGCCGCCTGGTCGCGAAGTGCGTTAAGCTCGGATGCGCCCACGGCTGCTGGGTACCCGGCCGGTATGGATCCAACACGATTGTGGCCGGCCGCCACGGGGTAGGAGGGTCTCGATGGAGATGGAGTCCACAACGGGCGGTGCCGAGGCCGGGAACGGCCATCGGTCGATCGGCGAGCTGACGAAGGCGATCTCCCGCGACGCGACGGCGCTCGTGCGGGCGGAGGTGCAGCTGGCCAAGGACGAGATGGCCGCGAAGGCCAAGGAGTCGGCCGTGGGTGGAGGGATGCTTGCGGTCGCGGCGCTGTTCGGCGTGGCGGCCTTCGGCACGCTCGTCGCGATGGCGGTCGCTGCGCTGTCCACCGCCATGGCGACCTGGCTGGCCGCCTTGATCGTGGCGGTCGTGCTGCTGGTCATCGCCGCCGTCGTCGGCGCGATCGCCGTCCGCCGGCTGCGCAGAGCGCAGCCGCCCGCGCCCACCGAGACGATCGAGTCAGCGAAGGAGGATGTCCAGTGGCTGAAGCAACACGCGACATCAGAGCGCAGGTAGAGGAGGCGCGCGAGCGGCTGGCGGAGGACGTCCAGGCGCTGGCGTACCAGGCGAACGTGCCCAAGCGGTTGAAGGAGCGCTTCGCGCGGCGTGCCAACACGCGCAGGGCGAAGCTGCGTGAGGCTGTGTGGGAGATTCGGCACGGCTACCGCGCGGAGGGCGCGCGCAAGCTGGCGGACGCGGCGAAGGAGCCGGTGATCCTGGCCGCCGCGGCGGTGGCGGTGGGCGTGGCCGTGGCGCGCGGGGGGCATTCGCACTCCGGCGCCGGCCACGCCGCATCGTCCAACGGCAGCTCGCCGAACGGGAAGGCCGTGCGTCCGGGCGATGTGATCGGGCTGGTGTCGCGCCCGGCGCTGGTCGCCTTCATGCACTCGCGCCAGGCGAAGAAGGCGGGCCGTTCGCCTGGGGCGAAGCAGTTCCTGGCATACACGGCGGTCGGTGCCGCCTCGACGATCGCGACGAAGTGGGTGAACGACCGGATCGACCGCACGGCTCCGCCGCGCGTGTAGGTCACGGCCCCGCGAGCACCCGCTGCGGGTCGTCGACGACGAGCGTCGTCGCCATCTTGTCCCAGAGCTCCTGGTTCTCGTCGTCCCAGAGCAGCCACAGGTAGGCGACGAAGCCGAACACGGTGAGGCTGGCGACGATGCCGATCACGCCCTTGCAGACCAGCTCGCGCAGCGCCATTCGGCCCCAGCCCACGACGACGTGGCTGTCGCTGCGGATCACGCGCATGCCGAGCAGCTGCTTGCCGGGCGACTGGCCGCGGGCCCACACGATCAGGCTCCAGATCAGCCAGCCGATGAACAGCGTGACGACGGCGAGGAGCAGATCGAGCAGGTAGGCGCCGAGCCGGCGGAGCGGGGAGGAGAGCTTCACCGACCCCGGGAGGTCGAGCGGTCGGGCGGCTGACGATGCGGGCGACGCCGAGGCGGCCACGGCGGCGCCGCAGTTGCCGCAGAACCGGGCACCCTCGGCCAGCTCGGAACCACAGGTGCTGCAGTAGCGGATGGGCCCTCCTCTGGCGTGCGGCCAGATCCTAGACCGCGACCCGGTCGAACACGACCTCCAGCTACGCCGATGTCACAACCCGTGCTAACTCCGTCACGCCAACGTCAGGCCCGACGTTCGGGCTTTGACTCCAATAATTGGGTGGAACGGCCGGACGGCTCAACCAGGCGGGCGACTCGTCACGATTTCGTCACGGAGCGGTCACGCCCGGCGTTCGGTCTTTGACTCCAATAATGGGGTTTCGCGCGGGGCGGATTGGCACGGGCCCGTGGGAGGTGTCACGGAACTGTCACGCGGCTGATGCGGCCGCCGTCTGCAATCGGGCGCTGAGCAAGCCGAGCACCGCGGCCTCCTGGCGTGTGAGGCCCGACAGATCGCCGTTGATCCGCTCCGCCGCGTTCTCGGCCAGCACCGAGATCAGCGTTCCCTCCAGGTGCGCCTCGAAGACATCCGGATGCACGTAGCACGACCGGCACACCGCCGGGGTGTTCCCGAGCTTCTGCGCCACGGTCTCGACTGCAGCGACCACCTGCTTGGTCGCCTCCCGCTGGTTCGAGAACGCGCCCAGGTCGTGTAGCGCCCACGCCGCGAGCACGGTGCCCGTCCACGTGCGGAAGTCCTTCGCGGTGAAGTCGGCACCCGAGATCTCGCGCAGGTAGTGGTTCACATCGGACGAGTCGACGTCGACCACCTCACCGTCCTCGTCGACGTACGCGAACAGCTCCTGGCCGGGGAGGTCCTGGCACCCGCGCACGACGCGGGCCACCCGCGGGTCCTCGATCGAGATGTCGTGCTCCTTTCCGCTCTTCCCGCGGAACCGGAACGACAACCTGGAACCGTCAACCTCGACATGAGAATCACGGATGGTGGTGAGGCCGTACGAGTCGTTCTCCCGCGCGTATTCGTCGTTGCCCACCCGGATCGTGGTCTCGTCCAGCAGCCGCACCACGGCCGCCAGCACGCGCTCCCGTGACAGCGTCGTCCGTGACAGGTGCTTGGTCACCTCCCGCCTGATCCGCGGCAGGGCCTCCCCGAACGCCAGCATCCGGTGGTACTTCGTCTCGTCGCGCACCTGCCGCCACCGCGGGTGGTACCGGTACTGCTTGCGGCCCCGCGCGTCGCGCCCCGTCGCCTGCAGGTGGCCGTTCGCCGACCCGGAGATCCACACGTCCGTCCACGCCGGCGGGATCGCCAGCGTCCGGATCCGCTCGAGCGTCTCCTCGTCCCGCACCGTCGACCCGTCGGGCGCGATGTACTGAAAGCCCTTGCCGCGCTTGCGGCGCCGGATGCCCGGCCGCCGGTCGCTGACGTACCGCAGCCCGGCTGCCTTCGCCGACTCCCGCGGGTCGACCGTCGGCTCGGCGCCGCCGGGCGCCTGCACCGCAACCGCCATGCTACGCCACCGAACCCCGCGCAGCCCGTCGCGCACGCTGCGGCTCCACCGTGTAGCGCGGGTCATTCGCGCTGTCGGTGCCCGCATTGAACACGGCGAACCGCTCCAGCGCCGCTCCCGCCAGCAGCATCGCGGCGCCGGCCCGCCGCACCAGCCCCTTGCCGGCCGCCGTCGCGACCACGCCCAGCGCGGTCGATGCCTTCGCCGCCCGCATGTACCGCCCGGTCCCGCCGGTGCGATACGGCTCGCCCACCATTCCCAGGCGCGTCTCCATCAGCTGCGCGAGCCCCAGCCCGGCGACGCCTCCGAGCACCGCCAGCCGCCGCGCCGGCCCGGTCGATCCCTCGTGCCCGAGCAGCACCGCCGCCGCGCCCGCGCTGGCGCAGGACGAGGCCGCGAACACCGCCGGCAGCTCCCGGCGCGCCTCGTGCCACACCGGCACCGCCGTGTCGGCCACCAGTGCCGCCGTGTACGTCGAGAGCACCGGGCCGAGCAGCCCCGCCGCGGCCTGCGACGTGACCCGCACCTTCGGCAATACGCCGAACACCTCGCACGCCGCCGCCACGCTCTGCGCGCCCCCGCTCGCCGCGAGGATCCACGACCCAACGCTCATCGGCGAGGTCGGCTTGAACACCCGAAGCATGTAGAGGCACCGCTCGGGCCGTCCCAGGTCCTTGATCAGCAGCGCCGGGCTGACGTTCACCGCCGCCGCCGCCACGAGGCGCGACGTCCGCGCCAGCCGGCGGTTCCCGCTCACCTCGGCCGCGAATGCGAGCGACGCCGACGCCCCCGCCAGCCCGCCGGTGAACAGGTACCAGCCGATCTCCTTCTTCCAGACCGGCGGCTTGATGATCGGGTGCCCGTAGTAGGAGTCCCGCGTCGGCTGCGTGGCCGAACGCATCTCGGTCGGCCCGTGGTAGGTGTGTTGCGACTCCTCCGCCGGCCTGGTCATCCCCGCCTCCCGATCAACGAGACCACGACTGCCGCCGCCAGGCCCGCCGCCGCCGTGCCGACCGTCCGCCACATCTCCGGCACGTCGCGCGTCGTGACCACGGGGTCGGGTGGGAGGCCGTACACCTCGGGCTCGTCCAGCAGCAGGAAGAACGCGCCGAACCCGCCGACGCCGTCGGACGGGTCGCGGCCGTACAGGCGCGCGCTCTCCTCGCCCTGCGCCTGCAGCGTCGCCAGCCGCTCGTCCGCCCGCTCGTGCAGCTGATCCAGCGGCCCGAACTGGATCGACTCGGTGGGGCAGGCCTTGGCGCAGGCCGGCGTCTGCCCGTCCTGCAGCCGGTCGTAGCAGAGCGTGCACTTCCAGACGCGGCCGTCGTCGTCGATCTCGCGCCTGTCGAGCACCCCGAACGGGCATGCCGGCACGCAGTAGCCGCAGCCGTTGCAGATGTCCTCCTGCACCACCACCGTGCCGAACTCGGTGCGGATCAGCGCGCCCGTGGGGCACACGTCCAGGCAGGCCGCGTGCGTGCAGTGCTTGCACACGTCCGAGCTCATCAGCCAGCGGATGCCGGCCGTCTCGCTGCCGTCGTCGACCTGCACCTCCTGCTCGACGAACGCCACGTGCCGCCACGTGTTGGCTCCCAGCTCCCCGGTGTTGTCGTAGGACTTACCCGTCCAGACGAGCCCGTCCTCCGGCACCATGTTCCACTCCTTGCACGCCACCTCGCATGCCTTGCAGCCGATGCAGACGGTGGTGTCGGTGAAGAAGCCCATCCGCTGCTCGGTCTCGGCGCCGTAGGTGGCGTGCGCGTCCGCGTGCTCCTCGATCATGGGATCTCCCCGTGGTAGCCCCCGTTGAGGCGGCCCGGGCGGATGTCACACGTCGCCGCCTTGACCTCCTGGATGTGCACGTTCGGGTCGAGCGCGATCGACGTCACGTCGTTGGCCGCGCTGCCGGTCGACAGGCCGCGCCATCCCCAGTGGTAGGGGAGGCCGACCTGGTGCAGCACCTTGTCCCCGATCCGCAGCGGGCGCAGCCGCTCGGTGACCAGCACCCGCGCCTCGATCGCCGCGCGCTCGGTTGCGATCGTCGCCCAGCCGCCGTGCTCGAGGCCGCGCTCGCGCGCCAGCTCCGGGCCGACTTCGCAGAACATCTCGGGCTGCAGCTCCGAGAGGTACTCGAGCGTGCGGCTCATCCCGCCGGCGGTGTGGTGCTCGGTCAGCCGGTAGGTCGTGAACGCGTAGGGGTAGCGGCCGGCGTCGGCGGCGCCGTTCGACGGGTTGTAGTGGTTGCCGTTGCGCGGGAAGACCTGGCGCACCGGGTTCGCGCGCTGCCCGTAGAGCGGGTTGCCGAACGGCGACTCCTCCGGCTCGTAGTGCGTCGGCAGCGGGCCATCGACCAGGCCGGCCGGCGCGAACAGCCACCCGCGCCCGTCCGCCTGCATGATGAAGGGCCTGTTGCCGGCGATCGCCGCCGGCCCCTTCGCCCCGTCCGGTGGCACGTAGTCCGGCGGCTTCGTCGGCTCGAAGTCGGGCACATCCGGGCCGGTCCACTTGTTCTCCTGCGGATCCCACCAGACCAGCTTCTTGCGCTCCGACCAGGGCCGCCCCTGCGGGTCGGCCGACGCGCGGTTGTAGAGGATGCGCCGGTTCGCCGGCCAGGCCCAGCCCCATTCCGGGGCGAGCCAGTTCTGCTCGGTGTGCGGCTTGCGCCGCGCCGCCTGGTTGACGTCGTCCTTGAACACCCCGCAGTAGATCCAGCAGCCGCAGCTCGTGGTGCCGTCTGCCTTCAGCTCGGTGTAGGCGGAGAGCGCCTTGCCGTCGGGCCCGACGCCGTTGATCTCGCGCAGCACCGCCTCGGCGCTGGGGTCGGCCGTCTCGGCCGACGTGGGGTAGTACCACTGCAGCTCCTTCACCGGCCGGTCGCGCTCCTCCTGTGACTCCGCGAGCTTCTGCCGGATCAGGCGGCCGAGGTGGTAGTAGAACCACAGCTCCGACCGGCAGTCGCCCTTCGGCTCGACCGCCTTGTGGTGCCACTGCAGCAACCGCTGGGTGTTGGTGAACGAGCCGTCCTTCTCGACGTGCGAGGCGGCCGGCATGAAGAACACCTCCGTGCCGATGTCCTCGGTCGTCAGCTCGCCGCGCTCGATCTCCGGGGAGTCCTTCCAGAAGGATGCCGTCTCGATCTCGAATAGGTCACGGACGACGAGCCACTTCAGCTTCGCCATCGCAAAGCGGTGCAGACGGCCGTTGGCAGATCCGACAGCGGGGTTCTCGCCGGCGACGATCATGCCCTCGACCTTCCCGTCCAGCATGTGCAGCACGGACTGGTAGATCGAGTGGTCACCCGTCAGGCGCGGCAGGTGGTCGAAGCAGAAGTCGTTGCCCTTGGTCGCGTTCGGGCCCCAGTACGCCTTGAGCAGGCTGACGGTGTAGGCCTCCATGTTGCCCCAGAAGCCGCCGGGCGAGGTGTTCATCTCGACGAATGTGCGCAGGTCCTGGTGCGCGTGGGCATTCGGCATCGGGATGTAGCCGGGCAGGATGTTGTAGAGCGTCGGGATGTCGGTCGATCCCTGGATCGACGCGTGCCCTCGCAGCGCGACGATGCCGCCGCCGGGCCGGCCCATGTTGCCGAGCAGCATCGAGATGATCGCTGCGGCGCGGATGTACTGGACGCCGACGGTGTGCTGCGTCCAGCCCACCGAGTAGACGATCGCCGACGTGCGCTCGCGGCCGGAGTTGTCGCACAGGGCCCTGGCGACGCGCAGGAAGTCGTCGCGCGGCACGCCGCACGTCGCCTCGACGAACTCGGGTGTGTAGCGCTGGTAGTGCTTGCGCAGCAGCTGGTAGACGCAGCGCGGGTGCTCGAGCGTCCTGTCCTCCCTGGGCGGCTCGCCATGGTGGAGCGACCCCCCCTGACCGCCGTGCCCCGCCTGCTCGCCGGCGGTCGCTCCCAGCTCCCGCTGGCCCGCGCTCGGATGCACCTCCATGCCGTCGTACTGCCAGCTTGTCGTGTCGTATGTGCCCTTCTCGCTGTTCCAGCCGGAGAAGAAGCCGTCCAGGTCCTCGGTGTCGGCATAGCGCTCGTCGATGATCACCGGCGCGTTCGTGTACTCGAGGACGTACTCGCGGAAGTCGCGGTTGTTCTCGAGGATGTAGCTGATGATGCCGCCGAGGAAGGCGATGTCGGTGCCCGCTCGCATGGGCACGTGCATGGTCGCAACCGCGCTCGTGCGCGTGTAGCGCGGGTCGACGTGGATCACCTCGGCCCCGCGGAGCTTCGCCTCGACCACCCACTGGAAGCCGACCGGGTGGTTCTCGGCCATGTTCGACCCCATGATCAGGATGCAGTCGGAGTGCTGCAGATCCTGCTGGAAGTCAGTGGCCCCGCCTCGTCCGAACGATGTCCCCAGACCGGGGACGGTGGAGGAGTGTCATATGCGCGCTTGGTTCTCGACCTGGACGAACCCGAGCGCCGTCATCAGCTTCTTGATGCAGTAGTTCTCCTCGTTGTCGAGCGTGGCACCGCCGAGGTTGACGACGCCGAGCGAGCGCTTCAGCTTGCGCCCCTCGCTGTCGACGTCCTCCCAGGTTGCGGCGCGGCTGGCGATGACGCGGTCGGCGATCATGTCCATGGCCTCGTCGAGGCCGAGGTCCTGCCAGTCCGTGGAGTGCGGCGGGCGGTACTTGACCTTGTACTCGCGCAGCTTGCTTGTGACCAGGTTCTTGGACGCGGAGCCCTTGGGGCACAGCCGTCCGCGCGAGATCGGCGAGCCGGGGTCGCCCTCGATCTGGGAGACCTCCCCGTTCTGGACGTATACCTGCTGTGCGCATCCGACGGCGCAGTACGGGCAGACCGAGTCGACCACATGGTCGGCGCGCTCCGTGCGCGGCCGCAGCGTGGCGGTGCGGTGCGAGCGGGCCGCTGATCCGCGCCCCGTCGGATCGTCGCCCTGCAGCTGCTGCAGGACGGGCCAACGGCGGATGGTGCGCAGGAGGTCGACGCCCAAGGTGGGTCGTGCATTCCCCGCACGCCGCCGCTTCGAAACGCGCGGCGGCTGCCTCAGGTGACGGTGAGGCGAGTCACCATGCCCAGCTGCCGGTGTCCCGGGATCCCGCAGTAGATCTTGTAGACGCCGGGCTTCAGCCGCAGCGTGAGCGTCACCTCGCCGCCGCTTCGGATCCGCCCGGTGTGGCCGTAGACGACGCGATGGCTTCGCACCTTGACGTCGTGGTCGTCCTGGCCGTAGTTGTGGATGTAGAGGGTGATCCGGCCGTGCGGCGCGGTGATGCGGCCGAGCGTGATGCTCCACTCGCGCTCGGAGACGCCGACGGCGGTGCTCGTGGTCGCGCTGCTGCCGGCCGGCCACACGAGCACGGCGATGCTGAGCGCAACGGCGAGGCTCATCAGACCCCTCATGCCGATGGTATCGGCCGTCCGCCGCCGGGAAGCATCCCCCGAAAGGCGGGCGCGCGCCGGCGGCTCAGCGGTGCCGGGCTGCCGCGAGGACGGTGAAGACGGTGGCCGACGTCGACGATCCGCCCGCGGTGCGCACCGTGACCTTGCCGGTGGGGGCCGTTGCCGGCACGGTCGCGGTGATCTTCGCCCTCGACGCGACCGTATAGCTGGCGGCAACCCCGCCGATCAGCACCCGCGTCGCATGGAGGAAGCCCGTCCCGGTGATCGTGACCGAAACGGCGCCAGGCCCAGCGAGCCCGCGCTGGTGGCGGTGCCGTCGGGCGTGGTCACCGTCACCGGGCCGCCCGCGCTGATGGACGGCACGGTCGCCGCGATGCTCGAATAGGAGGTGACCGTGAACGTGGCCGGGACGCCCGCGATCGTCACCTGGCCGGCACCCATGAACGCGCTTGCGGAGATGGTGAGGGTCGCCCCTGGGGACGCGGCGAGAGGGCTGAAGGAGGTGATCGTCGGCTGAACCGTGAACGATCCCGCCTGCTGGGATACTCCGCCCAGCGCCGTCACGGACACGGCGCCGTCCGTCGCTCCGACCGGCACCGTTGCGCTGATCTGGCCGGGCGAGGCCACGGTGAAGGCGGCGCGAGAGCCGTTGAACTCGATGCTGCTCACGAGGTCGAGGTCGGTTCCGGTGATGGTGACGGTGTCGCCGACGTGGCCCGGCATGGGGGTGAGCCCCGTCACGACCGGCGACGCCGAGGCGACATCGAGCTGCGCGGTGGTCGTCAGGGCGCCATCTGTCGCCGTGACCGTGTGCGGGCCGGGATCCGATGCGGTGCACGTCGCGCCGGTGCACGAACCGCTGCCGTCGATCGAGAAGACCGTCGCGCCCGTCTGGTCGCCGAGGTCGTTGCCCTGCGCGTCGAACCCCTCAGCCGTGAAGGCCTGGCTCCCGCCGGGGACGATGGTTGCCTGCGAGGGGGACACGACCAGCGATGCCAGCGGGCCGTGCATCGTGCGACCCTGCAGCTGCGCCACGACGCTCGGAGCCACCACTGGGGCGGTGGCGGGTATCGCGGCGATCACGCTCTGCCAGTCGTTGTAGCAGTAGAGCTCCGTGCGGCTCGTCCAATGTGACGCCGGGTCCGCTCCTGTGCAGTCCCACGAGACGGCGTTTGAGGAGTAGGAGCCTGAGACGAACTTATATCCCTGAATGATGTCCCAGCCGGCGCTCTGCACCAGTGCCTGCAGAGCGCTCGGAAGGGTGTACTCCTGGGGGGCGCTGACGCTGTGACATGGCAGCGTGGTGTCGTTGCAATACCCGCCGTTGATCGAGAACACATCGACGAGGTAGGGAGCCGCGACCGGAAGCGGGTTGGCTCCCACCCGGTAGGTTCGCCCGAATGAGAAGCATGTCTGCACCGTGTTGCTTTGCATGGTGGTCGAGTATGGGCCGCCGTAGTAGGCATACATGCCCCAGGCGTTGGGGAACCCCTCGTCGTAGAACGTGGGCAGCAGGCTGCACGAGTCGGCGTACTGCTGGGTGGCGGTGGCCGAGCGGTCGTCCGCGTTGCCTCTCGGTATCGAGTCCCAGCCGTACTGCGACTGGAGTTGCCGGAGGTCGTCCCAGCTCAGGGTGAGGTCTCCGTTCGAG
>DASQYY010000041.1:0-5699 GCA_035638975.1 Gaiellales bacterium
TCTCGGCCGACCGCCCCGGGCTCCGTCGCTCCACGACCCCACGCAGTGCGCGCGATGCCGACCTCGGGCTCCCGCCGACTGCGCGGGCAAAGCCCCGAGCCCGGCGCGGGATATCCGGTACGCCGCCCAGGGTGGGCAGGAGCAGCATCGCGCCGACCAGGCAGATGGCCGCCGAGAGCAGGTACACGCCCTGCGCCCCGACCCACTCGACCAGCGGTGCGCCGAGCGCGAAGGAGAGCGACATCGTCCCCAGGACAACCGCGTCGAGCGCAGCCGACACCCGCGACCGCACATGGTCAGGCGTGCGCCGCTGGATGATGTTCTGCGCCGCAACCACCCCGAACGCGTCGAACAGCCCGGCCACGGCCATACCTGCCAGCACCGGCCAGAAGACGGGGGTCAGGCCGACGGTCGCAAGGCCGGCTGCGATGGCGACCAGGCCGCCCACCACGGCAGGGCGCTCGGCGCGGCGGGAGAGGCCGCGCCCGAGAAGTGCGCCGACGACGCCGCCGCCGTCCCAGAACACCGCGATCAGGCCGTATCCCGTGGAACCCACGGCGAACTGCTTCGCCAGCACGACCTCGGCCACGATCACCGGCCCGATGCCGGCCATGACCAGCGCCCAGGAGATCGTCAGGAGGCGCATCCACGGGTCGCGGAGCAGCATCCGGTAGCCGTCCATTTTGCTGCCGGCGTGGTCCGCGGTCGAGGCGGTGCGGAACCGTCCCTCGAGGCGCCACACGAGGGCTGCAGCACCGACCAGCGCGACCGAGCTGGCGGCGAACACACCGGCCGGCCCGATCACCGCCAGCAGAAGCCCGCCGACGCCCGGGCCGAGCATGAAGCCGGCGCTCTTCCAGGCTCCGGCCAGGCTGTTCGCGTTGCCCAGCTCGTCGTCGTCGACCAGGTTCGGGATCGCCCCCTGCACGGCGGCGGAGAGCGCGCCCTGTGTGGAAGCGGCCGCGATCATGACCATCACGATCGGCGTCAGCCAGCCGAGCAGCGACAGGGGCACGCAGAGGGCGAAGCCGGCCGCCGCGATCAGCGCGGACACGAGCACCACCTGACGTCGGTCGTGCCGGTCGCCGAGGTGGCCGGACCACGGCGAGAGCACGGTCGAGACGCCGAACACGGCGAGCATGGCACCGGAGACCCACCAGGACGAGCCGCTCAGCTCGTACAGGCGCCAGATCAGTGCCGTCATGGCGGCGCCGCGGCCGGCGTACGCGACGCCCTGCGCAACGGCCAGGCGAGTTACGGGTGTGTTGATGCGGTCGAGAGTCATGATTCAGGGCAGGGTCGTGCGCGGAACCGGCGTCCGGCTGGACGTCTGGGTTAGCCCCTACTTCGGGCTATCGGCGCACCCCGCCATGAAGTTGAACGATCAACGGCGCAGATGTATTCCCGTTTCGCGGGACGGCGGTCAGCGCGGCAGGCTGACGTCGAAGCAGGAGCCGACGTCGGGCGTGCTGGACACGCGGATGTCCCCGCCCAACGCTTGGACGATGCGTTGGGCCAGGGCCAGACCGAGCCCAGAGCCCTTGGTGCTGCGGGACTCGTCGCCCCTCCAGAACGGCTCGAACACGCGGGCGAGCTGGTCGGGAGCAAGGCCGGGCCCGGTGTCGGCGACCCGCACTCGCACCTGACTGTCGGCCGTCCAGGCGTGGACTCCCACCGTCCCGCCCTCCATGGTGTAGCGAACCGCGTTGTCCACGAGGGAATGCAGCACGCGTATCAGTTTGGGTGAGCAGAGCGCCTCGGGTGGGGCGTCGATCCGGCTTTGCAGATGGACGTTGCGTGCGCCTGCGGAAGCACGTGACATCTGGAGCGCTCGTTCAACGGCTTCGGAGACCGGCAGCCGGCGCTGATCCTGCGCCAGCGTCTCGGCATCGAGCTGTGACAGCTCGAACAGGTCGTCGACCATCTCGACGAGGGAGCTGATCGACGCCAGCATCTCGGCGGCGTATCGCTGAACGGTGCCGGGATCGTCGACCACTCCGTCATTGATCGCCTCGACCATCGATCGGATCTGTGACAGCGGGGTCCGCAGATCGTGCGAGATGGAGGTCATCAGATCCCGTCGCTGGGACTCGACGCGACGCTCCGTCTCGATGGCTCGCTGTAGCCGTGCCGCCGCCTGGTCGAGGGTCTGCGCAAGGATCTGGAGCTCCGGCCCGGCGTCGACGGGCCCGGTTCGGGCATCCAGCTCGTTGCGCCCCAGGGAGCGCGCCGTCTCGACCAGCTGGCCGATGGCGGTACCGGTCGTCCGGCCGACGATCAGCGCCGCCACGATGGCCGCCGTCAGCGAGTACGCGGCCACCAGCGCCACCTCGAGCCAGTTGTCCGGGTTGAGCAGCATGTAGTGGTTCAGGACGACCATGTTCACGACCGTGACGACGGAGGCCACCACGGCGATCGCGATCATCGTGGCCGACAGCCCGGCGCGGCGAACCAGCCAGCGCGCGGAAAGCGACGAGGCGAGCGTCGCGAGCGCCACCGGGGCGATCAGCGCGAGAAGCCGAGCAGGCTCGTTCATGTCACGGGTCGAACCGGTAGCCGACGCCGAACACCGTCACCAGGTGGCGCGGAGATGATGGATCCGGCTCCACCTTGGCGCGGAGCCGACGGATGTGAACGGTGACCGTGTCGGTCGCTCCCGCCCAAGAGTCGTCCCACACCTGCTCGAGCAGCTGGCGGCGGCTGAACACGCGGCCGGGATACCGGACGAGCAGCTGGAGCAACTCGAACTCCTTGCGGGTGGTGTGAAGCACGGACCCGTCGACTCGCACCTCGCGTGCGACGGGGTCGATCACCGCCCGGCCGCAGGTCAACGACTCGGCCGGTGCCGGCACCCGCCGCATCACCGCATCCACGCGAGCGACCACCTCGGCCGGGGAGTAGGGCTTGACCACATAGTCGTCGGCGCCGCCGCGAAGGCCCTCGATCCGGTCGCCTTCGGAGGAGCGGGCGGACAGCACGATGACCGGGATGTCGCCGTCCAGCCGCAGCTGGCGGAGGACGTTCTGACCGCTCATGCCGGGCAGCATCATGTCCAGCACGATCACGTGGGGCCGCTCCGCCCGGACCGCGTCGAGGGCCTGCTCCCCGTCCCCCACGCTGCGCACCTCATAGCCGGCTCTGTCCAGGTACCGGCCCAGCACGTCGCGGACGATCGGGTCGTCATCAACCACTAGCACTCGAGCGGAGGCGCGTCGCACTACGACCAGCGTACTGCCGAGCGGATGGCGATGCGGGAACGTTCACCACCTGGAAAGGTGACGGGCTGGGCCGCCCAGGAAGCGACCCAGCCCGTCGTCGCCTAGTCTGTGACCAGCCCCACGGCCGACGAGGGGACGCCGCGGGCGGCGTTCAGCCGCATCAGCGAGCCGTCGCTGCCGATTCGGAACGAGACCAGCGCGTTGACGCCGGGCGTCGTGTTGTAGACGAGCACGGACAGGTAGCGGCCGTTTCCGGTGACCGCCTCGTCCAGCGTCGTGCTGCCTGCGCCACCCGACCCGCTGATACCGGACGGATCGACGAGCGACAGCTTCCCGGTTTGGCTGACGGCGAAGGTCGCGACCGTCCCGCTGTGCGCGTCGGCCACGAATGCCCAGCGGCCGCCGGGCGAGGTGGCCACCCAGCATGCCGCCTGCTGGTTGGTCTGCACCGGCCCGGATATCGAGCGCAGCCCGCCGAAGCGCCCGACGTGGTAGGCCGTCGCGGCGCTCGTGGGAGCCTCACTGGCATCGGAGACGATCAGCACACCGCTGCGGGCGAACGCGAACCCGAACGGCGTCGAGCCGTTCGAGGCGTGAGGCACCGCTGGCCTCAGCGCCCCGTTGGCGCGCACCCGGAACGTGTCGATCGTGTTCGAAGCCTTGTTGGTCACCACCAGCACGCGACCGGAGGGATCCAGCGACACCTGAGCCGGCCCGGAGTCACCGGCGGCAAGCGACCGATGAGCGCCCGCGATCCGGCGAAGCCGCCCCGACGCCGTGACGGCGAACCCGGTTACCGTCGAATCCCCGGAGTTGAGGACGTACACCCGGTTCCAGCTGGCGGTCACGCTGATCGGCTGGGTGCCGGCCGTGCCCACCACCTGCTCGCGCCAGACGTGTAGCCCCGCGACGCCAAGCACCGAGAGCGTGTTGCTCCCGGCGTTGACGGCGTAGAGATGGCTGCCGTCGCCGCTGAGCGCGAGGGCGCCCTGTGAGCCGAGATTCGCGCCGCTACCAAGGCCGCCGGTTGCGGTCGAGCCGACCCGGTGCAGGCGCCCGCCGGGCCCTCGGTCGAACACGAGCACACGGTTCCCGCCGCTCGCGTTCGACAGCGTGAACGCCGCATGGGCGTCCGACGCCGCGGCCGCTGTCCCGCCGGTGGACGCCAGCACCGCCAGCATCCCCAGCGCGGCCGGCGTCACAATCTTCAGTCTCATCGCAATCCTCCCAGTCGTGGCTGTCATCGCCGTCGACTGTATGAGCGCGATCTGTCCGGCCCGTGTCGAAGTTCTTACGAGCTTCGAAACCTCGAAGGCACGGGTGAGCGACGCGAGAGAGAGAGCCGGGAGCGGGACTCGAACCCGCGGCCGTTCGCTTACAAGGCGAGCGCTCTACCAGCTGAGCTATCCCGGCGCCCGGCCGATTCTACCTCTCTCGATCTCGACTCGAGGGTCAGGCTGAGACGCGGCGCGACTGCAGGTGGGAGAGCACCTTGCGCTTCACCCGCTGCAGCGCGTTGTCCACCGTCTTTGGATCGCACCCGAGCAGCTCGCCGATCTCCTCGTAGCTCCGCCCCTCGAGGTAGCACGTGAGCACCTGCGACTCGAGGCTGGAGAGCGCCGTGCTGAGGCAGCCGAGCAGGCTCTGCAGCTCCTCGGTGGAGATGACGCAGCTGGCGGGGTCGTCCACCGCGGGCCCCGGCAGGGCGTCACCGAGCGTGCAGTCGGCCTCGGACTCCTGCCCCGCCGGCGTGTGACTGAACGAGACGTAGCTGTTGAGCGGCGCATGCTTGAAGCGGGTCGCCGTCTTGATGGCGGTGATGATCTGCCTGGTTATGCAGAGCTCCGCGAACGAGCGGAACGACGTGTCCTTGTCCGCACGGTAGTCCCGAACCGCCTTGTAGAGCCCGACCAGGCCCTCCTGGATGAGGTCGTGCGAGTCGCCGCCGGCGAGGAAGTAGGAGCTCGCCTTCAGCCGCACGAACCCCTCGTAGCGGCGGATGATCGTGTCCATCGCCCGCTCGTCGCCCTTTCGCGCAGCGGCGATCAGGGCCACCTCCCCCGTGTCACGCCACACCCGAGGATGCATCTGCCGCGCCAGCGCTGCGTTTGACCTAGACACCCTGCACCTCCGACCGGGAAGAGGTTCCGATCACTCGAAACGGGACGAATGACGACGTCATGACCGTGAATCTGAACGTCAAGTACAACTTGAGGCTGGGAGCATAGCGCCCAGATCGGCGTTGTCAAGCGCGGATTTCCCCTGCACGCTGCGCTATCGGCCGCGGCGCATGCGCTCGAGCGCCTCGCGCACCGCGTCGTCGACCGACTCGGCGACCGTGAACCGCTGGCGCGCCGGCCGCGCGGACGGCGCGTCCATGGAGGGCGCGGCGCCCAACCGGTCGACGTACTCGCGGGCGCTCATCGCCTGCACCCCTCCCCGCTGCGCGACGTGCCTGAGCACGGTGTCGGACGAGATGAC
>DASQYY010000042.1:0-10445 GCA_035638975.1 Gaiellales bacterium
GGCGCGGACGCGGCTGCTGCACGCAGAGCGGCTGCGGCGCGACGGGCTTCGCCGCGACGCCCGGAAGCTGCTCGAGCAGGCCCGCGTGACGTTTGCGGAGCTCGGCGCGGCCCCGTGGCTGGCGCGGGTCGATGCCGAGGACGGCCGCAGCGCGCGCTCGCTGCGGCCCGCCGACGTCGCACGCGACGAGCTGACCGAGAGCGAGCACCAGGTCGCGAGCCTGGCCGTCCAGGGCCTGCAGAACCGGGAGATCGCAGGCCGTCTGTTCATGAGCGTGAAGACGGTGGAGGCACACCTGACGCGGATCTACCGGAAGATCGGTGTTCGCACGCGCGTCGAGCTCGTGCACAGCTACCGGCCGCAGGCCGGTGCCGAGACACTCTGAACCGGGCCGGACCAGAGATTCGCCGCCATAGCGTGCCTTTCGTCCACCAGCCCAACAGACGTTCGAGTCGCCTCTACGATCCGTCCGACTGGCTTCGCCCTACTCGGCTGCCCTTGGCGGCGCAGGGGGAACGTACGGGAGGGCGCCGCCGGCTTTCAAGTGCCAAGTTCGCAACGTGCGTGAAAAACGTGCGAACGAGAGCCCTTCGTGCGAACATGTGTTCGATGGATGCGGCGACGATCCTCCACGCCGACCTCGATGCGTTCTTCGCGTCGGTCGAGCAGCGCGACGACCCCGCGCTGCGCGGACGGCCGGTTGTCGTGGGCGGCGGCGTCGTGCTGGCGGCGAGCTACGAGGCGCGGGCTTTCGGCGTGAAGACCGCCATGGGCGGCCGGCAGGCGCGGCGGCTCTGCCCGGACGCGATCGTGGTGCGCCCGCGCATGCAGGCGTATGCGGATGCGAGCCGCGCGGTGTACCGGATCTTCGAGGACATGAGCCCGGTGGTCGAGGGGCTCTCGATCGACGAGGCGTTCCTCGACGCGCGGGGGCTCGAGCACATCTCCGGCACGCCGGCGGACATCGCACGGACGCTGCGGCGCCGGGTCCGGGCTGAGGCGGGCCTGCCGATCACGGTCGGCGTGGCGCGCACCAAGTTCCTCGCGAAGGTCGCGAGCGGTGTGGCCAAGCCGGATGGGCTGCTGGTCGTGCACCCCTCGCGCGAGCTCGAGTTCCTCCACCCGCTGCCCATCGAACGGCTCTGGGGGGTGGGCCCCGCGACCGCCATCAAGCTGCACGCCCAGGGCGTGACGACGGTCGGCGAGGTGGCCGCCCTGAGCGAGCAGCACCTGGTCGAGCTGGTCGGGAGGGCGGCGGGGAGGCAGCTGCATGCCCTGGCGCACAACCGCGACCGCCGCCGGGTCGAGGCCGGCCGGAGGCGGGGGTCGATCGGGTCGCAGCGCGCGATCGGCCGCGGCCCGCACACCGCACTCGAGATCGACGCGACGCTGATCGGCATCGTCGAACGGGTGACGCGCCGGATGCGGGCGGCCGGGCGGATCGGCAGGACGGTGGTGCTCCGCATGCGCTACGGCGACTTCGCGAGGGCGACGAGGTCGCACACCATGCCGCGCGCCACCGCGCAGACCGATGCCATCCTGGGGGTGGCGCGCATGCTGCTGGCGGGCGCGACGCCGTCGCTCGAACGGCGCGGCGTGACGCTGATCGGCCTGTCGGTGTCGGGCCTCGAGCGGTCGGAGCGAACGCAGCTGATGCTGCCGCTGGACGGGCATGACCACGACGCGCTGGACGCGGCGCTCGACGCCGTGCGCGACCGCTACGGCTCGAAGGCGGTGATCCGCGCGGCGCTGCTCGGACGCGACCGCGGCTGGTCGCCGCCGCTGCTGCCGGAGTGAGCGCGCCGAGCGGGCGCCGTGCACGCATCCACGCTATGGTCGTCACAGCCGGCACGACCACGGACGGAGGAGCGGGCATGGGTTCGACAGAGACCACCGAGACGCCGAGGACCGCCGTCAGCACGACCTACCACGGGGTGACGGTCACCGAGGACTACCGGTGGCTGGAGGACGCGACCTCGGAGCAGACGACCGCCTGGACGGCGGCCCAGAACGCTGCGACCAGCGAGTTCCTCGAGAGCCGGCCGGCGTACGCCGCGGTGCGGCGGCGAGCCGAGGAGATCGCAGCGGCTCCATCGGTGGCCTGGGGGCGACACGCGTTCGAGTCGGACTACGAGGGGCCCAGGAAGGCCGGCTCCGCCTACTTCGTGCTCCAGCGACGTCCGCCGAAGCAGCAGCCGTTCCTCCTGATGCTGTCGCGCCTCGACGACACGTCGGACGCGAGGGTGCTGGTCGACCCGAACGTCATCGACGAGACCGGCGCGACCACGATCGACTGGTTCGTGCCGTCTCCGGACGGCCGACTGGTCGCCGCATCGCTCTCCTCGCACGGCACCGAGGAGGGAACGCTGCACCTGTACAGCACCGCCGACGGCGAGCCGGTGGACGGCCCGATCCCCCGCGTCAACTCCGGCACGGCGGGCGGATCGCTTGCCTGGGCGGCTGACTCCTCGGGCTTCTGGTACACCCGCGGCCCGGCACCGGGCGAGCGCCGGGACGAGGAGCTGGACTTCTTCCAGGAGATCTGGCACCACACCGTCGGCAGCCCGCCCGAGCAGGATCGCCGCGACCATCCCGGCCCGCTGGCCGACCCCAGGATCGTCGAGCACTTCCTGGCATCGTCGCCGGACGGGCGCTGGGTGATGGATCGCGCCCAGCGAGGCGACAGCGGTGAATGGCAGGTGTTCGTGCGGCCGCAGGGCGACGGCGAGTGGTGGCCGGTGGCCGGTATCGCCGACGGCTGCGTTCGCGCCGTGTTCGGCGACGACGCGCTCTACCTGCTCTGCCGCG
This sequence comes from Gaiellales bacterium, assembly GCA_035638975.1. GTDB lineage: Bacteria > Actinomycetota > Thermoleophilia > Gaiellales > JAICJC01 > JAICYJ01. The sequence goes on from DASQYY010000042.1 coordinate 2,809, forward strand.
CACGCTCGCCACACGGCGAGGTGCTGCGACTGCCGCTGACCGGTGGCGCGACGGTCGCGGACGCCGGCTGCGTCGTGGCGGCGAGCGACCTGACCATCGAGAGCATCACGGCCACGGCGTCGAGGCTCTGGCTGCTCGACATCGACGGCGGCCCTTCGGGGCTGCGGGTCTGTGACATCGACGGTGGCAACGTCCGCAGCGTCGACGTGCCGCCTGTGTCGGCGATCGACAGCCTGGGACGGCTGGACGCCGGCGAGGTGTGCTACGCCGTCGAGTCGTTCACGCGTCCGCGCGTCTGGTGGCGGGCGGGCGACGACGCGCCGCCGCGAGCGACTGCGCTCGCCGACGAGACGCCGTTCGACCTCAGCGGGTACGAGGTGCGCCGCGGGTTCGCGGTCTCGGCGGATGGCACCCGCGTGCCCATGACGCTGATGGCATCGCCCGGCACGCCACGCGACGGGTCCGCGCCCGCGCTCCTCACCGGCTACGGCGGCTTCGGCATCTCGCTGAAGCCCCAGTTCGATGCGACGCGGCTGCTCTGGCTCGAGCAGGGCGGCGTCTACGCCGTTGCCAACCTGCGCGGCGGCGGGGAGTACGGCGAGGAGTGGCACCACGCCGGCCGGCTGGAGGCAAAGCAGAACGTGTTTGACGACTTCGCGGCCTGCGCGACGTACCTGGCCGAGTCGGCGGTCACGAGCCCCGAGCACCTCGCCATCATCGGCGGCTCCAACGGCGGGCTGCTCATGGGCGCGATGCTCACGCAGCATCCGGACATCGCGCGGGTGGTGGTGGCGCTCGTGCCGGTGATGGACATGCTGCGGGTGGAGCTCCACCCAAACGGCGAGTTCGTGACCGGGGAGCTGGGGACGGTGACCGATCGCGGCCAGTTCGAGGCGATCCTGGCGTACTCGCCCTATCACAACGTCCACGACGGCGTTGCCTATCCGGCCACGCTGCTGACCGGCGGCGAGTTCGACCCGCGCGTCGACGCGTACCACCCGAAGAAGATGACAGCGAGGCTGCAGGCCGCGACCTCCGGCAGCGAGCCGATCCTGCTTCGGATCGCATCAGGGGGCCATGGCATCGGCGGCTCGCTCGACGAGACCATCGACCGGCTGGCCGAGGTGTACACGTTCATCTTCGACCGCCTCGGCATCGAGTATCAGATGATTGATCCCACGACCCCGCACGTCTGATCGCCTGACTGCGAGAAGGTGCCCAACCGCATCGCGCTGCGACCGGTAGGCGGCCGCTCCCGATCTGCGTGATCGCAGATCGGTCGTGACCGGTGCAAGCCGTTGGCTTGCACCTTGACCGCACGGCGCCGTGGGATCAATCATCTACGCTGCGCCGCGTGACCGAGCCCGCCGAAGTCGCCGAGTCAGCCCAGGAGGTCGTGCCCGGCATCTGGCACTGGCAGATCCGAAACAGCGGCATCGGCGGCGCCGTCTCGAGCTGCCACCTGTTCGCCGCCGACGACGGCGCCGTGCTGGTCGACCCGGTCCAGCTCGAGCCCGAGCGGCTGGCGGAGCTCCCCCGGCCGACCGCGATCCTGCTGACGAGCAAGGGGCACCAGCGCTCTGCATGGCACTACCGCCGTGAGTTCGGCGCGCCGGTGTGGATGCCCGAGGGCACCGTGCCGCCGGATGAGGAGCCCGATCACCGCTACAGCCACGGCGCCGAGCTGCCGGGCGGCTTCCAGGCGCTGCGTGCGCCCGGCCCTGGCCCGGTGCACTACGTGTTGCTGCGAGGCGGCGAACCGGGAGCGCTGGTCACCGCCGACCTGCTCGGCGGCGACCCCGGGAGCGGCCTCAACTGGGGCCCACTCCGGCATCACGACGACCCCGAGCAGAGTCGGCGCACGGTGGCCGGCTGGGTCGACCTGCCCTTCACCGTCCTCTGCCTCGACCACGGCGGCGCCTTCGCCGACGGCAAGACGGCGCTGCGTGCCCTGCTCGCGTCCGACGGATAGCGCCTCCCCAGCCCGGTGCGGAAACCTACGGATGGTGGATCGTTGCCATTCCGCAGCCGACATGAGAAAGTGCTCCGATTCCGGAGCCCCGCAGCCGATGAACACTCTCAGCATGTCGAAGCGATGGGTCATCGCATTCCAAGCCGTCGGGGTCGTCGCGGCGCTCGCCGTCGTGATCGGTGTCGCGGTGCTGGCCGGATCGGCCGCACCGAAGGCCCCACACAGCACCAGCCACGCCGCCGCCCAGGCTGCGGTGACGCAGGCGAACCAGCATCACGCCACCTTCACCCTGCCGGTCACGATCAACCTGACCGCGGTGCTCGCGATCCTCGGCTGCCTGCTCGCCCTGGCCACCTGGGCGGCATGGCAGCGGCGTCACCGCTGCCACGACTGCGGGTATGCGCCGGTGTTCTGCCAGTGCGAGCTGGCCGGCTCCGGTCGCTAGGCGGTCAGCGACACCAGGGTGACCACGACGCCCGCGTCGCGAACCGCCGCAACCGTGCCCGCGTCCGCCGCCTCGTCGGTGATCAGCTCGTGCACCTCGTCCAGCCGGCAGATCCGCGCGAAGGCGACCTGCCCCACCTTCGAGCTGTCGGCGACGACGATCACCCGCCGCGCCCGTGAGATCAGCGCCCGATTGGTGTGCGCCTCGACCTCGTGGTGCGTCGTCAGGCCGGCGTCGGCGGAGATCCCATCCACGCCGATCAGCACCACGTCCAGGTTGAGCTCGGCAAGCGACGCCTCGGCCAGCGGTCCGACCAGCTCGTAGGATTCCGGGCGGGCCACGCCGCCTGTGACGACGAGCTTCAGGGTCGGGCGCACGGCCAGCTCGGACGCGATGCTGAGCGAGTTGGTCACGACCGTGAGGCCGCGCCGGTCAGACAGCGCCCGCGCCGCCTCGGTCGTCGTCGTGCCGCCCGTCATCCCGACGGCGGCGCCCTCGGGCACCCGCTCGGCCGCCGCCCTCGCGATCCGCGCCTTCTCCTCCTGGTGCCGCGCGCTCCGGTAGCGGAGCGGCAGCTCGTAGAGCACCCCGTGGGCCACCGCGCCGCCATGCGTCCGCGCCAGCAGCCGCTGCTCCTCGAGCAGCGTCAGGTCGCGCCTGACCGTGGCCGCCGACACGCCGAGCGAGTCGGCCAGATCGCCGACGCCGACGGAGCCGTTGGCGGAGATCTGCTCGACGATGCGGCTGAGGCGGTCGGACTGTCGCACCGGGCCAGTTTACCGGCCCGATGTGTGCTCGGATGCTTGCTTTGTGCACGTTTTCTGCGTAGAGTCGCGCGATATGAGCGCAATCGAGCAGGAGGTGGCCAGCCAGCCGAGGGTCTGGCAGCAGGCCTCCGACCTCGCCGCGGGCGCGCCCCTGCCCCGGCACGGCTCGCGGCTCGCGGTCGTCGGCTGCGGCACCTCGCTGTTCATCGCGCAGGCGTATGCCGTCGCGCGCGAGGGGGCGGGTCACGGCGAGACCGACGCGTTCGCCGCATCCGAGTATCCGGCCGCACGGCGCTATGACCACGTGCTCGCCCTGTCCCGCTCCGGGACGACCACCGAGGTGTGCGACCTGCTCCGCGCGCTCCCGCCCGGCACGCCCACGGTCGCGGTCACCGCCGTTGCCGGCAGCCCGGTCGACGAGCTCGCCGGCGAGTCGATCGTCATGCCGTTCGCCGACGAGCGGTCGGTCGTGCAGACCCGCTTCGCAACCTCCGCCCTCGTGCTGCTCCTGGCGCACCTCGGCCTCGACACCGCGGCCGCCGTCTCCGACACGGAGCGCGTGCTGTCGGGCCCGCTCCCGCTCGATCCTGCCGCGTTCCGCCGGTTCCAGTTCCTCGGCCGCGGCTGGACCGTCGGCCTGGCCAGCGAGGCCGCCCTCAAGCTCCGGGAGGCGGCGCAGGCGTGGTCCGAGGCCTACCCGGCCATGGAGTACCGGCACGGCCCGATCGCGCTCGCCGACGAGGACACGGCCGTCGTGGCGATCAGCTCCCTCGACCCGGCCCTTGCCGCGGAGATCCGCGCAACCGGGGCAACGCTCCTTGACAGCGGCGCACATCCGCTGGCGACCCTCGTGGCGGCCCACAGGATGGCGATCCGCCTGGCCGCAGTGCGCGGCCTCGATCCCGACTCCCCTCGCAATCTGACACGATCGGTGGTGCTGCCATGAAACGCATGGTGTCCCTCGTCCTGCCCCTGCTCGTCCTGCTCGCCGCCGCAGCGTCGTGCGGCGGGGGAGGCTCGTCCAACGGCGTCGTCAACATCACGGTGTGGCACGGCTACGAGGACGTCGAGGGCAAGGCGATCAACGCTGCCGCAAAGCGGTTCAACGACACGCACCCGAAGATCCACGTCACCGTCCAGAACTACGGCAACGCGGACTACGCGCTGCAGAAGGTGCTGACGGCCATCCGCGGCGGGGCGGAGCCGGACATCGCCTACCTGTACGGCTCGTGGGCGGCGAACATCGCGCGCAGCCCGGCCGCGGTCGACCTGGCACCCATGATCCAGTCCGACCCGTCCATCCACTGGGACGATTTCTGGCCGGCCGAGCGTCAGGCGGTGCAGGTCGGACCGAAGATCATCGGCGTGCCGGCGCTCGTCGACAACCTGGCCCTGGTCTACAACAAGAAGCTGTTCGACCAGGCCGGCATCCCCTACCCCAGCGACAACTGGACGTGGGACGACTTCCGTGCAGCGGCCAAGAAGCTGACCGACCCGAGCAGCAAGCAGTTCGGCTGGGCCTACGTTGCGGACGGCAGCGAGGATACGGTGTGGCGGTTCGACGCCCTGCTCTGGCAGGCGGGCGGCGACATTCTCAACTCGGACAACACCAAGGCCGAGTTCAACTCGCCGGCCGGCGTCAAGGCGGCCACGCTGCTCCAGCAGATGGCGACGGTCGACCACTCCGTCTACCTCGACAACGGCAATGGCAACTACGCGAACCTGTTCAACTCCGGCAAGATCGCGATGCTGTTCACGGGCCCGTGGGACCTTTCAAGCTTCACCGACGTGAACTACGGCGTCCAGATCCTCCCGGGTGATCTCAACCACCAGACGATCTCGGGACCGGACCAGTGGGTGATGTTCGACAAGGGCAGCGCGCAGAAGCAGGCCGCGTGGACGTTCCTGAAGTGGTTCACCTCCCCGCAGGAGTCCCTGCAGTGGTCGCTCGACACGGGCGACCTGCCGATCCGCCAGTCCACGACCAAGCTCGCCCAGTACTCCGCCTATACGAAGAAGTACCCGGGCGTCGGCACCTTCGTCGTCAATCTCGGCAACGCCGCCAAGGCGCGCCCGGTGATCCCCACCTACAACGAGATCTCCCAGGCCATGGGCCAGGCGATCCAGGCCGTGCTGCTTGGAAAGGCGCAGCCCAAGCAGGCGCTCGACAGCGCCGCCCAGCAGGTCGACAGCGTGCTCGCATCGGGGCAATGATCCGCCGGGCGGCGCGCTCCGAGCACGTCAGCGGCTGGCTGTTCGTCCTGCCGGCCGTTGCGCTGATCGGGCTGTTCGGCATCGTGCCGATCATCTGGGGCGCGATCCTGTCGCTGCAGCAGAACGACCTGCTGACCCCTCCGAAGTGGGTCGGCCTCGACAACTACCGCACCCTGATCCACGACCCGGTGTTCCGCGCGTCCGTCCACCGCACGATCGTCTACACGCTGCTGTTCGTCCCGATCTCGGTGGGGGGCGCGCTCGCGATCGCCATCCTGCTCAACCGGCGGATCCGCTTCTCCCGCTTCTACCGGACGGCCGTGTTCATCCCCGTCGCCACATCGACGGTCGCGACCGGCATCATCTTCAACTGGCTGCTCGAGCCGACGTACGGTGTCGCGAACTACCTGCTCGGCCAGATCGGCCTCGGCCCCTACGGGTACTTCCAGGATCCCGACCAGGCGCTGTACTCGATCGTCGCGATGACGGTGTGGGGCTGGATCGGCTTCGACGTGATCGTGTACCTGGCGGCGCTCCAGGGCGTGCCGGAGGAGCTGGTCGAGGCGGCGAAGCTCGACGGCGCCGGACGCTGGGCGATCTTCCGGAACGTGGTCTTCCCGTTGTTATCCCCGACAACGCTGTTCCTGGTCGTCTGGTCGACCATCAACGCCCTGCAGGTGTTCGACGAGATCTACGTGACCACGCACGGCGGCCCGCTCCAGGCCACCACCGTGATGGTCTACTACCTGTTCAACCAGGCCTTCGAGCTCTTCCACGGCGGCTACGCGGCCGCAATCGCCTACGTCCTGTTCCTCATGACGCTCGTGCTGTCGGTCGTCCAGCTCTGGATCGGCAACCGGAGGGTGTACTACAGCTGATGCGGCTCCGCCTCCCCTTCAGCCCCTGGCACCTCGTGCTGATACCGCTCTCGGCGTTGATGCTGATCCCGCTCGCCTGGATGCTGATCACCTCGTTCCAGACGCTGTCGGAATCGAGGCACTTCCCGCCGCATCTGCTGCCGTCCGGACTCCACTGGGAGAACTACCCCGACGCCTGGAACGCCGCGCCGTTCGGCCGCTTCTTCGTCAACAGCCTGACCGTCACGCTTGCCTCCGTCGCCGGCAACCTCGTGTTCTGCAGCCTCGCAGGCTACGCCTTCGCCCGGCTTCACTTCTTCGGCCGCGACGTGCTGTTCGTCGTCCTGCTGGCGACCCTGATGGTGCCGTTCCAGGTGACGATGATCCCGACCTTCCTGATCGTCAAGGACCTCGGGCTGGTGAACTCGCTGGGCGCCCTGATCGCCCCCAACCTGGTGACGCCGTTTGGCATCTTCCTGCTTCGCCAGTTCTTCCGCACGATCCCGATCGAGCTCGAGGAGGCGGCTCGGATGGACGGCTGCTCGCGCCTCGGCGTGCTGGTGCGGATCATCATCCCGCTTTCCCTGCCGGCCCTGGCAACGCTCGGCATCGTCGTCTTCCTGTGGACGTGGAACGACTTCCTCTGGCCGCTGATCGTGATCGCCTCGCCCAACGAGAGCACGGTGCAGCTCGGGCTCGCGAGCTTCCAGGGAGCACACCAGACCAACTGGCCGCTGCTGATGGCGGGGAACGTGATGGCGCTCGCGCCGATGCTGATCGTCTTCGTCGTCGCGCAGCGCTACTTCGTGCAGTCGCTGGCCTCGACCGGCCTCAAGGGCTGATCAGCGCGGCGGCCGCCAGCTGTCGCGCGCGGTGCGGATCGAGCACACCGGCGCCGGGGATCTCGGCGTTCGCCGTCCCCGCGCCGAGCGCGAGGGCCAGGGCGTCGCGCCAGCCCGCCCCGCCGTCGAGCGCCACCACGAGCCCGGCCAGGAAGGCGTCACCGCTGCCGACCGGATAGCGGCCGGCCGCCTCGACGCGCCCGAGCAGCACCTCACCGTCGGGCGCAACCATGGCCGCGCCCTCGCGCCCGACCGTGACGATGGCCGCGCCGCCGGTCGCCTCGTGCAGGGTCACCGCCGCTTCCGCGGCGTCCGCCGCCGTGCGCACCGATCGGCCCACCATGGCGGACGCTTCCTCGGCGTTGACCTTGACCACGTCGGGGCGCGCCTCGACCCCGGCCTCACGCGTGTCGAGCGCCGCCCGGCCCGCGCGCACCATCGGCAGATATCCGTCCGCCGGGGCGCCGGACGGCAGCGATCCGGAGATGGTCAGCCAGCCCGCACCGGCCGCCATCCGCAGCACCAGCTCGGCGAAGGCCC
>DASQYY010000043.1:0-4457 GCA_035638975.1 Gaiellales bacterium
GGTCTCGATCGAGGCGCGCACCGGCGTGTCGACCGGGATCTCGGCGGCGGATCGCGCGCACACGATCAGGGTGGCGGTGGACCCGGCGACCGTGCCGGGCGACCTCGTCCAGCCGGGCCACGTGTTCCCGCTGCGCGCCCGCCCGCACGGGGTGCTCGAGCGCACCGGCCAGACCGAGGCCTCGGTCGACCTGGCGCGCCTGGCCGGCTTCTCGCCCGCCGGCGTTATCTGCGAGGTGATGAACGAGGACGGGACGATGGCGCGGGTGCCCGATCTCGTCACGTACTGCGCGGAGCATGGCCTGAAGATGATCACCGTGGCCGACCTGATCGCACACCGGCACCGGCGCGAGAAGCTGGTCGAGCGCATCGCGAGCGCGCGGATGCCGACCCGCTACGGCGAGTTCGTCTCGCACGGGTACCGGTCGATGATCGACGGGCAGCACCATGTCGCGTTGGTGATGGGCGACGTTGCCGGCGCCGAGAACGTGCTCGTGCGCGTCCACTCGGAGTGCGTGACGGGCGACGTCTTCCACTCCTTGCGCTGCGACTGCGGCGACCAGCTGGAACGGGCGCTCGCACAGATCGCACAGGAGGGCCGGGGCGTGCTGCTCTACCTGGCGCAGGAGGGCCGCGGCATCGGGTTGCTGAACAAGCTGCGGGCCTACGAGCTGCAGGAGCAGGGCCTGGACACGGTCGATGCCAACCTCGCGCTCGGCCTTCCCGTCGACTCGCGTGACTATGGCATGGGCGCGCAGATCCTCGCCGACCTGGGCCTGACGTCGATCCGCGTGCTCACGAACAACCCGAAGAAGATCATCGGACTCGAGGGATACGGGCTGACCGTGACCGAGCAGGTGCCGATCGTCGCGGAGCCGAACCCGGTCAACGAGCGGTACATGCGCACGAAGGTGGAGCGGATGGGCCACACCATCACCCACCAGGGGCTGCGCATGGAGCAGCCGGACGGCGTGCCGGCGCCCTTCACCGAAGGGCCGTTCGGCCCGTGAGCCGGTTTGGCGTCGGCACCGTCGAGGTGCCCGACGGGTGCACCGTGCTGGCTGGACGCCCGGCCGGCGACCTCGACGTGGCGATCGTCGCCTCGCGGTTCAACGCGCAGATCGTGCAGCGGCTGCTGGACGGCGCCGTGGCGGAGTTGGAGGCACACGGCGTGGGGCGCGACCGGGTGACCGTGGTGCTCGTGCCTGGCGCCTTCGAGCTGCCGCTGGCCTGCCGCCGGCTGGCCATGGCGGGCGGCCACCATGCGGTGGTGGCGCTCGGATGTGTGATCCGCGGCGAGACGCCGCACTTCGACTACGTCTGCTCCGAGGCGGCGCGGGGAATCAGCGAGGCGGCCGCGGTCAGCGGCATACCGGTCACGTTCGGGGTGATCACGGCCAACACGCTGGAGCAAGCGCAGGAGCGCGCGGGTGGCTCACACGGGAACGCGGGCGCGTCGGCCGCCGCGGCGGCGGTGGAGATGACCGGGCTGCTGCGGACGCTGCCGCGGTCGCGGTAGGAGGTCACGCTTCGGCCTGACCGCGTCAGGCTCGGGGTCAGGCTTCGTTCAGACCCGAGCGCGCGGATCCGGCAGCGGCGTCAGGATGCCCGCCAGCCGGTCGCGCAGATGCTCGAAGGCCGGCGGGAGCGACAGCCGCTCGCCGAGGTGCTCGAGCGGCTCGTCGGTTGCGAAGCCGGGCCCGAGCGTGGCGATCTCGAACAGCACGCCCGCCGGCTCGCGGAAATAGATCGACTTGAAGTAGAACCGGTCGATCACGGGTGTTGGGTGCAGGCCGGCCGCGGCCACGCGCTGCTGCCAGGCCTCGTGCTCCTCGATCGTCGATGCCCAGGCGACATGGTGGACGGTGCCGGCGCCGGGGATCGCGGCCGCCTGCCGGTCGACGATGCGCTCGTAGAACCCGCTGCGGTGATCACCGCGCGCCTCCCAGCGGCCGCCCCCAGGATGGTCGAAGCCGAGCGTCTCCTCGAGCAGGCTGCGCCCCCGGTCGAGGTCGCCGGCCAGCATCCGGACGCCCGCGAACCCCTGAAGCGCGTGCTCGCCGGGGATGTCGGGCGACTCGGCGACCAGCGGCTCATCCGGTCCCTCGTAGAGCTCCAGCTCGAGGCCGAGGCCCTCCGGGTCGCGAAAGGCGATGCCGGCCTCGGAGCGCTCGGGGCCTGCGCCCTCTGCGGCCAGCCGCGACTCCCAGAAGTCGAGCGCATCCTGGGACCCGACGCGCCACACGATCGAGTTGACCATGCCGCGCCCGGCCGCGCCCTGGCGGGCCGTGGGGTACTCGAAGAACGTGATGTCGGCGCCGGCGCTTCCGCGCTCGTCCGCGTAGAACAGGTGGTAGACCGTCGGGTCGTCCTGGTTGACCGTCTTCTTCACCATGCGCAGGCCGAGCACGCGCGTGTAGAAGTCGACGTTGCGCGGGGCGTCCGCCGTGATGCAGGTGATGTGGTGGAGGCCTTCGAGCTTCACGAGGCGCCCGCCAGAGCCGTCAGACGGCCTTGGTCACCCGGCCGCTCTTGAGGCAGCGGGTGCAGACGTATGCCCGTGTCGGCGAGCCGTCGAGCAGGATGCGGATGCGCTGGAGATTCGGGTCGAAACGACGTTTGGTCGCGACCATGGAGTGGCTGCGGTTGTGGCCGAAGCCGGGCTTCTTCGCGCAGATGGCGCACACTCGAGACACGCAGAGAGTCCTTTCCGGGCAGGAACGCCGGGAGTATAGCCCGCAACCAGCAGCGGACGTGGCACGTCATAGAGGCGAATGAGCAGGGCACCACTGATCGCCGTCCCGGGCACGGGCGACGTCGCGGGGCAGCTGATCGTCCCCAACGAGGTGATCGCGCAGATCGTCGGACTGACGGTGCTCGAGTGCTACGGCGTCGTCGGCATGGCGGCGACCAGCCTCAGCCAGGGCGTCGCCCGGCTGCTCTCGCGCGAGCGGATCACGCAAGGGGTGGCCGTGCGCCGTGAGGGCGACCAGCTGGCCATCGACCTGTACGTCGTCGTCGAGTATGGCCTGAACCTGGCGGAGGTGGCCGCGAACGTGCGCTCGCGCGTCACCTACATGGTCAAGAAGCTGACCGGGATCCCGGTTGGCTCCCTCCAGATCCACATCCAGGGCGTCAAGCGGACGACATGACACCCCGGGAACGCGCCCTCGCCCTGGCGCGAGGCGGGCAGGCCGCGCTCGAGGCGAACCGCGGCCGGATCAACGATCTCAACGTGTACCCGGTGCCTGACGGTGACACCGGCAGCAATCTTGCCGACACCGCGGGCCGCCTTGCCGAGGGGCTGGCCGAGGTGCCGGAGGGCTCGTCTCCCGCGGCGATCGCGCGGGCGGCGAGCAGGGCGGCGCTGATGGGCGCGCGCGGCAACAGCGGCGTGATCCTCTCCCAGATGATCCGCGGCTTTGCGGAATCGCTGAGCGCGGAGGCGGGGGTGATCACGGCGCCGGCGGTGGCCCGCGCGTTCCGGGGCGCGTCCGACGCCGCGTACGGCGCCGTCCGCCAGCCGGTGGAGGGCACGATGCTGACGGCGATACGCGCGATGGCCGACCGGGCCGAGCAGGCCGCCGGGCTGCCGGTCGACCGCCAGCTGGCCGAGGTGCTCGACGCCGGCGACGCCACGGTGCTGGCGACGCGCGAGATGCTGCCCGTTCTGCGCGACGCCGGGGTGGTCGACGCCGGCGCAGCCGGCCTGGTCGAGCTCGTTCGCGGCGCCGTGGCGGGGCTGGAGGGCCGCGAGCCTGCGACCACGCTGCCCGATGCCGCCGCCGCGGCGCCGTCGCCCGCCGCCCTCCACGTCGAGGACTCGGAGTTCCGGTACTGCACGACGTTCCTGGTCGACGGCGACGCTGTGGATGCCGTCGCCCTGGAACGGGAGATGGAGCCACTCGGCGACTCGCTGCTGGTGGTGGGGGAGCCGCCGACGTTCAAGGTGCACGTCCACACCGACGACCCGGGCGCGGCGTTGTCGCGGGCCGTCCGCATGGGAGCGATCTCCGGCGTCGACATCAACGACATGCATGAGAGCATCCGCGAGCGGTCGCTCCGCCTCGTGGAATCGGGGGCCGACGCCCCGCCCGCGGCCGCCGTGGCGCTCGCCGTCGTGTCCAGCGCGAGCGGGGTGCTCGAGGCGTTCCGCGAGGCCGCGAGGGGGCTGGAGGTGGTCGCCGCCGGGCACTCCGGCAACCCCAGCGCGGGGGAGATCGCCGCTGCGATCGACCGCGTCCCGGCCGAGGGCGTGCTCGTGCTGCCCAACAACCCCAACGTGGTGCTCGCCGCCGAGCACGCCGTCACCGCCGGCGGCCGCCCGGCCCGCGTCGTGCCCACCCGGTCGCCGGCGGCCGGCATCATCCTGGCGCGGTCGGTCGACCCGCGGGCGCCGCTCGAGAGCAATGCCGACCGACTTTCGGCGATCAACGTGCGGCTTCGCTGCGGCGAGGT
>DASQYY010000044.1:0-30593 GCA_035638975.1 Gaiellales bacterium
AGCCTCGCTTGCGACCCGGTGCGCGACGTCGCCGATCTGTCGCAGGAGCGCGTCGGCGCTGCGCGACCGCGTCCGCTCGTCGAGGCGGGAGATGATCGTCCCCGTGATGTCGGCGACGGCGGCGCGCACCCAGTGGGCGCCGACATCGATGCCGACCACCCACCCGGCATGCGGGTTCAGCTCGTAGAGCACAGCGCTCGGGCCCTTGCCGCCGCTCGCGCGCCCGACCTCGTGCACGAGCCCGGCGTCCACCAGGCTGCCGAGTGCGAGCGAGACGGTCGGCTTCGAGAGGCCGCTCTGGCGCGCGATCTGCGCGCGCGAGGTGGCGCCGCCACGCTCGATCAGGTCGAGCACGGCGCGCTCGTTGATGGCGCGCAGGAGGCGTGGCTGGCCCGCGGCATACCGAGTCTCTGCGATCGCCGTCGTCTTCCCTCCTCAACCGCCTATAGTAAGGAAACCTTACTGACAGTGGGAAAATACGCCGTCGCCCGGACGAGTGTCAAGATAGGGGGAACACCGTGGCCCATCATCTAGCCATTCTGGGGGGAGACCCCGTCCGCACCGAGCCGTACCCCGACTGGCCGGAGATCGACGAGCGCGACGCCGAGGCGGTGGCCGACGTCGTGCGCCACGGGCAGATCGGCGGCTGGCCGGAGCCGGGGCCGAAGGCGGCCGAGTTCTGCTCCCGCTTCGCGGCCTACCAGGGAGCCGAGCACGGCATCGTGATGGTCAACGGCACCGTCACCATGGAGGTGGCGCTGAAGGCGCTCGGGATCGGCTGGGGTGACGAGGTGATCGTGCCGGCGCTGACCTTCGCCGCCACGGCGTACGCCGCCATCGCGGCCGGAGCGCTGCCCGTGATCGTCGACGTCGAGCCGGAGCGCTGGACGATCGACCCCGACGCCGTCGAGGCGGCCATCACCCCGGCGACGCGCGCGATCATGCCGGTCCACCTGGGACAGCAGATGGCCGACATGGACCGGCTGGCCGAGATCGCCGACCGGCATGGCCTCGCGATCGTCGAGGACTGCGCGCACGCCCACGGGCAGCAGTGGGGCGGTCGCGGCGCCGGCTGCATCGGCGCGTTCGGGTCGTTCAGCCACCAGTCCTCCAAGATCCTGACCTCCGGCGAGGGCGGGTCGCTGCTGACCGACGACGACGCGCTCGCGCGACGCGCACACTCGATCATCGACTGCGGCCGGCCCAAGGACGCATCCGGGCAGGAGTACACCTTCGGCGCGAACTACCGGCTGGGCGAGCTGAACTGCGCGTTGCTCTGCACGCAGCTCGACCGCTTCGAGCAGCAGCGGGCGGAGCGCGAGCGCGGCGCACGCCTGTTCGAGCAGCTCGCGGGTGGCCTGGAGGGCGTGAGCATCAACCCGATCCACCCGCGGGTCACGCGCTGGAGCTTCTACCGCTACCTCGTGCGCATCGACCCGGAGGCGTTCGGGGGTGCCACGTGCGAGACGGTCGCGGACGCGCTCGAGGCCGAGGGCATCGCCGCCGAGGTGCAGTACCCGCCGATGAGCCGCTACGAGCTGTTCCAGCCGCACCTGTCGCGCCTGCCGGTGTGCGTGGAGCACGCCGACCGCCTCGACCCGGCGCGGATGAGCTTCCCGGTGGCGGAGGCGGCCGGCGAGCGCCAGGCCGTCTACCTCAACGAGTGCGTATTCCGCGCGGGGCGGCAGGGCGTCGAGGACGTGGTCGCGGCGCTGGCCAAGGTGCAGGAGCACGCGCACGAGCTGGCGGCCAGCGGCCTGGCTTCAGCCTGACCGCCGCCCAGCTACGGCATCATCGAGGCCGGAACCGGCAGCGTCAGGATCTGCCCCGTGTGCGGCGGCATCGTGACCACCGCGGTGAGCGTGCCGTCCGGCTCCTGGTAGGTGGTGTCCAGCTGCACGGTGACGGTCGAGGAGCCCGGATTCACCAGCACCCGCCCGTTGCTGAACCAGCGCTGGTAGACGCCGCCGACGAAGCTGTACCAGCCGGCGGGATGGCCGATATGCAGGTGGTAGAGCGGCGAGTCGAGCGTCGCCGGCTGCCCGCGGCCGGGGCTGAAGTAGAAGTACGCGTGACCCGTGTTCCCCAGCAGGAAGCTGGCCAGCGCGTACTCGCGGTAGGACTCGATCTCCGCTGGGCTGCCCCCTCCCCACATCTTGGTCATCGTCAGAGCGATCCCACCCCGCGCGTTCACATCCGACAGCATGTTCACGTCCTGGCGCCATAGCCGAGGGCGCTCGAACCTGTGGGCAGACCAGCCCGGCATCTTCAGCCAGGTCTCGGCCGTCGATCCGAGCGAGCCGGCCAGCAGGTCGCGGGTCGGCGCCCAGCTCGAGAAGTACTTGCGGCCGCTGCCGAGGCCATTGCTCAGCACCGGGCTGCCGGACGCGTTCGACACGGCCGCCGCCAGGCCGCTGGTGCCGGCGAGCCACTGCGACGCCGTCAGGATCAGGCCGCTCGCGGGATCCACCGGCAGCCCTGTGCCGTAGCCGATCGTGACGGGGGCGATGCCGAGCATGTCCAGATAGCAGCCGTCCGCACCGGTGACGGCCATGTCCTGCTTGCACTCGCGCTGCTTGTACGCGATCCAGCCGGCGTTGAACGGGTTGCCGAGCCAGTTGCCCCAGCCGTTGGACTGGATCAGGTCGCCGGTGAGCGTGTGCGCCATCGCGGCCTGCGGCACCGCGCCCAGCTCGCCGCGGTACAGGTAGCTGCCGTTCATGTACACGTAGACCTTCAGATCCGGGTTTGCCGCCCGCATCGCCGGCAGGTAGCGGCCCAGCTGGCCCACCCGGATGGTGATCAGGTCGTAGCGCTCAGCGGCGGCGACCGCCTCGGCCTCGGAGTGGAAACGCCCACCCGGCTCGTGCATCGGCGCCCATAGGTGGATGCCGTTCATGGCATCCGGGAAGCCGCCGTAGGGCACGGTCTCGGCCCTGGCGATCCCCGGGAGCAGCGCCCAGACAAGCAGCGGCACGACGCAGGCAGCCGCGATGTGGAGCGCCGCACCCCTGCGGCTTCGCAGACCCCGATCCATCACGGCGATGCTGTCAGCCGCTTCCAGCCGAGTGGGATAGCGTCCGGTGAGGGTGCTGTGAAGGTCCGGTTAGGCGAAGAAGCGCGGGAGCAGCTCGCGGTTCTCCTCGAGCAGCGCGTCCAGCAGGGGGGCGGCCACGCGGTAGTCGGCCGACAGCGGGTTCGCCATCAGCGCCTTGAGGGCGGTGTCCCTGTCGCCCGTCACGGCCGCTTCGACCGTGAGCCGCTCGTACGCCTTCACCTGCTCGACCAGCCCGAGCATCTCCGGGGCGAGCGGCTCGACCGGCAGCGGGGACGCCCCCTGGGCGTCGATCCGGCACGCCACCTCGACCACGGCGTCGTCCGCGAGGTTCGGGATCGCACCGCCGTTCCGCACGTTCACCACCTGGACGTCGCCGCGGTCGGTGTGGAGCGATTCGAGCAGCATCGCCGCCGCCTCTGAGTAGAACGCGCCACCCCGCTGCTCGAGCAGCTTCGGCTTCTCGTCCAGCGACGGGTCACGGTACATCTCGAGCAGGTTGCGCTCGATCTCCATCACCTCGTCCGCTCGCGAGCGGGCCGTCCGCTGCTTCTCCAGCACCTCGCCGGTCAGGTAGAAGTAGCGCAGGTAGTACGACGGGATCGAGCGGGTCAGCCGCACGAGGCCGCCCGGGAGGTCGACCTCCTCGCCCAGCTGGTCGGCGTAGGTGTCGATCAGCTCCGGCAGCCGGTCGACGCCGTCGACCAGCACCTTCCGCTCCCAGGACAGGTGGTTGAGCCCGACGTGCTCGAGCTGCACCTGCGACGGCTCGACGCCCAGTTGCTTTGCGAGCGAGCGCTGGAACCCGATCGGGATGTTGCACAGCCCGATCGCGTGGTGGCCGTGGTCGATCAGGGCCTGGGTGACCAGGCCGGCCGGGTTGGTGAAATCGAGCAGCCATGCGCCCTCGGCACCCACGCGGGCCATGTCCTCGGCGATGCCGAGGACGACCGGCACGGTGCGCAGGGCCTTGGCGAAGCCGCCGGGCCCCGTCGTCTCCTGGCCGATCAGGCCGAAGCGGGCCGGGATCGTCTCGTCGCGCAGCCGCGCCTGCAGCCCGCCCACGCGCAGCTGCACCAGCACGAACGACGCGCCGGCCACCGCCTGCTCGCGGTCGGTGGTGAGCGTCAGCCGGCCCGGGTACTCGAGCTTGCGGAGGATCCTGCCGGCCAGGCCGCCGACGATGTCGAGACGCTCCTGGTCGATGTCGTGCAGCACCAGCTCGTCGACGTCCAGCACGTCGCGGCGCAGACCGAAGCCCTCGATCAGCTCCGGCGTGTAGGTGCTTCCGCCTCCGATCACCGCCACTTTCACAACGTCCCAATCCTAGGGTATCCTGGCCCGGAAGTGAAATCGTTAGGAAAGTTTCCTGACAGATTCATCGCGGAGATCACCGGCCAGCCGGAGGCTCTCCGGCGGGCGGAGGCGGCCCTCGCCCGCCAGGCCGATGAGGTCGCGGAGCTGCGCCGCGCGCTCGACCGCCCCGAGCCGGTCATCTTCACCGGCATGGGCAGCTCCTACGACGCGTCCTACCCGGCCGTGACGACGCTGGCCGGGCGCGGGGTCGACTGCTGGATGCTCGACACCGCCGAGCTGCTGCACTTCCGGATGGCGGCGATGCGGCGCGCCGGCGTCCTCGCCTGCATCAGCCAGTCTGGCGAGAGCGCCGAGCTGGTCAAGCTGGTGGAGCGGCTGCCCACCGAGCGGCCGCTCGTCGCCGCCGTCACCAACGGCCGGGGCAACACCCTCGCGCGGGCCGCGGACATCGCGCTGGACACGGGCGCCGGAGAGGAGCACGGACCGTCGACGATGACGTTCGCCGCCGCGCTGGCGGTGCTCGATTCCCTGGTCGGAGATCCGCCCTTCGAGCGGGCGGCGCTGGAGATGGAGCGGCTGCTCGCCGAGCCGGAGCAGACGGCCGATCACCTCTGCGAGTGGATCGACGGGCGCCCCACGCTGGCGCTGGTCGGCCGCGGCTCGGCCCGGGCGGCCGCCGAGATGGGCGCCCTGACGCTGAAGGAGGCTGCCCGCTTCCCGGCCGAGTCCCTGCAGGCGGCGCAGTTCCGCCACGGGCCGCTCGAGCTGGCGGGCCCGCGGCTGGCGGTGATGGTGGTCGCCACCGAGCCGCGGACACGCGAGCTGGAGCTGCGGCTTGCCGACGAGCTGGCCCGCGCCGGCGCGGCGGTGCTCGTGATCAGCCAGGACGGCGAGGCGCCGGACGGATGCGAGTCCGTCGCGGTCGGGCCGCTCGAGAACGGGCTGGCCGCCGCGGCCGCCACCATCCCGGCGCAGCTCCTGGCCTGGCGCCTCGCCAGGTCCCGTGGCCTGACCCCGGGAGAGTTCGCCATCGCGGGGAAGGTGACGACGCGCGAGTGAGCGCCCGGATCGCCCTCACCGTCGACACGGAGCACCCCGACCACCCGTCCGCGCCGGGGAATCTGGATCGGCAGCTCGACGAGCTCGAGCGCCGCGGCGTGCGGGCGACCTTCTTCGTGCAGGGGCGGTGGGCCGCCGCCAATCCCGGCCAGGCGCGCCGGATCGCCGAGGCGGGGCACCTGGTCGGCAACCACTCGAAGTCGCACGCGCCGATGGACATGCTCACCGATGAGGGCATCGCCGCATCGCTGCGCGAGGCGGAGGAGATGATCGAGCGAAGCTGCGGAGCCAGCCCCCGGCCGTGGTTCCGATGCCCGTACGGCGACGGCGCCGACGACGCCCGCGTGCTCGCCGCGATCGAGCGGGCCGGCTACCGCCACGTCGGCTGGGATATCGACACCACCGACTGGGAGCCGGGGCGCACGCCCGCCGACATGATCGTCACCGTCCTCGACGGCCTTCGGCGGCACGGCGACGGTGCGATCGTGCTCATGCACAGCTGGCCGGACGTGACGGCGTCGGTGATCGGCGACCTGGTCGACCACCTGCGTGAGGAGGGCGCCGACCTGGTCGGCGTGGACGAGCTTGCCTAGGGGAACCGGGCGTCCGGCCATCCTCGCCGTCGACGGCGGCAACTCCAAGCTCGACGCCGTCCTGCTCAGCCGCGGCGGCCGCGTGCTGGGCGCGGCGCGCGGAGGCGGCGCGAGCTTCTCACCCGACGATCACGAGGAGTCGTTCGCGGAGCTGGCCGCGACCGTGGGCCGGGCGTGCGGGTCGGCAGGCGTCAGACCGGGCGCCGGCCCGATCGCCGATGTGGCCGTGCTCTGCCTCGCCGGCGCCGACCTGCCGGTGGACGACCGCCGGCTGCTTCGCACCCTGCGCTCGCTGGGCTGGAGCGAGCGGCTGGTGCTGCGCAACGACACGTTCGCCGTGCTGCGCGCCGGTACCGACCGGCCGTGGGGCGTCGGCGTCGTGTGCGGCACCGGGCTCAACTGCTCGGCGGTCTCCCCCACCGGCCGGATCGTCCGCTACCCCGCGATCGGCGAGATCTCCGGCGACGGCGGCGGGGGCGACTGGCTCGGCCTCCACGCCCTCCGCGCCGCCATCCGCGGCCGCGACCTGCGCGCGCAGCACACCGTGCTCGAGCGCGAGGTGCCGGCGTACTTCGGGTTGTCGTCGCCGAAGCAGGTGATGGAGGCGATCTACCTCGGCAAGCTCGACCACCACCGGCTGACGGAGCTGCCGCCGCTCGTGTTCCGCGCCTCGGCGGGAGGTGATGCCGTGGCCCAGCGGATCGTCGATGGGCTCGCGGCCGAGATCGTCGCCATGGTGGCCTCGGCGCTGCGGAGGCTGCGGATGACCGCAACCGATGCGGACGTGGTGCTGGGTGGGGGTGTCGCCCGAGGGCGGGATCCCCGCCTGCTCACGCACATCGAGGAGGGCGTGCGCGCGGTCGCCCCCGCGGCGCGCGTGTCGGTGCTCGACGCTCCGCCGGTGCTCGGGGCCGCCTACCTGGGCCTTGACGAGCTCGGCGCACAGCGGCGAGCATATGGCGAGGTACGCCGGTCGGTCACCCACGATCGCCTGGTGGCACCGAGGAGGAGGCGCTGAGTGGCCAGGATCCTGTTGGACGGCGTGACCAAGGTGTTCGGTTCCGAGGTGGTCGCCGTCGATCACATCTCGATGGAGATCACGGACGGCGAGTTCATGGTGCTGGTCGGGCCGTCCGGCTGCGGCAAGTCGACCCTGCTCCGCATCGTGGCCGGGCTGGAGGAGCTCACAGACGGCGAGGTGGTGATCGGCGACACCGTGGTCACCGACCTGCCGCCGCGTGACCGCGACATCGCAATGGTGTTCCAGAACTACGCGCTCTACCCCCACATGTCGGTTGCGCAGAACCTCGAGCTGGGCCTCAAGCTGCGGCGCACCCCGAAGTCGGAGCGGCGGGCAAAGGTGGAAGAGGTGGCCCGCGTGCTGGGCCTGGACACGCTGCTCGACCGCAAGCCGGCGCAGCTGTCCGGCGGCCAGCGCCAGCGCGTCGCGATGGGGCGCGCGATGGTGCGCGAGCCGCGGGCGTTCCTCATGGACGAGCCGCTCTCGAACCTGGATGCGAAGCTGCGCGTGGCGATGCGGGCGGAGCTGGCCAGGCTGCGCGACACGCTCCACACGACCACCATCTACGTGACCCACGACCAGGTCGAGGCGATGACGCTGGGCGACCGGGTCGCAGTCATGAAGGACGGCGTCGTCCAGCAGCTGGACAGCCCGCCGGCGCTCTACCGCACCCCCGCCAACCTGTTCGTGGCCGCCTTCATCGGCTCGCCGTCGATGAACCTGATCCAGGCGACGGCGCGCGACGGCTACCTGCACTTCGCCGAGCACCGGCTGCCGATTCCGCCCGACACCGACCTGCGGGCCTACGAGGGTCGAACGGTGGTGCTCGGCCTGCGACCGGCGGACTTCGAGGACGCCGCGCTGGCCCGGGACGAGGGCATGCCGGTGATCGAGGTGCTGGCCGAGGTGGTCGAGGAGCTCGGGTCCGAGGTCAACGTGATCTTCCGGCTGCAGGTGCCGCCGGTGATGACCGAGGCCGTGCGTGCGGCTGCCGAGCCCGATGCAGCCGACCACACGGTGGTGCCACTGGTGGCGGAGGCCGGCGAGTCGGTCTGCACGGCCCGGGTGAACCCGCGCAGCACGGCCGCCGCGGGCGACCGCGTGCGGCTTGCCGTCGCTCCCGACCGCTTCTTCTTCTTCGATCTCGAGACCGGCGGGGTGATCCAGCCCGAGACCGCGGCCGTCTAGCGAGACCCTAGGCGCTCTCGGCGGCCGTCGCGGCCTCCGCCTCGCGCTCCTCGGCGTCGAAGCGGTAGCCGACGCCGTAGTGCGTGTGGATGTAGGTGTAGGCGGAGCTGCGCTGGTCGAGCTTCTCGCGAAGCTTTCGCACGCAGACGTCGACCGACCGGTCACGCGGCCGGTACGGCGTGCCCCACACGCGCTGCTGGAGCTGGTCGCGGCTCATGACGCGGCCGCGCTCCGAGGCCAGCACGGACAGCAGCCGGAACTCGGTGCGGGTCAGCTCCGCGTCGGTGCCGTCCAGGATGGCACGGTGCAGGTCGGGGTCGATCACCAGGCCGGGCACCTCCACGCGCTCGCGCCCGACGGTGCCCCGGGCCAGCCCGGCCCGCCGGATCGCCGCCTGCACGCGGGCCACCAGCTCGCCCATGCCGAACGGCTTCGCGAGGTAGTCGTCGCCGCCGATGCCGAGCGCGTGCACCTTGTCCTGCTCGGTGCCGCGTGCGCTGACCACGATCAGCGGGATGCCGACACCATCGGCGCGCAGCGCCTCGATCATCCGCCAGCCGTCCATGCCGGGAAGCATCAGGTCGATGATCGCGACGTCCGGGCGCTCGAAGCGAAGCTTCTTCATGGCGCGGTCGCCCCGATCCGACCACTCCACCTCCATGCCGGCGTGGCGGAGGTGGGTGGCTATGGCGTTGGCGATGACGTTGTCGTCCTCGACGATCAGGACGCGAGGCACGCATACCTCCGCATGTCGCACGCACGCACCATCGCCGCCGTGTGGGCATCTGCCCGCGCGACCAGCCGGGTCAGCATCGACAGCTCCTCGGAGCCGCCCTCGATCACCAGGCCGACATGGGCGCGGACGGCGTCGATGTCCTCCCGCAGCGCCGCAAGCTCGGAGTCCTCGGGGTGCAGCCGGTCCGGCCGCCACGCGATGCGCGCAAGGTCGGCCACGCGCATGGCGAGGTCGAGGATGCTCTCGACGGCCGCATCGCCGCGGACGGCGCCGGCCACCGGCCCGATGCCGGAGCGCGCGTCGGCCTCGAAGCCGAGGACGACGTTGGCCAGGCCCGCGTCGTGGGTTGCGAGCGCCCTGTCCGCCGCGTCGAGCACGCGCGCCACCGAGGCCAGGTTGGCGCTCAGGCGCTCCGAGACGAACCGATTATCACCCTGCTCCATCATCTCGCTGGAGTGTGACGTCGGGCGCACTCCGGGTGGGTCGCGCCCCGGTGTCGTTTAGGTGAAGGTTCGGTAAAGCGGGTAGATGATTGATTCCACGGCGCCGTGCGGTTTGCGCGATCGGTAGGCAAGCAGCGAAAGGATCGAGGGAGGGCACACCTAGGTCGCAGGCGGTGCCGAGAGCGCCTTCGCGGCCGCGCACGTGCTCGCGAGATCTGCGTCGCTCATGAGGTTGCGATGCGCCGTGCCGAGCGCACATCCCTTCCTCGATAGCCCAAGCGCCGCGTCCTGCAGCAGGTGCCTGGCCCGCTGCTCCTGCTTCGTGAGCGGTGCCCACCGCCGCAGCATCTGCTCCCGGGAGGAGGGCGGCTGCTTCTGCGCATTCACAAGGGCCGAGAGCCAGTCGGTCGCGATCCGTTTGTGCTCTGCGACCGCCGCCTCGACCTGGGGTACCAGCGTGCCCTGCGCCTGGTTGAACATGTTCAGCTCGGTCAGGACCTGGCTCCACAGCAGCTCCTCTCCGCGCGCACCCTCACGCCAGCGGTGCGTGGCGGGGCGTTCCTGCTCGAGCGCGACGACGCCGGCGTCGGCCGCCCGGATCGCGTTCAGCAGGTGCGTCATGTCATCGGTCGCCTCACGAACGAGGACGAACTGGTTGACCTGGTCAGGGGTCAAGGAGCCGGAGCTCCCGCTGCCGCCGGAGCAGCCGCACGCTCCTGCGAGAAGCGCGCAGAGGAGGGATGCGACCATCGCCGGGCGCAGGCCCGCTCGGAACACCAGCACGGCGTCAGTCAGCCGTTGCCGGGTTGCTGAGGAAGCGGTAGCCGAGCCCTCGCACGGTCACCAGGTGGGCCGGCGACTGCGGGTTGCCCTCGATCTTCTGCCGCAGCCGCTTGACGTGGACGTCGAGGGTCTTCGTGTCACCGAAGTAGTCGGCTCCCCACATCTCGGAGATCAGGAAATCACGGGTCAGCAGTCGCCCCTGCCGCCGGACGAACAGCGCCAGCAGCCCGAACTCCTTGGGTGTGAGCCGCACCTGCTCGCCCCGCACCCGCACCTCGTGGCGCTCCACGTCGAGCTCCACCGGGCCGCCGCACAGCATCTCGCCGGCCTCGGCGGCGGCCGCGGCACCCCCGCCGTACATCGCCGCACGCCGCAGGTGAGCCCGCACCCGGGAGACCAGTTCGCGCATCGAGAAGGGCTTGGTCATGTAGTCGTCCGCACCAAGCTCGAGGCCTGCGACCTTGTCGGCCTCGCCGTCCTTGGCGGTCAGGATCATGATCGGCACCCTCGACTCCTGCCGCACCGTCCGGCAGACATCGAGGCCCGCCAGGCCGGGCAGCATCAGGTCGAGCACCATCAGGTCGGGGCGCTCGGCCCGAGCCACCTCGACCGCCTGCAGGCCGTCCGGCGCGATCAGCACACGGCAGCACTCGCGCTCGAGCGAGTAGCGGATGCTCTCGGCGAGGGAGGGCTCGTCCTCCACCAGGAGCACGCATGGAGCCATTGGAGCGGGTTCCATCGGGAGGAAGTGTCCCCGAACCGGGAACGGCCGTGGGCATCCGATGGGTGAACGACGTGTTACGAAGTGGAGATGCGCGCAACCGAGAGGGGCCCGGCCGCATGGCCGGGCCCCTCGTGGTGATCACTACCTACCGACGGCTAGTGCGTCGTCGACGTGCAGTACGTGGCAGTGGTGCCGGTGCCCTGCTTGGGCAGCGGGACGAACCCGAACTTGCTGATCGTCGAGGGGATCTCGCCGGTCGGGGTCGAGCCGTTGGGGGCACCGCGGTACGGCAGCCCCGTGATCGGATCGAGGATCGGGTTTCCGAGGCTGTCGTTGAACTTACCCTCGTTCTTGCAGAGGAAGCCGCCAGCCTGCCCGATGAACCGCAGCGTCGCCGAGTTGACCTTGGTGCAGGTCGAGCCGGTTCCGCCATTGCAGTACACATTGAACAGGTTGCGGATGTTCGGGAATGTGCTGTTCAGCAGGTTGGCGTTGGTCGGCTGAACGCCGTTGATGCCGTTGACGGCACTGCCGTCGCCGTTCGGATCGCTGAACGCGTTCGTGCCGTAGGTGAAGTGGTACACGCCCACCGAGAAGGGGAAGATCGCGCTCGCCTGGTCGCCGTTGGCGATGATCAGCGAGTTCGTGTTCTCGGGGCTGACATGGGATCCCGGCTGTCCCGGATGCGCCTTCGCGGCGGTCGGGATGCAGGTGTCGAGTGCCTGGCCGCTGGCCAGGGTGACGCCCAGGTAGCTGGCCCATGTGGAGCCCGTACCGGAGCCCGCCTGCGGCACGTAGACCGTGATCGGCCCGGAACTGCCGCCGACCTCGGGATCGCTCCAGTCCGTGACCGTGCAGTTCACGAAGATGTCCTTCAGCGCCTGCTGGGTGAGCGACGTCACGCCGTTACAGGGCTGGGCGTGGCCGTTACCGTCGGTGGGGAAGCACTCCCACGTGACGCCGTCGGTGGCAAACCCGATAAACGTGAGACCGGTGCAGTCGCTGCTCTTGGGCAGCCGGGAGGATCGTGCGAACTGCACCGCCGGTGTGCTCTTCTGGCAGATCTGGGCAATGCCGTTGCTCGAGCCGTACGGGAACCGTTCCGCCGTCAGGTCGTGGTAGTAGTTGACGAAGTCCTTGGAGTTCTCCGACGCCGCGTTTGGGCAGTTGTAGTTCAGCGGCTGCGTGACGTTTGCCGGTGCGAGGACGTTGCAGCCCGGAGCCTGGTTGTACAGGTTTCCGAGCGCCGTCATCAGGAAGTAGGACGTGTCCGAGCCGCTGCCCTGCACGACCACCCCGTTGCCGGCGGTGGCGCCGAACGAGGTCGACGCCGTCAGCGCCGCGACCGCGGCCACGAGCGCGAGCAGGATCGGAGCCCGCCTCACCCATGATTTCATCAGTGTTCCCTCTCCTTCAATCCCTGGTTACTGGTCAACGCGCTAGGTGCTTTCCGTACCTCTCGTGCCCCGATGATCTCGGGCCACCACCCCCTTCCGTTCAGCTGTGCACCGACCGTTCTACCGGCCGCAGGTGTCCCCATTGGAAATGCCGTGCGACGGTTGGGTGAACGATCGTTCGCGAGGCGAACTTGACCGATTACAGGAGCAGGCCGCCGCTACTCGGTCAGCCGGATCTGCACCGTGCCGCGGAAGCTGGGATTCTGGTTCGAGTGGTAGACGACGCTGCCGGTGCTCTTGAACGTGAACGTCCAGGTGCCGCCGGGGGGTATCGCGCCGGAATCGACCGGCTGCGTCGGATCCCAGTTGTCGAAGTGCACCGACTGCGGGCTGTCGGAGCGGTTCGTCCAGGTTACGGTCGACCCAATCGGCGTGTAGAGCACCTGGGGATCGAAGCCGGTCGACGTGATGTGGACCTTCGTTCCGATCGTAAAGTGCCCGCCTCCCAACACCGTGCCCGGCGGCGGCTGCGACGAGGGCTGGTCGCTCGCGTTCGATGCTGAGCCGGTCGCCGAGGAGGACGAGCAGCCCGCGGCACAGGCCGCGACCAGCAGGATGAGCGTGCGAAGGCGGCTCACAGGCTGGCCGGCAGGAGCGCATCGATCGCCCCGTAGAACATGATCGCGAACGTGATGATCAGCGGCGTGGTCAGCAGGTATGTGACGGCCGCGTTCCACCGGCGCACGTAGAGCAGCACCGCGGCGGCGATCGTGATCAGCAGCAGCTGCCCCCAGAGCAGCAACGAGCCCCAGCTTCCGCCGACTCCGCTGCTCGCGCCCGGGTGCAGGCCCGCCGGCCGCAGAGGGAGGGGCCCGGGCGCCTGCAGCCCCTGCCCCTCGAGCTTGCCGACCACCACCAGCTCGCTCGAGGGGTGGACTCCGCTGGCTGCGGTGATCAACGTCAGCCGGTCGTCCTTCGTCGGGGCCACGACCGACAGTGATCCGAGCGGCGCGCGGGCGACGCTCTGCACCGCGTACAGGAACTGACCCTGCCTGGTGGTGGTAACGATGGTGTCGCCCGTCTGCAGCCCGCCGAGGTGCTGGAACGGAGCTCCGTAGGTCTCGCGCCTTCCGACCAGGACCGCGTTGCCGGCCTGTCCCGGCGCCGGGGTCGACGGGTCGTGGCCGGGACCGAGCTTGGTGTCCGCGTCCGACATCCCCTGCACCATCACCTGCTGCTCGCCGAAGCGCGGGAACGAGACGATGCCGAGCGCCTTGCCGTCGGGAGGCGTGACCACTGCACTCGAGTCGTCGAGCGCGAGCGAGGCACGGAACTGGGAGAGCAGCCCCGCCTGCGCGCGGCTCTCGAGCAGGCCCGTGAACCACAGCTCATAGGCCACGAACCCGCCCACCAGCAGCAGCGCCAGGATCGCACCCCGCACGATCCAGCCACGGCGGCCGATGTCGGCCACGCGCCGGGCGTCCACCTCTGCCGGCGCTGCCGGCGCGGCGTATGCGACCCCGGGGGTGATGTCCGCCTGCGGCGGCGCCGGCTCGACCGGCGGGTTCTCCACCTGGCTCACCGGCCGAACCCTCCGGGGCGCCAGCGAATCCCGGATAGCGATGGCAGCCTCCCGCCCGCAAGCCCCTCTCGCACCAGCCACACGATCGGCGCCACCAGCAGGGCGATCAGGGCCAGCAGGCCGAGCGCACGGGACATCGTGGCGCCGGCCGGCGACGAGATCGTTGCGGCCAGCGGCAGCAGCGGCACCTTGATGGCAGCCGGGACCTTGGCGTTGTGACCGGAGTGCGACCCGCCGCCGCCCGAGCCGCCTGACCCGCCGCCTCCACCGAAGCCGCCGCCGCCGCTGCCCGAACCGAAGCCGCCGCCACCGGAACCCGGGCCGAACGTGCCTGACCCGCCACCGCCGCCGCCTCCAGTGGGCGTCGGCGTCGGCTCAGACGTCGGGATCTGACCGGCGGCGGAGGTTGTCGTGGCCTTCAATGGATCCGGCAAGGGGTAGCTGCCGGGGGGGAGCACCTGGTCGCTCTGGCCGGCGTCGCTGACGGCGAACCGCAGGAAGGCGGCGAGGGTCTTCCCGTCGTCAGCGGTGAACCCGGGCCAGCCCTTCGAGGTGGGGACGGTCGCGTAGCTCACCATCGGGATCGGATAGGCGTTCGGATCGCTGGTCGCGTAATCGGGCGTGACGGTGCCATCGGCGTTCGCCGCCGCATCCGCAATGGCGGCCGTGATCGAGTCCTTGGTCGGCGCGACGCCCGTCTCCGGCTGCCCGGGGTTGACGATGCGCACCAGCGGCAGATCGCCGACGGCTGCGTAGGTCGAGTCGACCACCGCGAAGTAGGCGGCCTGGGGAATGTAGGGGTCGGGGACGGCGCCGTTCAGCATGACGTTGTTCTCCCCCGACACGCCGCCAGAGCAGACCCTGCAGGCGTTCGGGTCGGGCGGCGGCCAGACGCTGCTCGTGCCGTATGTCCATACGTCGGGTGCCGTGGCGGACAGCCACGATGTGAACGCGACGTTCGACGACGAGTGATCGGCGTTGATGAAGAAGTTGACCGGCCCCGCAGGGAAGTCGACATTCGGGTTCAGCCGGCGGATGTCAGGATCAGCGCCGTAGATGCGCATGCAGTCCGCGTCGGCTACCTCGGGCGGGCAGTACAGGCTGGACAGCCGGTTCGTGGCGATCTCCGCGATGATGTGCGCCGTCAGCACCAGGCTCGTGACCTGGTTTCCCTCCTTGTCGACCAGGTTGAACGCGAGTCCCACGCCGGTCGCCGTCAGCGGGGCGTAGCGGAAGGTTCGGTGCTGCGCCTTGAGCTGTGCCAGCTGGTCGGCCGCGAGCGGAAGCCCTGTGACCCCGAA
The DNA here is from genome assembly GCA_035638975.1 of Gaiellales bacterium. Lineage (GTDB taxonomy): Bacteria > Actinomycetota > Thermoleophilia > Gaiellales > JAICJC01 > JAICYJ01. The sequence continues at coordinate 15,200 of DASQYY010000044.1, forward strand.
GTTCGTCCCTGGGAAGCCCGACACCCAGTGCGAGAGGCCGTCGAAGGAGTTGTCGTTGGTGTAGGTCACGCTCAGGTGCGCGGGCGTGTTGCATGCGGCGTTTTCCCAGGCGTACAACGTGTACGCGGCCGAACTGGCGCCCTCCCCACCCACGGGGGCGGCGAGCGAGCCCGGGCAGGCCGTCGGCGAGTGCGCGAAGGCGAGCGGCACACGGACGGCGCCGGTCAGGTCGTTGGGCTGCTGCATCGCGACCAGGTCGCAGGCATGGCGATCGTCGCACGAGAACGTGCCGAAGTTGGTCGCCTTCAGGAGGAACCGCAGGCTGCCGCCGCCTGCCGCGTCGCTGAGGTCGTTCTCGGGGTTGCGCCCATACCGGACGCACTGCTTGGCCGCCGAGGTGGCACCGTGCGCACACTCGCGTATGTAGATGAATGACTGCGGCTGGAAGCCCGACCAGGTGATCGTCACCACCTGACCGTCCACCAGGCCGGTCGTGGTCGGAGCGACGCTCATGGCCGGGGTGTCGGCCACAGCTGAGGACGGCAGCTGCGCGGCAGCCGCCGCGATGGCGAGCGCGAGCATCACGAGCAGGCGAAATCGCGTTGGACGCATGTCAGCCACCTTCCGGAGAATCTCCTGGTGAACGTCGCCGTTGGTGCCAGATCAGCCAGGGGCAGAACACGATCAGCGCCAGGTCGAGCACCGCGAGCAGCAGTGGCAGGTTCGACGGCGGCTTGATGTCGGCGATCAGCCTCGCCGCAGTCACCCGGCGTGCGGCGAGCTGCGTGGCGGTCAGGACGACCCCGGCCGTCGGGGTGAGGCCCGCAGAAGCAGCCTGGCTGGTGGCGCCCTGCGGCGTCTGGTTGTATCCGCTCGCGCCGCTCTTCTGGTGGTTCTTCGAGCTCTTCGAGCCCTGCTGCTGCTGTTGCTGCTGCTGCGGCGTCGAGCCCGGGTTGCCGCTCGCGCCGCCGCCGCTGCCGTGGCCGGTGATGGTCGGGTTCGCGCACTGGGAGATCGGCGGCGGGGCCGGCGCACCGGGGATCCGCCGCACGGCCGCGAACACGCCGCGGACGAGCACGGGCGTCAGCGGCGAGTAGCCGAGCTGTGCGGCCTTCTGCTGGCCCGCACACGCCATGTAGAGGATGAACTTGCCGAGCACCGCCCCCTTCTGGGGCGTGAAGCCGTACTGCGCCTTCGTGGGCGTGATCATGTAGCTGTACCCGGCGATGGGATAGGCGTTCGGCTCGGGCGCCGTGTGAACCCCGCTCAGATCCGAGATCAGGTCGGGTTGGATGCGCGCGTGCCGCAGCGCGGTGGCGTCGTTCGCCGAGGAAGGGAACACGTAGCGCCCGCTCTGGTTCTTGACGAGCACGACCGGGAAGTTCCGCGCCAGCGCGTACCCGGTCTCGACGTAGGTGATCGTGTTGGTCTGCTGCTGGACGTAGTTCGCGACGCCGTCTGAGCCCTTCTGCGCGACGCCGTTGGGAAGGTTGAGCGGCCAGAACGAGATCTGCCCGCAGGGGCCGGGGATGTAATGGGCGCAGAACGTCCGCCACATCGCCGGCTGCATCTGGCGCAGGTAGTCCGAGAACATGGCCGAGGTGCCCGACCCGTCGGCTCGCACCACCGGGATGATGGTGGCGCTGGGTATCTGCGAGCGCAGCCCCGGGTTCTCGGCCAGGATCCGGGGATCGCGCCAGCTGTGGATGGTGCCGGTGAAGATGCCCGTGAGCACCCTCGAATCGAGCTGGAGGTTCGTGATCAGCTTGCCCGAGGTGGATCGCAGGTTGTACATCAGCCCGGTCGCTCCGGCGACGGTCGGGAGGTACTGAAAGGTCTTATGCTCCTTCTGAAGGCGTGCCAGCTCCGGAGCCAGGAAGGGAATGTCGGAGTCTCCGAAGTCGACCTGGTTCTCGATGTAGAACTCGCGGCCCGCGCTCGACCCCACGCCCTGGTAGTTGATGGTGATCCCGTACAGCGAGTGGACGTCGGCGGCGAACTGCGTGGTCGCGATCTGATCCCATGTCGACCCGGCCCCAAGCACGGTCACGCTCGCCTGGGCGGGAGCTGCCGCCGTCGCAGACGATGCGAGCGAGCAGAACACCACGAGCAGCAGGAGCGCCAGCCGGCGCCGGGTGTTACCCGAACCGGCCATTCACGTAATCCGCCGTCCGCGGGTCGTCAGGATTGCTGAAGATCTTCTCAGTCGGCCCGATCTCCACGATCTTGCCGGGCTCGCCCTCGTTCACGTTGAAGAACGCGCACTGCTGCGAGACGCGCTGCGCCTGCTGCATGTTGTGCGTGACGATCACGACCGTCACCTCGCGGCGGATCTCCTCGATGGTCTCCTCGATCCGGCGGGTCGACGTCGGATCGAGCGCGGAGCACGGCTCGTCCATGAGCAGCACGTTGGGACTGACCGCGAGCGCCCGGGCGATGCAGAGGCGCTGCTGCTGGCCGCCGGAGAGCGCTCCCCCCGGCGACTTCAACCGCTCCTTGACCTCCCGCCAGAGGCCGGCGCGGGTAAGCGCCTGCTCGACCACCTCATCCTTGCTTCCCACCTTGACGCGCGTCAGCTTGAGCCCGGAGAGGACGTTGTCGTAGATGCTCATGGCCGGGAACGGGTTGGGCTTCTGGAACACCATGCCGATTTGACGGCGGGTGTCCGTCGGCCGGTAGGTCGGCCCGTAGATGTCGCTCCCGTCGAGGACGACCCTGCCCGCGAGCGCGGCGCTTGGCACGAGCTCGTGCATCCGGTTGAGGATGCGGATGAACGTCGACTTCCCGCAGCCGGAGGGCCCGATCAGCGCCGTCACCACGCGCGGTCGCATGTGCAGCGAAAGACCCTCGAGCACCTTGTGGCTCCCGAACCAGGCACTGACGTGCTCGGCCCGCAGGTCGCCGGCAGCGGCCGCCGAGCGGCCGTTCATTGCGGCCGCCGCCGGCGTGACGTCCGGCTGGGCGGGAAGCTCCATCGTCTTCGAGTCGCGGTCGTCGCTCATCCGGTGATCCTCCGGCTGCCCGCCACGATGCGGGCGATCGTGAACAGGACAAGCACTAGGATGATCAGCACGAGAGCACCGGCCCAGGCGCGGGCGAGAGGCGCCTTCAGCTGAAGCTGGTACTGCTGCCACACGAACAGCGGCAGGCTTTGCTGGGGGTTCGAGAACACGTCCTTGTTGACGACGTTCGACCCGAAGGACGTCATGATCAGCGGCGCCGTCTCGCCGACCGCCCGGGCCACTCCGAGGATCATGGCCGTGATCAGGCCGCTTCGCGCCGTCGGCAGCACGACCGACCACACGGTTCGCCACTCCGGCGTGCCGAGCGCGAGCGAGGCCTCCCGCAGTCCGTCGGGGACGAGGCGGAGCACCTCCTCCGCGGTGCGGGTGACCGTCGGCAGCATCAGGATCGAGAGCGCCAGCGAGGCCGCGAAGCCGGAGAAGGTGTGGTGGAACTCGAGGATCCAGACCGCGTAGATGAACAGCCCGGCGACGATCGAGGGGACGCCGCTCATGGCATTCACCAGCGTGCGCACCAGCTGCGTCAGGCGCCCGCCCACCTCGTTCATGTAGACGGCCGTCGCCAGGCCCACGGGCACGCAGATGACGACCGCGATCGCCACCTGCTCCAGCGTGCCGATGATGGCATGCAGCGCGCCGCCGTCCGTGGGCTTCGATATCGGCCCCACCGAGGCAAGGTCGGTTGTGAAAAACCCGACGTGCAGCGCCTCGATGCCCTTCTGCAGCACGAACAGGAGGATCGCGAGCAGCGGCACCAGCAACCCCACCGCGACGGAGCCGATGATGACGGCGATCGTCTTGTCCGCGGCGATCAGGGGGCCCTCCAGCTCGCGCTCGCTGATCCAGTAGATCCCGATGAACCCGGCGAACCAGAAGATGACGAACCCGAGCATCCCGGAGGTCGGCGCGAGGTGGCCATACGTGAGCCAGACGAGCGCGAGGGAGGCGATCGCGGCCGCGACCAGCACGCCGACGTCTTCGCGACGGATGCTGCTCGGCCGCACGGGCCGCTCGTCCACGGGCGGCGGCGCAGGCGGGGACGCCCACACCACCTCCGCAGGCGTCGAGGCGGCCGCGTCCGGTTGGGCGTGCGTGGTCAGATCTCCACCCCCTGCCCCGACCGTGACCGCGACACGACCAGCGACGCGATCATGTTGACGACGAGCGTGAGGACGAAGAGCGTGAGGCCGGCCGCCATCAGCACCGACAGGCCGAGCCCGCTCGACTCGCTGAACCGCAGCACGATCGTCGCCGGGATCGAGTTGCCCCCCGACTGGAGGATGTGCGGCGTGATCGTGAAGATCGGGCTGATGATGATGGCGACGGCGATCGTCTCGCCGAGCGCACGGCCGAGCCCGAGCATCGACCCGCCGATGATGCCGCCCTTGCCGAACGGCAGGACGACCGCGCGGATCACGCCCCAGCGGGTCGCACCGAGCGCGAGCGCGCCCTCCTTCTCCCCGGGCGGCGCCTGGGAGAACACCTCCCGCATCACGGCCGTGCAGATGGGCACGACCATCAGCGCGAGCACCACCCCGGCGACGAACGGCGACGATGTGAACAGCCGCTGGTCGACCCGGAAGAGCGGGATGAACGAGGCGTGCTGGTTCAGCCAATCGCTGACGCCGATCATCCGCGGCTGCAGGAAGAAGAAGCCCCAGAGGCCGTAGATCAGGCTGGGCACAGCCGCGAGCAGCTCGACGATCGAGATCAGCGGGCGCTTCAACCCGCCCGGTGCGTACTCGGTGATGAACAGGGCGGTGGCGATCGACACCGGAACCGCGAGCAAGAGGGCGATCAGCGAGATCTCCACGGTGCCGAAGATCAGCGCCGCGATGCCGAACGGCTGGCCGGCCACGGGCTGAGGCGGGAGCTCCTGGGTGGTGAAGAAGCGAAGCCCACCGGCGCGCAGCGCGGGCATCGCGCGGGTGAGGAGGAAGAACCCGATCAGCACCAGCACGACGAGCGTCACGAGGCCCGCCGCGAGGCAGATCGCCCGGAACAGCCGGTCGGGCCGGGTTCGGTTGAGCGCGATGACGCGGGGGACGTGCAGCTCATCGCCAAGCGGCGGCCCTTCGAGCACAGCCATCTCCCTCACGCTCCCCCGGGAGCGCGTTGTTCGCGCCGTCCTGACGTCATTCGGCCGAACGATGCCGTCCTGCCCTTAACGACCGGTGAACTGGGCCGGGCGGCAACGTGAACAATGGAGATCGCCTGGCTGGAGATCATGCGGCGCCTGCGCACTCCTCGGTGCAGACCGGAAGCGAGACCGTGAACCTGCTTCCCCTCCCCGGCGTGCTGGCGACCGCCACCTGGCCGCCGTGCGTCTCGGCAACATGCCGGACGATCGCGAGCCCGAGGCCGGTGCCCCCGGTCGCGCGATCACGCGCGAGATCGACCCGGTAGAACCGCTCGAACACGCGGGGGATGTCGTCGCGGGGGATGCCGATGCCCGTGTCGACAACCTGGATCACGGCCGTGGTGCCTCGCTGGGCAACGGTGACCGAGATGCGACCGCCCGAGGGCGTGTAGCGGATGGCGTTGGTGAGCAGGTTCTCGACCATCTGGCCGATGTCCCAGCTCCTCCCCATGATCTGGATCCCGTCCGCGACGTCGGACGTGAGGGTGACGCCGGCGGCGTGCGCGTCCACGTGCAGCTTCTCGCAGCGCTCGTCGACCAGCTGGCCCAGCTCGAGGCGATGGAGCGGGCCCGCATCGGACTCGAGCCGCGAGAGGTCGAGCAGGTCGGTGACCAACGCGGAGAGCCGCTGCGCCTCCCTGCCCACCATGGAGACGAAGCGGCGCGTGGCCTCGGGATCGTCCACGGCGATCTCGAGCGCCGATGCGAGGCCGAGGATCGAGGCCACCGGCGTCTTCAGCTCGTGGGACGCATTCGCGACGAAGTCGCGACGCAGCTCCTCCGTGCGCCGGGCAGCGGTCACGTCGCGGACCACGACCAGCGCGGAGCCCATCGGCTCGGTCACCGTGATCTCGGCCTCGACCACCGCGTCGCCGACCTGGAACGTGATCTCCGCCTGCGGCTCGCCTGCCGCCACGCGCACGACCGCCTCGCGCAGCTGCGGCGGCTGCAGGTCGGCGATGCCGCGCTGCGGGCCGCCCACGATGTCGACCCACGCCGTGTTGGCGTAGCGAAGCCAGCCGCGCGGCTGGCCCTCGAACAGCGCCAGCCCGACGGGCATGGTCGCGAGCATGGCCTCCCGGTCGGCCACCGCGGACCGCCATGCGGCAAGCTCCGCGCGCAGGAGCGCAACCGTCTGCTCGGTCGCAGCCTGACGTTCCACAAGTTCGGGCACCGGGAGACGGTACGCGGTCGATGGACACCCGTGGGAAACCTTGTCGCAACCTTTTGGATACGAACTGGTGAAGGAGCCAGGCTCGGAAAAGCGGACTACACTGGCGCCGTGGCGCGACCGACACGACGGGATATCGACGCACTCTGGGGGCCCGCGACCCCGCAGTTCGCCTATCAGATCGCGGGCCGGCTGCAGGCACTGATCGAGGATCTTCCCGCGGACGATCCCGTCCGCCGGTACGGGATGGAGCGCCTCGGCGACCTCGACCGGCTCGCCCAGGGCACCACCAAGGGCGCCGAACCCGGCCACTGAGCGGGCAGTCGGGCCGGCGGCGGGGGTGCCGCCGGCGCGACCGAGGCAATGGGCCGGCGTTTTGGGCAGACGCTCGGATCGGCCCGACCCCGATGCTACTTCCAGGTGCGGTAACGATGCGGTGACCGCGCCGTGAACGACCGGTAAACGAGGCGACAGGTTACGGCCGGCCGGCGAGCCCGCGCAGCACGTCGCGGGCCACGTACCCGGCGATGCTCGGGTTCTCCTTCAGCCGCCGCACCGAGTAGCCGTACCACGCCTCCCCGTAGGGCGTGTAGATGCGGACCCGGTGCCCGGCCGCGATCAGCCGGTCGCGCAGCTGCTCCTTGACGCCGAGCAGGAGCTGGAACTCGTACATGTCCGGGGTCAGGTTGCGCTCGTCCGCCAGGCGCCGCGCCTCACCGACGAGGGCGTCGTCGTGCGTGGCAACGGCGACGCGGCAGCCGAGGTCGACCAGCTCCCGAAGCAGCGCGATGAAGTTGCGGTTGACCAGCGCCCGCTCGGTGTAGGCGATCTCGGGAGGCTCGATGTAGATGCCCTTGACGAGCCGCACGCTGGGCGTGAGGTCCGCCAGCGCGCGCACATCGTCGAAGGTGCGCCGCAGGTACGCCTGCAGGACGATGCCGACGTTCTCGTGGCCCGCCTCCCGGAGGGTGCGATAGACGGCCAGCGTCCGGTCGGTGAGGCCGCTGTGCTCCATGTCGATGCGCACGCGGTTGTCATGGCCGGCGGCCACCTCGACGACGCGGGTGACCAGCTCGAGGGCGAGATCGGGGTCGAACTCCAGCCCGAGCGCGGAAAGCTTGACCGAGACCGTCGAGTCGAGCCGCTCGCGGGCGATCGCATCGAGCAGGGCGACGTACTCATCGGCGGTACGCACGGCCTGCGAGCGCTCGTGGATGAACTCCCCCAGCACGTCGACCGTCGCCACGGCGCCGATGCGGTTCAGGGATGCCACGGTGGCGAGCGCGTCGTCGAGCGTCTCACCGGCCATGTAGCGGTCGGCGAAGTGGCGCACGAGCGGCTTCGGGACGACCGGGAGGGATGTTGCGATGAGGCGGTCGACGATACGCACGGCCGCACGGCATCATAGGACGACCAGGCGCTCCAGGACATCGTCGGCGAGCGCCTCGATGGCGGCCGTGGAGCCGGTCATGGCCTGCGAGAACTCGGCCGGGTCGCCGGCCGCGGCTGCCGCCTGAAGCGCGCCCCAGGCCACCGCCGCCTCGGGGGGCGGATTGCCGGCGGCCGGGCCCGAGAGCAGCTCGAGCAGATCGCCGTATGCGTTGAGGGCAACCGCAAGGCGGCCGCTGGCGGAACCGAGGCGGTCGAGGTAGTCGGGGGTGGCGACGCGCGGGCCGTCGGCGGCCTCGGACAGCGCGGTGAGGGCCGCCCGGACGTCGGCGGCGGCGGTCGCCTGCTGGGCCCGGCCGGCCTGCCGGAGGGCGGCCTCCGCGGCCGCGAACTCGTCGACGAGGCGGTCGGCGTGGATCGCGATGGAGGCCTCCTCGGCGCGCTCGGCGAGCCCGAGCATGACGACAGCGTCGCGGACGAGGCGGCGGTCGGAGACTGGCGACAGGCCGCCGTCGAGGGCGACGTAGGAGTGGTCGCCGTCGCGTCCGAGGGCGACCAGGTAGACGCGGTCGGAGCGGCCCGGCTGGGAGGCCATGACGGCGGCGACGGACAGGCCGGCCGCGAGCGCGCGGGCCGCGTTGGCGGCGGCCTCCAGCTCCTGCTCCAGGGTCACGCGGCGGGTGTCTCCGCGGGCTGGACGGCGAGGCGCATTTCGAGCGCGACGAGGGCGGCGGCGGCGAGGGCGGCCCAGGCCAGAGCCGGGACGAGCAGCGCGGCGGAGATGAGAGCGCCGGCGATGCCGAAGAAGATCACGGCAAGCTCGTTGGTCGTGACGGAGGCGACGTCATCGGGGCGCGTGCGAAGCTGGCAGGCAAGGCCGGCGACGTAGGCGACAGCGAGGGGCAGCAGCCGTGGGTGGACGACCGCGACCGCGGTTGCCGAGAGCAGGGCGAGCGCCGACCATGCGATGGCGTAGCGACGGCCGCGGACGAGGCCGAGCCGGACGATGGTGGTCGTCTTCGGCGGCGAGGCGCTGCGGTCGGCGTCGTGGTCGAGGTAGTGATGCATCATCAGCATGCCGACGGCGTACGCCGCGACGGCGAGAGCGGCGACGGCGATCGAGGGCGTGATGCGTGCGCCCTGGAGCACGGCGGCGCCGGTGACGCAGAGCCAGAGGCAGGTGCAGGCGATCGCCTCGCCGACGAAGGGACGGTAGGCGGCGCGCACGGGAGGCTGGGTGTAGAGGATGGCGCCGGCCACGCCCGCGAGGCCGAACGGCAGCATCACCAGCCCGCGCGAGGCGACGAGCGCCAGGCCGATGAGCGCGGTGAGCGCGAAGGCGGCGAGGAAGAGGATGCGAAGGGCGCGAGGGGTGAGCAGGCCGGCGACGAGCACCTTGCTCCCGCCGGAGATGATGCGCGGGGAGGCATGGCGGTCGGTGCCGGAGCGCCAGTCCTCGAGCTCGTTGACCGTATGCGCGAGGACGCCCTGGATGAGGACGCCGAGGGCGACGGCGCCGAGGTAGTACCAGCCGTTGACGTCGTCTCCGGCGCCAAGCGCGGTGCCAAGGGTGATGGCGGAGAAGCTCCACAGCAGCACCGGGATGATGCGCAGCTCGAGCCACAGGCCTCGTAGCAGTGGGCTCATGGGAGGCCACGATACCAGCGGCCGGAGGGGCGCCCGGGTTCCGTCCGACACGCTCCGTACGATCTCGGGATGACTGCAGCACAGCTGATCGAGCCGCGCGAGGGCACGTCCGCGGAGGTCGAGGCGTGGAGGCTGCATGTCCTGCTGCAGGCGGGCTATCCGCTCAAGCTGGCCGAGCGGATCGCACGGACGTCGGCCGACCTGCACCAGGCCGTGCAGATCCTCGAGCGCGGATGCGCGCCGCACACGGCCGCGGCGATCCTCACCTAGCCCGGAAGCGGCCACCGGCGGCCCGGCGGGCGGCGATACTTCAGGCATGAGCGCGAACCCGCAGCCGACGCAGTACGGCGACCGTAGGGTGTACTCGGTCGCGGGGTTCAACCAGGGGGTCGGCGGCTGGCTGCAGCGGCTGCCCGAGGTGTGGGTCGAGGGCGAGATCGCGGAGCTGAAGCATCAGGGCCGGTGGGCGTTCGCGTACCTGACGCTGAAGGATCCGGGCAGCGGGGCGTGCCTGCCGGCGCTGATCGCACGGACGCGCCTGGACGCGGTGCAGCCGCCGCTGCGGGCCGGCGACAGAGTGCACGCGCTGGGGCGGGCGGAGGTGTACGCGAAGAAGGGGGAGCTGCGGTTCCGGGTCAGCGCGATCGAGCAGTTCGGGCTCGGGCTGGTGCTGCGGCAGATCGAGGAGCTGAAGCAACGGCTGGCCGTCGAGGGCCTGTTCGCGGCGGAGCGGAAACGGCCGCTGCCCTTCCTGCCGCGGGTGGTCGGGCTGATCTGCGGCACCGATGCGGCGGCGAAGCGGGATGTGCTGGAGACGGCGGCAACGCGGTATCCGCCGGCGCGGTTCCGGGTGGTCGAGGCCGCGGTGCAGGGCGCGGGCGCTGTGCCGCAGATCCTCGCAGCGCTGCACCGCCTCGACCGGGACGAGGAGGTCGACGTGATCGTGCTCGCTCGCGGCGGCGGGTCGTTCGAGGACCTGCTGCCGTTCTCGGACGAGCGGCTGGTGCGGGCCGTGGCCGGGTGCACCACGCCGGTGGTGTCGGCCGTGGGGCATGAGCAGGACACGCCGTTGGTGGATCACGCGGCGGACGTGCGCGCCGGGACGCCGAGCCTGGCCGCGAAGCTGGTCGTGCCGGATCACGCGGCGGTGAGCATGGATCTGGAGGCGCTGGCCGGCCGTGCCGGCAGGGCGCTGCAGGCGCGGGCGCAACGGTGCAGGGAGTCGCTCGAGCTGCTCGTCTCGCGTCCGGCATTCGCAGATCCGGCGAGCTGGATCAGCGTGCGGCGGGCGACGCTCGAGCGGACACGCGACGCCCTCGACCGCTGGCCGCGCACGCGGCTCGAGCGCGAGCGGGTGATGCTCGGGCATGCGCATGACAGGCTGCGGCTGCTCGGCCCGGCGGCAACGCTCGAGCGGGGGTATGCGATCGTGCAAGATGCCGAGGGGCGGGTCGTGTCGCGATCCCAGGCAACGGCGCCTGGCGACCGGATCGCCGTGCGGCTGTCGGATGGCCGGATCGCCGCCAGGGTCGAGGAGATCTCCGGGTGAGCGAAGATCTGACGTTCGAGCAGGCCAGGGCGGAGCTTGAGGAGATCGTGCGGCGGCTGGAGGATGGGCAGACGTCGCTGGATGAGTCGCTGAAGCTGTGGGAGCGCGGGGAGCAGCTGCATGCGCTGTGCCGGGCGAGGCTCGACCAGGCGGAGCAGCGAGTGGCGGAGCTGCTCGAGCGCATGGGGCGCACGCCGCAGGACTGAGACGCCGGCCGCGCTCCCACCGCCGAGCCGCCGGACGGGCGTCAACCCCCGTTCGGCGCGGCCGCCGCCACCCCAATTATTGGAGTCAAAGCCCCGCGGGGTGGGCGTGACGGATTTGGCACGAAATCGTGACGGGTTCGTCCGATGGTTGAGCGAGCGGCGCCCCGAGGCCAACTATTGGAGTCAAAGCCCGAACGGGGGGTGTGATGGTTTTGGCGCGGAGTTGTGACGGTTCGTTGCTGCGGTGTTGCTGGCGTGATCCATAGGGTGAGCGTATGCCTCGGAAACCACGCATCGATTACGGCGGCGCGATTCAGCACGTCGCCGTCAACGGCAACAACCACCAGGTCATGTTCAAGGCTGATCCGGATCGCTGGGAGGTGCTCGGCCTGCTCCGCACCACCGCCGAGCGCTACGGCTGGCAGGTGCTCTCGTACTGTCTCATGGACACCCACTGGCACCTGCTCGTGCGCACTCCCAAGACCCTCTCGGTCGGAATGCAGCGCCTGAATAGCGTCTACTCCCGCAGCTTCAACCTTCGCCACGGGCGCACCGGCCATTCCATACGCCACCGCTTCATGTCCGTGCCCGTCCAGACCGAGGCGCATCTTCGTGAGCTGTCCCGCTACATCCCGCTCAACCCAGTCCGTGCAGGGCTCGCCAGCCACCCGCTCGATTGGCCTTGGTCGAGCTACCACGAGCAGCTCGCGCCGCACGACTCACCCGACTGGATGGACGCCGGATGGTCGGCCCGCATCCATGGCGGCGTAGACCGCTTCCGCGCCTACGTGGACGCCGGCCTGCTCGAGCCCGCCGCCGAGCTCACCCGGTGACGTCGAGCAGCGCCTCCACCCCGCGCCGCTCCAGCCCGCGCGCCACGATCAGCCGCTGGATCTCGCTCGTGCCCTCCCAGATCCGGTCTACGCGCAGCTCACGCAGGAACCGCTCGGCCACGTTCGTCCGCATGTAGCCCCGCCCGCCGAACGCCTGCACCGCCCGGTCCGCGCACCGGTTCGCCGCCTCGCTCGCAAACAGCTTCGCCGCGCTCGCCCTGTGGTGCACCAGCTTCCGGTCCGCAGACGCATCGTCGGCTAGCGAGGCAACGTTGTACGTCAGCAGCCGCGCCGCCAGGCAGTCCGCCGCCGAGTCGGCCAGCGGGAAGCTCACACCCTGGAAGTCGAAGATCCGCGACCCGAACTGCTCCCGGTCGAGCGTCCACACCACCGTCTCGTCGAGCAGCCTGCGCATCGCTCCGACGCACCGGGCCGCGATGTGGATCCGCTCCTCCACGAACCACTCGTTCTGCAGCTCGTCGCCCTTCCCCACCATCGTCAGGCCACCCAGCACCGCCTCGCGCTCGAGCAGGCAGTCGAACCGGATCGTCGGATGCCCATGCGGATAGTTGTGCGTGAACGGCGGGTCGTCCACGATCTCGATCCCGGCCACGTCGCGGTCGACCAGGAACAGCGTCGGCAGCCGCGCCCCATCCCCGTCGACCACGTTCACCATCACGATGTAGTAGTCGGCGATGTCGCCGCTGGTGACGAACCACTTCTCCGCCCGCAACCGCCACCCGCCGTCCTCCTCCACCGCGGTGCCCGCGATCCCGCCCGGATCCGACCCCGCCTCCGCCTCCGTCACCGCGTAGGCGTCAGCCCGCTCGCCCCGCAGCGTCGGCAGCAGGTACCGCTCGATCTGCTCCGCTGTCCCCCGAGACAACACGTTGTATCCGCCGCCGATGTTCCACCAGATCGCGTTCGTGTTCCGCCCGAGCTCCTCCTGGACGAGCACCTGCTCCACGTTCGTCCACCCCCGCCCCCCGAGCTCCGCCGGATGGTTCCCGCTGTCCAGCTCACGCCGCCGCGCCTCTTCGCGCACGTGCGCCCGCTGCTCCTCGCCCAGCCGGCCTCCGGCCAGCTCCGCCGGGACCTCCAACGGGATCAGCACCTCGTCCACGAACGCCGCCGCGCGTGCCCGCAGCTCCCGCTCCCTCTCCGTCAGCGCGAAGTCCACACGAGCTCCTCCAGTCGGCGCCGCTCCGGCGCATCGTGCTCCTCGTCCTCCCGCAGCGCCGGCACGAGCAGGTACTGCTCCCGCAGCACCGCCGCCAGCCGCTCCGCCAGCAGCTCGGACTCCCCGTCGACCTGCGCCCCCTCCAGCCGCGCCCTGCACGACCGCAGGTACGCGAACCAGTCGTCGATACCGCCCCGGTGGATCAGCCGCTCGATCCGCTCCTGCTCGCCCTCCGCGTCCCCGATGCCGAGCGCCGCGAGCAGCCCCGGCACCTCACGCTCGATCTCCGGCGTCAGGAACAGCCACCGGTCGTCGCCGTGGATCAGCCTCACGGCTCGTCGATGCCCGGCACCGCGGCGCGCAGCATGTCGTGAAACGCGAGCACGCCGTTCTCGTTGCGGTTCAGCACGCCCCGCTCGTACGTCCGTGACTCGAGGCCCAGCTGCACCTGGTCGCACAGCTCGACGTCCTCGTCCATCACCTTCTTGTTGAACCGCCAGTTGATCGCCCGCACCACCCGGTCGCGCACCGCGCTCGAGCCCGAGTGGTAGACCCTCGCCTCCGTCCGCGTCCGCCGCAGCCCGTCGGGGAACAGCTGCCAGGTGTCGATCTGGTCTGGGTAGATGTCGATGAACGTGCACGGCCAGAGGTGCACGTACGTCCACGACCCCTCGAGCTCGGACGGAAATCCCGGCATCGGTCGCAGCAGCTTCTGATACAGGCGCTCCTGGTAGTGCTTCGAGGGCTTGTCCCGGAACGGCCCGTCGATCCAGGTGTGGTGCTTCGCCGGATGCGCCAGGTAGCGCTTGTAGTCCAGGATCCGCAGCAGCCCGGGATGCCCCACCGGGATGTGATAGCCCTCGAGGTAGTTGTCCGCGATCACCTTCCAGTTGTGGTCGTACGCATGGCGGTGCCGGCCGCTGGCGGTCAGCTCCGCCAGCCGCAGCCGTCCCAGCTTCTCGGCCAGGTCGCCGAAGTAGGTATCGAGCGGCTCCGTGTCCTCGCTCATGCACACGAACACCAGACCGCACAGCTCACCCACCCGAAACTGCGGCAGCTTCACCGCATCACGGTCGAGATCGTCGAACCCGCGCGCCTCCGGCACCGCCGCCAGCTGCCCGTCGTGGCGATACGTCCAGCCATGGTACGGGCAGCGCAGCACCTTGGGGCACGCGCCCTCGCCGCTCAGGATGCGCGCCGCGCGGTGCCGGCACACGTTGGAGAGCGCCCGCAGCTGCCCATCGCTGTCGCGCAGGATCGCGATCGGCTCCCCCGCGATGCTGGTCGTCCAGAAGCGGCCCGGCTCAGACACGTCGCTGACGTGGCAGGCGAAGTTCCAGGCCTTGAGGAAGACCTCTCGCATCTCCGCCTCGTAGATCTCCGCCGAGGTGTACGCCCGCGCCGGCAGCGTCTTGCCCTTGGTGTCACCGACCACGCTCATGCCGTGCTCCTCGCGTTCAGGGGAATCCCAAGCTCGTTGCCGATGGCGCCAACGATCAGGTCGGCGGCTCGGTCATGGGTGGCCGTCCCGGTCAGCACCTGCAGCCCGAGACCGTCGACGACGGCTGCCAGCCGCTGCGTCGCGTCTTCGATGTTGACCTCCGCCGACACCGCGCCCTCCTCGCGCGCCTGCTCGATCAGGCCCTGGATCTGCTCGACCCACGCCGCCGACGACCGCCGCACGCTCTCGGCCAGGCGCTCGTCGAAGATCGAGCTGCGCCACATCTCGACCCAGAGCAGCCAGTCGTCGCGGAACACCGCATCTGCGCCGGCGTAGATCAAGAGCAGCCGCTGCAGCCGCCCGATCGCGGTGGGTATGTCCGCGATCGCCTGGTCCGCGGCCTCGTCCGCCTTCACGTCGGCATGCTCGAACGCCTGCATCAGCAGGTCGGCCCGGGTGTCGAAGTAGTAGTGCAGCAGCGCGCTGGAGACGCCTGCCTCGCGCGCAACGGTGCCCATGCGCAGCCCGTCCGCCCCCTCACGGGCGATCACGCGGCAGGTTGCCTCGAGGATCTCGGTCTTGCGGTCGGCCATGGGCACAGAGATACCTAGCTGACTGACTAGTCAGTCAGAAGCCAGCATAGCGGACGGCACGCCGCGCGTGAAGCCCCTACTCGGTGCTGGCCGCCTCGACGTCGCCCTCGAGCTTCTCGCCCGGCAGCACGTACAGGAAGGCCATCGCCGCCGCGGCCGCGCCGAGCAGGTCGGCGATCAGGTAGATCCAGATCTTGCTCCACTCGAACAGGCCGCTGACCA
>DASQYY010000045.1:0-6916 GCA_035638975.1 Gaiellales bacterium
CCTCGTGGCGGTCGAGCGCCTCGCGGTACAGGCGCTCGGCGGCGGCGTCGCGCCCGGCCGCCTGCTCGAGCTCCGCCAGCAGGCAGGTGGCCAGGAACGTGCCGCTGCCGACCGTCGCCGCATACCGGGCGGGCGCGTCGCCCATCTCCAGGCAGCGCCGCGCCAGCGACCGCGCCTCGTCCAGGGAGCCCTGCTCACGTGCGCACATCGCGTCCTCGAGCACCAGGTCGGTGTGGTCGGGAAAGGCGGCGAGCCCCTCGGCGATCACCTGGCGCGCACCGGCGATGTCGCCGGCGCCACGGCGGGCCGTCGCGACGCGTGCGGCGAGCAGCGGGGCGTAGCCGGCTCCCTGCCAGCGGTCGTGCCGGCGAAGGTCCGCCCACGCGGCGTCGAAGTGCTCGCGCGCCCGGGCGGCGTCGCCCAGGGCGAGGTACTCCGATCCGAGGTTGTATCGGTTGAACGGGCTCGGGTTCTCGCGCGCCTCGATCTCGAGCAGCTCGATGTTCCGCCGCGACTTGTCCTTCGCGGTGATGCGGCTGCGCAGGTAGCCGTAGTGGCGCATCCGGATCGTGCTCGTCTCGAACCGCTCCGGCAGGTACGTCGGCATGGTGTGCGTCTTCTGCTCGTGGATGCGGCCCTCGAAGCGGTAGTGCAGTCGGCGCCGCCACAGGCGCAGCGCATGGTGGGTGACCGCCGCGCCGGAGTCGTCGCCGCCGGTGAAGTTCGTCTCGACCAGATAGAAGGCCTCGCGCCACGTCTTGCCGAGCAGGTCGCGGAGGGCCGGGGCGTCCTCCGGCACCAGGTGCTCGTCGGCGTCGAGGTACATGACCCAGTCGCAGGTGGCGTGGTCGATGGACACGTTGCGCGCGTCGGCGAACGACCCGTTCCAGGGGAAGTGCACCACCTTCGCGCCGAAGCGCTCGGCGATGGCGACGGTGTCATCGGACGAGCCGGTGTCGACGACGATCATCTCGTCGACGACGTCCTTCACCGCCTCGAGGCAGCCCGGCAGCATCTCCTGCTCGTCCTTGACGATCATGATCAGCGACAGCGTCAGGCCCCTGGCCGGCCGTGCCTTTGCGGCGACGACCCGTGCGCGCTTCCCGAGCAGGCGAAGCGAAGCGGCCACGGCGCCGCGGGGCGGGGCGGCCTGGCCGCGCGATCGGCAGGCGGCGAGGTTCGCCTCGACATGCTCGAGCTCGGGGTCGAGCCGCATCGCCGCCCGGAACAGCGCCTCGGCGCCCGCGTTCTCGGTCAGCTCATACAGCAGGACGCCGGCAAGGTTGAGCAGCACCGGCTCACATGGCTCGCGCTCGAGTGCGTCCAGCAGGCAACGGGCGGTGGTCGCGAATGCCGGCGGCCACAGCGCCGACTGCAGCGGCCGGTAGGCGAGCGTGGCCTGGGCGATCCGGCAGCGTGCCTGGTAGGCGCGCTGGTCGTCCGACCAGCCGTCGAGCTCGTCGAACAGCGCGACCAGCCTGCGCAGATCGGCGTCGTCGAGTGCCTGGGCGGCACGGCGCTCCGCGTCTTCGACGCGGGCGCGCCAGCTCGCCGCCGCGGCTGCGGCGTCTGCGGGGGTGGGCGATGCCGGGACAGACGGCTGCATCGCAGGGGTGATCGGCCGGGTTAAGGGCGAGTTGAGCTTCGCTGCCCACCTCCGGGCGCATGGCTACTATGAGGGCCGTTGTGGTGCACCGAAACCGCTCCGAGCCGTTTTCGCTTCAGTTCCCCGGCGGTCGTGACCGATACACCGGTGGCCACCTGCCCGCGACCCCGAATCACGGGAGCCAGCCCACCTGATGAGCACGCCCGCACGCAACATCGCCGCCGTCCCCGAGCCCGCGCCCGCGCCCCGCGTATCCGATGAGGAGGCGCTCGACCTCTATTACTGGATGGTGCTCACCCGCGCCACCGAGGAGCGCGCGCTCAACCTCTACCGGCAGGGCAAGCTGCCAGGCAGCTACTACACCGGCCGCGGCCAGGAGGCCATCTCTGTCGGCATGGCGACGCCGCTACGCAAGGGGCCGGACGGCGACTGGCTGTCACCGTGGATCCGCGACCTCGGCTCCTACCTCGTCCACGGCGTGCCGGTCTGGCGGATGTTCGCGCAGTTCATGGGGAAGGCCGGCTCGACCACGCGCGGCAAGGACGGCAACCTGCACATCGGCGGGCGCGAGTGGAACATCCCCTGCCAGGTGTCCCACATGGCGGACATGATCCCGCTCACGGTCGGCGCGGCGCTGGCCTACAAGCAGCGCGGCGAGGACCGCGTCGCGGTCACATCCTTCGGTGACGGCGCCACCTCCCGCGGCGACTTCCACGAGGGCCTGAACATCGCGGCGGTGCTCGAGGTGCCGGCCGTGTTCGTCGCCGAGAACAACCGCTGGGCCTACACGACGCCGATCAGCAAGCAGACGAAGGTGACCGACCTCTACAAGAAGGCGCTGGGGTACGGCATCCCGGCCGTCGAGGTGGACGGCAACGACGTGCTCGCCGTGTACTCGGCGATGGTCGAGGCGGTCGCGCAGTGCCGCGCAGGCCGCGGCCCGCGCTTCATCGAGTGCAAGACCTACCGGATGGCCGGGCACGCCGCCCACGACAAGTATGAGAGCTACATGCCGATGGAGCTGCTGGCCGAGTGGTCGGACAAGGATCCCCTCAAGCGGCTCGAGCAGAGCCTGCTGGAGGAGCGGTCGATCGCCGACGGCCGGCTGGAGAAGATCCGGGAGCGGGTCAAGGACGAGGTGCACGAGGCCGTGGAGCGGGCCGACGCCGACGGCTACGCCGACCCGGCCGAGGCGCACCAGGGCGTGTTCGCGGAGTCGGCCGATGCCTGAGCTGACCTACCTCGAGGCGATCCGCGCCGCGCTCCACGACGAGATGGAGATCGACGACCGGGTGTTCGTGATGGGCGAGGACGTCGGCCGCCAGGGCGGCGCCTTCGGCGCCACCAAGGAGCTGCAACAGCGCTTCGGCGAGCTGCGCTCGATCGACACGCCGGTTGCCGAGTCAGGCATCGTCGGCGTGGCTGTGGGCGCCGCCATGTCCGGGCAGCGGCCGGTGGCCGAGATGCAGTTCGCCGACTTCGTCTCCTGCGCGTTCGATCAGCTGATCACCTGCGCCGCCAAGATGCACTACCGGATCGGCTGGGCGGTGCCGATGGTCGTTCGCTGCCCGAACGGCGGCGGCGTCGGCGGCGGCCCGTACCACTCCGAGAACGTCGAGGCCTGGTTCCACCACCACGCCGGGCTCAAGATCGTCTGCCCGGCGACGGCGGTCGACGCATACGGCCTGCTCCGGTCGGCCATCCGCGACCCGAACCCGGTCGTCTTCTGCGAGCACAAGTTCCTGTACCGGCGAGTGAAGCAGGATGTCGCCACCGGGCCGCGTGACGGGCAGCTGGTGCCGCTCGGCAAGGCCGCCGTGGTGCGCGAGGGCACCGACCTCTCGATCATCACGTACGCCTCGACCGTGCAGCTGTCGCTGGCGGTCGCCGATTCGCTGGCCGCCCAGGACGTGTCGGCCGAGGTCGTCGACCTGCGCACGCTGGTCCCCTTCGACCGGGAGACGGTGCTCGCGTCGGTGCGCAAGACCGGAAAGGCGCTGATCGTCCACGAGGACAACCTCACCGGCGGCTTCGGCGGCGAGGTGGCGGCGGTGATCGCGCAGGACGCGTTCGAGCACCTGGACGCGCCGGTGCGCCGCGTGGCGGCGCTGGACACGCCGATCCCGTTCGCGCCGCCGCTCGAGCGCGAGTACCTCCCGCTCGAGTCGGACATCCTGTCCGCGGCCGCGGATCTCGCCGCCTACTAGAGGAGGTAGTAGTCCCGGCCCCTGCCGGTCTCCCCCAAAAGGGGCGCTCGGTGGCGCCCGGCCGGGTCCTATAATCGGGTAGGCAGGGGTCTGGGAGCGAGGTCATCGGAGCAGCGTGCGGTTTCGTCAGAAGCTGTCCATCGTGCTGGTCGGGCTGGCCGTCGTGCCGCTGGTCGCGGCCGGGCTGATCGTGCAGGCGCTGCTCGCCGACGATGAGGTCCGCACCGTGGACTCCAAGCTGTCGGCGGGGGCGGCCGGCGCCGCGGCCGCATACCGGGCGCAGCTCGAGGTGGCCGAAACGCTGGCGGTGCAGATGGCGGGCCGGCCGGACGTCGCCCGAGCCTTCGCGCGGCGGGACGCGTCGGGACTCGACCTGACGGCGGTGCCGGCCGGCTACACGGTGGCCCTGGCCGACGACCGCGGCACGTTCGCCGGCTCGGTGCCGGACGGGACCGTCTGGAGCACGACCGCCCGGCTGAACCCCGAGTCCCATGACCGGCGCGTGATCGTGTCGCTGCCGCTCAACACCGACACGCTGCTTCGGGTCCAGGCCCAGAGCCCTGTGGCCGAGGGCGTCGGCCTCGCGCTGGTGGTGGGCGGTCGGTCGATCGCGAGCATCGGCGGCCCGGCCGGCCCCGTCCGGGGGCTGCGTCCGGGCCAGCCGGCGGATGCCAGCATCGGCGCCACCGACGTCCGTGCGCAGGCGGTCGACGTGCAGGGGCCGGGCCGGCCGGCGCAGCTGGTCGCCGACTACCCGAGCAGCCGGATCGCCGACCACATCGACGCCGTCCGGCTGAAGCTGCTGCTGCCGCTCGCCGTGCTGGCCGGGATCGTCGCCGCGTGCGCCCTGCTCGCCGCCGACCGGATCTCGAGGGCGCTGGTCGAGCTGTCGCAGCGGGCGCTTGCGCTCGTCCGCTCCGAGACGCCGCTCCCGCGAGGCGGAGGAGACGAGCTGGAGGAGCTGAGCGTCGCGCTCGACACGATGTCGGGCCAGCTCACCGATCGCATGTCGGAGCTCGAGAGCGAGCGGGCCCGCCTGAAGACCACGCTGGCCCGCTACGGCGAGACGCTGGCGGCGACACACGACCTGCGCGCGCTGCTCGGTGCCGTGCTGGACACGGCCGTGCAGGCCACGAAGGCGCGCGGCGGCCGGCTGCTGCTCTACGACGTCGAGCGGGGCGAGGCAACCGAGCAGGTGCGCCTGGGAACGGCGCGCGGGTCGCGCGCCGACCTACCGATGGTTGTGCCGGCCGGGCAGGGGCTCGAGGGCGAGGCGCTGCTCGCGCAGCAGCCGCGCTGGTCAGCCGCGCCACGGCCGCTGGTGGCCGTGCCGATCGTGCGCGAGCAGAACCTGCTCGGCGTCGTGACGGTCGTCGATCCCGCCGAGGGCAGCTTCGGGCCGGACGACGTCGAGACGCTCGCAGGCCTCGCGGTGCAGGCGGGGGTGGCCATCGAGAACGCACGGCTGCACCGGGCGGTCGAGCAGCAGGCGATCACGGACGAGCTGACCGGGCTCGCGAACCGGCGGCAGTTCTACGACGTGCTCGGCCGGGAGTTCGAGCGCGCCCACCGGTTCGGCACGCCGCTGTCGCTGATCCTGCTCGACATCGACGACTTCAAGCGCATCAACGACACGCACCCGATGAAGCACCTGGCCGGCGATGCGGTGCTCGGGGCGGTTGCGGCGGCGATCGCGAGCCACATCCGCGACATCGACCTTGCCGCCCGCTACGGCGGCGAGGAGTTCGCGGTGCTGCTTCCCCAGACCGACCGGGAGGGCGCGGTGAACCTGGCCGAGCGGCTTCGAGCTGCGATCGCGGAGCAGCAGGTGAGCTTCGGGGAGGGCGACCGCATCGAGGTCACCGCCAGCTTCGGCGTCGCCTCGGGGCCGTTCGACGATCAGACGCAGCTCGACCTCATCGCCACGGCCGACAATGCGCTCTACGCGAGCAAGCGGGCCGGAAAGAACCGGGTAAGCTAGCGCCGCCGGCCGGCTCGCGTGTTTACGAGAGGATTACATTCGGTTGGTACACTCACCGTCGGTTTCGGGCTCAGGTATCCATCGACGGAGAGGTTTTTGCATGTCCGGTAGCGGTTCGCTGTTCGCCTCGGTGATCGAGGATCATCTTGCGCTCAAGCGCCGAAACGGCCATCTCGACGAGCGCATGCCGATCGACGACTTCATCGTCGACGACCCGTTCGAGAACCATCCACTGTTCAAGTCCGAGGACGAGGCGCGCCGCGAGGAGGAGGAGACCGGCGAGCATCCCGCCGTGGCCCTCGAGATCCCGGCCGACACGCTGACGATCCAGCTGCCCGCGGCCGTCGAGGAGCACGAGCCCCGCGGCTGGATGGAGACCACCACCGACCAAGATTTCCGCTGGGAATAGCCGCCGCCGATCCGGGCGGCTGCAAGCCTTCGCATTCCGGCGTCGCTTCGGTCGGCCCGTGCAGAGCACTGTGCCTCCCTCGCTCCTAGGACTGCTCGGCTTTCGCTCGCCGCCCGGCGGCTGCAAACCTTCGCACTCCGGCGTCGCTTCGGTCGGCCCGTGCAGAGCACTGTGCCTCCCTCGCTCCTAGGACTGCTCAGCTTTCGCTCGCCGGAGCTTTCCGGTCAGCGCCCCCGCACCACCAGCTCGAACACGTCAGGCCTGCTGTAGTGCCCCGCCGGATCGAACCGCTGCCGGTCGGCCGCAAGCCGGTCCGGCTCGAGCGTCGCCGTGACGATCCCCGGCTCGTCGTAAAGCGGCCCCGCAAGGTACGTCCCGTCCGGCGCGAGGATCGCCGCCCCGCCGCGGTCCAGCAGCTCCGGCCCCTCGGCGATCGGCACCTCCGCCGGGTGGCTGCGCGCGTGCTGGAAGACGCATGACGTGAGCACGTAGCACCGCGCCTCGCGGGCGATGTGCCGGATCGAGTCCTGCCACGAGTCGCTGTCGTCCGCCGTGGGGGCGAGATACACGTCGAGCCCCGCCTGGTACAGCGCCGCGCGCGGCAGCGGCATCATGTTCTCCCAGCAGATCAGGCCCCCCACGTGGCCGAACGGCGTCTGCACCGGCTCCATGCCGCGGCCGTCCCCAAGACCCCACACCAGCCGCTCGTGATT
>DASQYY010000046.1:0-21360 GCA_035638975.1 Gaiellales bacterium
CGGCGTCACCGAGACGGGATCGCCGGTGAGCGCGTACGTGAGCGACCCGCCGGCCGCCGGCTGGGGCTCCGAGGTGGGCGCAACGGCGGCACCGCGCCCGCACGCAGTCGCCAGGAGCAGCAGCGTCAGGACGGCGATGGATCGGCGTAGGGAGGGCGGCACGCGCCTACGCACTGTATTTCGGGCCCAGGTCAGCGCTAGGTGAGGGCGTCGGCGCCCGCGACCACCTCAAGGATCTCCTGCGTGATCTCCGCCTGTCGGGCGCGGTTCATCTTCAGGGTGAGGTCGTCGATCAGGGTTCCGGCGTTGTCCGATGCATTGCGCATCGCCGTCATCCGGGCGCCATGCTCGGACGCGGTCGACTCGAGCAGCGCGCGGTAGATCGTGATCTCGAGGTAGGTCGGGATCAGGTCGTGCAGGATGTCGCGCTCATCCGGCTCGAAGATGAACGAGCCCTCCAGCTTGACCGCCTCCCCCGCCAGGGCCTCTTCGGGGACGGGCAGCAGCTCGACCTCGTCGACCCTCTGCGAGAGCGCCGAGAGAAAGTGGTTGTAGACCATCACCACGCGGTCGATCTCGCCGTTCTCGTAGAGCTCGGCGACCCGCTGAGCGATCGCCCGAGCGTCCGCATAGGTCGGCCGGTCGGTGATGCCCGTGTAGTCGGCGGTCACCGACTGCCGGCGGAACCGGAGCGTCGATGCGCCGCGCCGGCCGATCACCAGCCAGACGACCTCCCTGCCCTCGGCGCGCTCTGAGCGGGCGATCTCGAGCGACCGCCGCACGATGTTCGCGTTGAACGCGCCCGCCAGGCCGCGGTCGCCCGTGAGGGCGATCACCGCGACGGATCGCACCTCGCGGCGGGCAAGCAGTGGCTGGTCGCTGACATGGCCGACGTTGCTCGCCACGTCCACCACCAGCTGCTGCATCCGGTCGGCGTATGGCCGCAGCGCCTCGATCCGGGCCTGGGCGCGCCGCAGGCGCGACCCGGCGACCAGCTCCATCGCCTTCGTGATCTTCTTGGTGTTGTTGACGGAGGCAATCCGCCGCTTGATGTCCTGCTGGGTGGCCATCAGCCGGCGGTCGTCGGCTCCGCGTCAGCGGCGTCGGCATCGGCGCCGGTGTCCTGCGCGGCCTCGGCCTGCGCCCCGCCGTCGGAGCCGCCCGACTCCGTGCGGCTGTCGCCCCCGGCGCGGGTGGCCGGAGCGATGGCCGGGTCGGCCGGGTCGTCGTTCGAGCCCTGGAAGCTCTCGCCGAAGGACTCCACGGCCGAGCGCAGCTCGGCCTCGGTCTCGTCGGAGAGGTCCCCGCTCTCGCGGATCGCCTCCAGCACCCGGCCGCCGGCACGGAGGTACTCGATCAGCTCGGAGTGGTACCGCTGGACGTCGGCCACCTCGATACGGTCGGTGTACCCGTTGGTCGCGGCCCAGATGGCGGCCACCTGCTCCTCGAACGGCCACGGCGAGTACTGCGGCTGGTTCAGCGTCGCCACCAGGCGCTGGCCGCGGCGCAACTGCTGCTGCGTCGCATCGTCCAGCTCGGAGGCGAACTGGGCGAAGGCCTCCAGCGCGCGGTAGGAGGCGAGGTCGAGCCGCAGGCGGCCTGCGACCTTGCGCATCGCCCGGCGCTGGGCGTTGCCGCCCACGCGCGAGACCGAGATGCCGGCGTTGATGGCCGGGCGCACGCCCGAGTAGAACAGGTCGGACTGCAGGAAGATCTGACCATCCGTGATCGAGATGACGTTGGTCGGGATGTACGCGGAGACGTCGCCCGCCTGCGTCTCGATCACCGGCAGCGCGGTCAGCGATCCCGCCCCCAGCTCGTCGGACAGCTTCACGGCCCGCTCGAGCAGCCGCGAGTGCAGGTAGAAGACGTCGCCCGGGTAGGCCTCGCGGCCGGGCGGGCGCCGCACGAGCAGTGACATCTGCCGGTAGGCGTCCGCGTGCTTTGAGAGGTCGTCGTACATCAGCAGCGCGTGCTTGCCGTTGTAGAGGAAGTACTCGCCCATGGCGCAACCCGCGTAGGGGGCCATGTACTTGATCGGCGCGGCCTCGGAGGCCGGCGCGGAGACGATGATCGTGTAGTCCATCGCACCGTTGCTGCGCAGCGTCTCCTCGACCTGCCGCACGGTCGAGGCCTTCTGGCCGATGGCGACGTAGATGCAGATCACGTCCTGGCCCTTCTGGTTCAGGATCGTGTCCACGCAGATCGCGGTCTTGCCGGTGCCGCGGTCGCCGATGATCAGCTCGCGCTGGCCGCGGCCGATCGGGATCATGGCATCGATCGCCTTGATGCCGGTCTGCAGCGGCTCCTTCACCGGCTGGCGGTCGACCACGCCCGGCGCCTTGAACTCGAGCGGGCGCGTCTCGGTGGTCTCGATCGGGGCTCCGCCGTCGAGCGCGGTGCCGAGCGGGTCGACCACGCGGCCGACCAGGGCATCGCCGACCGGCACGGACATGACCTCCCCCGTGCGCTTGACGGTGTCGCCCTCCTCGATCTTCTCCCACTCGCCGAACAGCACGGCGGCGACGTTGTCCTCCTCGAGGTTCAGCGCGAGCCCGGTGACGCCGTGGGGCAGCTCGAGCTTCTCGAGGGCGACGCAGCCCATCAGCCCGTAGATGCGGGCGATGCCGTCGCCGATCTGGATGACCGTGCCGACCTCTTCGACGTCGACGTCGACCTCATAGCGCTCGATCTCCGACTTGAGGATCGAGGCGATCTCATCTGGACGTAGCTTCACGCTTCGCTCCCAACTGGCAGTGGTGTGGTGATCATTGCGCGGTGGATCTCGTCCAGCTCGCGCCGCACGGATGCGTCCAGCAGGACGCCGCGGGCGCGCAGCACGAGCCCGCCGATGATGTCCGGGTCGACCCTCGGCTCGAGCCGGGCCTGCAGCCCGGTCGCGGCCTGGATCTGCTCGGCCAGCCGCCCGGTCTGCTCGCCGTCGAGCGGAACCGCGGTGGTGACCTCGATGTCGAGGATGCGCTCCTGCTCGGCAGCCAGCTCGGCGAACGAGACCGAGATGTCGTGGAGCAGGTTCAGTCGGCCGTTGTCGACCATGACCAGCATCGCGTTTCGGACCAGCGGATCGGCCTCCCGCAGCAACGTGGCGACGACGCGCTTCTTCGCCTCCTGCGGCAGCCGCGGGTTGAGCAGCGAGGCCAGCACCGAGCGGTCGGCCGCGAGCGACCCGATGAAGTCGGATAGGTCGCGGTCGACCTGCTGGACGCGCCCGGCGTCGGCCGCGGCGCGGAAGAGCGCCTCGGCGTAGACGCGGCCACCGGTCTCGATCAGGTCGGCCACCTAGTGCTCCGTTCCGGGGGTCACGTGATGATTTCGCGAGCGAAAGCCGAGACTCGCAAGGACGCAGGGAGCCCCGATATCGGAAATATCGGGGCGACCGAGGACGCGGCGAGGCGACGGTTTGCAGCCGCCAAATCGCGCGAGATCCCTGGACTGGAGCACTCCTACTCTCCGCTCTCCGTCGTGGCGCCGCTCTCCTGGACGAACTGGTTGAAGTCGACGTCGGCCAGCGCCTCGTCGATCAACCGGCGCTGTTCGGCCTCGTCCAGCCGCCTGCGCACCACCTTCTCGGTGGTGGCGACGGTGAGGTCGGCCAGCTGCGCCTTGATCGCCTGCAGCGAATGGCGCGTCTCCGCGGCGATCTCGTCCTTCGCACGCTGCATCAGCCGGGTCTTCTCGGCCTCGAGGTCGGCGATGTCGCGCTTGCGCTGCTCCTCGGACACGCGGCGAGCGTCCTCCAGGATCTTGGTCGCCTCCCTGCGGGAGTCGGCCAGCGCCTGGCGGTACTCGGCGAGCGCGCTCTGCGCCTCCTTACGGGCGTTCTCGGCCGCGTCGAGGTCGTCGGCGATCGCCTTGCGGCGCTCGTCGAGGGTGGCCTGGATCGGGCCGAACGCGTACCTCTTCAGAACCACGAGGACGATCAGGAAGGTCAGGATCGTCCAGAACATCAACCCGAAGTTGATGTCGATCAGGCTGGGCTTTGCAGCGTTAAGCAGCGGCATCCGGTGCAGCCCCTAGGTGATCGCGTAGGCGACGAAGGCCATGCCGAGGGCGTAGAACACGATCGCCTCGGTGAGGGCGAAGCCGAGCCACATCATGCCCTGCAGCTGCCCGCGCAGCTCGGGCTGGCGTCCGACCGCCTCAATCGTCTTGCCGAAGATGATGCCCACGCCGATGCCCGGGCCGATCGCGCCGAAACCGGTCGCGAGGCCGAGCACGATGGTCTTCGATGCGGTGTTGATGTCACCATTGAGGGCCATACGTTCGTACTCCTAGTGTTCGGGGTGGATCGCTCCACCGATGTAGAGGGCCGAGAGCGCCGCGAAGATGTAGGCCTGCAGCGCGGCGATCAGCGTCGCCTCCAGCAGGTAGAGGGCAATCCCCATCGGCCAGCCGATGAGGTGGACGGCGAACGCCGCGTTTCCGAGCGACGCCGCCATCAGGGCGCCGACGCCGAGGAAGACGGCGATCACGAGGTGGCCGGCCAGCATGTTGAAGAAGAGCCGGAAGCTGAGCGAGACGAGGCGCACGAGCTGCGACAGCACCTCCACCACGATCAGCAGGGGCAGGATCGGCTTCGGCGTGCCGGACGGGATCCAGCTCTTGAAGTACCCGACCACGCCGTTGTACCGGATGCCCTCGATGTGCGTGGCGAAGAACGTGACAAGGGTGAGGGTGAGCGCGACCGAGAGGTTGGCCGACGCCGCGTAGATCTGCAGCTTGGGCAGCGTCACGCCGGCGATGTCCACCGTCTCGCCGCTGAAGGGCAGGGGGATGAACCCGAGCAGGTTCATCGACCAGATGAAGACGAAGCAGGTCGCCACGTACGGGAACCAGATGCGCATGCCCTCGTCCGGCAGGCCGGCCTTGGCGATCTGCGTGTAGGCCGTGTCGTAGACCATCTCCAGGAACTCCTGCGACCGGCTCGGCTTCGGCTTCAGCCCCTTGCGGATGATGAGCAGCGGCACCAGGATGGCCAGCAGGCCGGACAGCCAGAGGTAGACGACGCCCTTGTTGATGTCGAGCCCGAACGGCAGGTTGACGTAGGGGTCCTTGACGAAGTTCGTGAACTCCGAGACCGGATCGAAGCCGGTCGACGAGCTCAGGAGCGGCAGGATCACGACGGCGTCCCCCCGGTCATCGAGCTCGAGAAGTTGCGGTGCGTGGCGATGCGGGTGGCGATGTCGATCGTGATCAGCACCAGGAAGAGCAGCGTTGAGGACACCGCCATGGCCGTGTCATGGCGCGTGATCAGGAACAGCAGCAGCATCCCGATCCAGGGCCGCAGCAGCATGCTCGCCCCGAGCACGCCGACGCCGCGAAGCGCCGGCATCTGCGCGGCACGGTGCTCGACCCGAGCCTGCAGGAAGCGGTTCACCGCCCAGAGCGCGACTGCCCAGAACCAGCCCTCGAGCGGCCAGCCGGACAGGGCGAACACCGGGAGCGCCGCGATCGCGACGATGGCGTCCACGTTGTGGAGCGCGAGCTGGGAGGGTGTCGGGCGGTTCGTCAAATGTCTCGGTACTGGCGATACACGAGGTAGAAGCTGAGCGGAACTCCGACCACGAGGCCCACCACAGCTCCAGCCACGATGCTGCCCGCAAGCCATCCGACGCCGAGCCCCAGGCCGATGCACACGATCAGCGCAGCGAGAAGGAACATCCCCGCTGTGGCCGCCGACGCGGCCGGCCGCTGCTCACCCATGTATCGATCCGGTGCTCGCCGCCGTGATCACTCGGCGGGCGCGGGCAGTATGCCAGAAACCTGGACTATGTGACAACAATGAATCGTCGTGCGAAGTGCCGCGAACCCTGATAATCAGCGAGAACGGCGGCAATCCGGCCTCATGCGGCCCGCTCGCTTTGTGGCACCCTGTCATCCGCCCGTCCGCGGCGCAGCCGGATCGCCCGCAGGTGGCGCGCCTTGATGATCTCGAGCAGGTAGATGACATACAGCGAGGTGCAGATCGCAAGCAGGCCGAGCCCTCCGAGGATGCCCAGCGCGACGGGGCTCCAGTCGTGGCGATGGTTGGGCACGAAGCGGATGGCGAGCGCGAGCGCGGACAGCGAGGCGCACCAGGCGTAGAGGTAGAGCGCGGTTCGCCGCTGCGAGAAGCCGATATTCGCGAAGCGGTGATGGAAGTGCCAGCGGTCGGCCTGGTAGATCGGTTGGCGGTACTTGAGCCGCTTCAGGATCACGAACGAGGTGTCCAGGATCGGCAGCGCCAGAATCACGAGCGGGAAGACCAGCGAGACGGCTGCGGCCGTCTTCAGCACGCCCTGGATCGACAGCGCGGCGAGCAGGTAGCCGAGCATGAGCGACCCTGAGTCGCCCATGAAGATCGTTGCCGGGTTGAAGTTGTAGATCAGGAACCCGAGCGCGGCGCCCGCGACGATCGCGCTGATGGCTGCGGCGTCGACCCGGCCGAGGGAGGCCGAGAGGATGGCGAATGTGATGCCGGCGATCGCGCAGAAGCCGGCCGCCAGGCCGTCCATGCCGTCGATGAAGTTCACGATGTTGGCGATGGCGACGATCCAGACGACCGTCACGACGTACTGCCAAGCGCCCAGGTTGAACGCCCCGACGACGGGCAGGGTGACGTGGTCGATGGTGACGCCGAGCGCGGCCGGGATCGTCGCGATCAGCACGATGCCGAGCATCTTGGCGCCAGGATGCAGCGGGCGGATGTCGTCGAGCGCCCCGAGCGCAGACATCAGCGTGGCCCCGGCGACGATGCCCCAGAAGCCATGGTTGTGGCCGAGCGCGACGGACGGGATGACGATCGCGCCGAGGATCGCGAGCCCGCCCAGCAGCGGGGTTGGCCGGTTGTGGAGGCGGCGCTCGTCCTTGCTCGTGTCGAGCGCGCCCGTCATCCACGCCGCCTGGCTGACGACCGGCGTCAGCAGGACGGCCAGGAGGAAGGCGACCGCAAACCCCACCACGGCCGCCTGATAATCGATCAGCCCGCCGCTCATGTGCTCACAGCCTACAGGGCCGCGCCGTCGGCGGAGGCCGGGCGCGTCTACCGGGTGCCGTACAGGCGGTCGCCCGCATCGCCGAGGCCGGGCAGGATGTAGCCCTGCTCGTTGAGCCCGCGGTCGAGCGCCGCGACGATCACCTCGACGTCAGGATGATCGGCCTCCATGCGGGCGACGCCCTCTGGTGCGGCCACCAGCGACACAAGGGTCACGCGGCGTGCGCCCTGCCGCTTGCAGAGGTCGACGGCCGCCGAGGCCGACCCGCCGGTGGCGAGCATCGGGTCGAGCACGAACACGTCGCGCGCGCCCAGGTCGCCGGGAAGCTTGCAGTAGTACTCGACCGGCTGCAGCGTCTCCTCGTCGCGGTAGAGGCCGACGAAGCCGACGCGTGCCACCGGGACGAGGTCGAGCACGGCGTCCAGCATGCCGACGCCAGCCCGCAGGACGGCGACCACGCCGAGCTTCTTGCCAGAGACGCGGGCGCCGGTCGTCTCCTCGAGCGGGGTTGTCACGCGCACCGGCTCCAGCTCGAGCGTGCGCGTGGCCTCGTAGCAGAGGAACGCCGCGATCTCCCCGGCGAGGGCGCGAAAGTCGCGCGTCGTCGTCGTCACCTCCCGCAGCAGGCCGAGCTTGTGCTGCACCAGTGGGTGGTCGACGACGGTCAGCGGCATGCGTCAGCTGGCGGTGAAGCCATGCCCGAACGCCGGGTAGAGCGGGTGCGCCGCGAGCAGCTCACCGGTGCGCACCCGCAGGGCGGCCGGGTCGGCGGCCGGATCGAGCGCGTCGAGGATGATCGCCCCGACCTCGCGCATGTCCTCCTCGACCATGCCGCGCATGGTCGCCGCCGGGGTGCCGACGCGCACGCCCGATGCGATCGTCGGCGGCCGCTCGTCGTAGGGCACGGTGTTGCGGTTGACCGTGATACCGGCTTCGTGCAGCCGTTCCTCGGCGTCCTTCCCCGACCACTGCGATCCCCGCAGGTCGAGCTGGAGCAGGTGGTTGTCGGTGCCGCCGGTCAGCAGCGTCAGGCCGCCGTCGGTGAGGGTCTCGGCCAGCGTCTTCGCATTGCTGACGATCTGCGTCTGGTAGGCGCGGAAGGCATCGCTCTGGGCGATCCTGAAGCAGACCGCCTTGGCGGCGACGACGTGGCAGAGCGGGCCGCCCTGCAGGCCGGGGAACACCGCCTTGTCGACGGCTGCGGCGTGCTCCTCCCGGCACAGCACGAGTCCGGAGCGCGGGCCGGCGAGCGTCTTGTGGGTGGTGGAGGTGACGACGTCCGCGTGCTCGACGGGGTTGGGGTGCAGCCCGGCCGCAACCAGTCCCGCGAAGTGCGCCATGTCCACCATCAGCCGCGCGCCCACCTCGTCGGCGATCTCGCGGAACTGGGCGGCGTCGATGATGCGCGGATAGGCCGACGCGCCGGCCACGATCAGCTTCGGGCGGTGCTCGTGGGCGAGCCGCCGCACCTCGTCGAAGTCGATCAGGTTGTCCTCGCGGCGCACGCCGTAGGCGTGGACGTCGTACAGGCGCCCGGAGAAGTTGACCTTGAGCCCGTGCGTGAGGTGCCCGCCGTGGTCGAGCCGCAGGCCGAGGATGGCGTCGCCGGGCTGGATCAGCGCGAAGTACGCGGCCATGTTCGCGGGGGCGCCGGCGTGTGGCTGGACGTTCGCGTGCTCGGCGCCGAACAGCTCCTTCGCGCGATCGATGGCGAGCTGCTCGATCTCGTCGATCCACTCGCAGCCCCCGTAGTAGCGGCGGCCGGGGTAGCCCTCGGCGTACTTGTTGGTGAGGACTGAGCCGACCGCCTCGAGCACGGCCGGCCAGGTGAAGTTCTCGGACGCGATCAACTCGAGCTGGTCGCGTTGGCGGCCGAGCTCGCGATCGACGAGCGCGGCGATCGCGGGATCGCTGTCGGCCAGTCCGGCCGTCTGGAACTGCTTCAGGGTCTGCTCGGCCGTGGCCACCGTCGCCTCCACTGTCGATCCGTGCGGGTCGGGCGATGCTACCGGATGGCCGTCCCGCGAACGACCGCAGGACCCGTCACAGCCGCGAAACACGGAGCAGTCCGGTTATGTGACACTGCCATCGGCCGGCTCGACCGGCAGGCCGGCCGCCACCCACGCCTCGAACCCGCCGATCATGTCGGTGGCGCTCGTCACGCCGAGGCGCTGCAGCGTCGCGGCCGCCAGGCTCGACGAGTAGCCCTGCTCGCACATGATCACCAGCGGGCCGGTGCATGCGGCGATCCG
Organism: Gaiellales bacterium; assembly: GCA_035638975.1. Classification (GTDB taxonomy): domain Bacteria; phylum Actinomycetota; class Thermoleophilia; order Gaiellales; family JAICJC01; genus JAICYJ01. The sequence goes on from DASQYY010000046.1 coordinate 9,248, forward strand.
CGGGTGCTGGTGGCCCGACGTCGGGTCGGCCCGCCATTCCAGCACGTTGCGATGGATCCGCACCGCGCCGGGCACCGTTCCGCCTGCCAGGCGCTGCTCGTGGCTGCGGGTATCGACGATCAGGCCGCCGGCGGCGGCCGCCCGCTGGGCCTCCGGTGGCGTCAGCCGGCGCAGCAGCCGGCGCTCCTCCGCGAGCAGACGGTCGATGCCTCCGGTCACCCCGGCGCCCCCATCGCCGCCAGCACCGCGTCCAGGTCCGGGCCCTCGCGCAGCACCGCCGGCCGCTCCGCCGTGACGTCGATCACCGACGACGGCCGGCCGGGCAGCGGGCCCGCGTCGACCACGAACGCGGCCGCCTCGCGCAGCTCCCGGGGCGTCTCCGCCGCCGTGGCCGGATCCGGCCCGCCGCGCAGGTTCGCGCTGGTGATGACCAGGCCGCCGGCGGCGTCGGCCAGCTCGGCGACCGCCGGCTCGAGGTCGGGCACGCGCACGCCGATCCGATCAGGACGGTCGCCGCAGGCGTGCGCGAACCGGCCCGCCGGGTTGGGGACGATCAGCGTCACGGCCCCGGGCAGCAGCCTGCGGCAGATCCCCGCCGTGCGCTCGTCCAGCTCGGGGAGGGTGGCGAGCAGCCCCGGCACCGAGCCGAGCATCACCGCGGTGGCCTGCGACGGCGGCCGCTGCTTGAGGGCGTACAGCCGCGCGCATGCATCGTCACACCCGGCCGCCGCGGCGATCCCATACACCGTGTCGGTCGGCAGGATGGCGAGCGCACCGCCCAGCAGCTGCTCCGCGGCGGCCGGCGGAACGGTCACGGCCACCGCGCCCACACCACCCGGTCGATGCCAGACAGATCGCGGTCCACGGCGGGATCACCGTACCCGAGCTCCCGCAGCTGCGCGACCAGCGCCGGCGGCTGCCCGACGCCGCACTCCAGCACCAGCCATCCGCCAGATGCCAGGCGCTCGGCCGCCTGGGGCAGCAGCCGGCGGTATACCTCCAGCCCGTCCTCGCCGGCGACGGTCGCCAGACGCGGCTCGTGGTCGGCCACCTCCGGCTCCAGCGCCGCGATCTCGGCGGAGGCGACGTAGGGCGGGTTCGAGACGATCAGGTCGAAGGGACCGCCCTCGACGGAGGCGAGCAGGTCAGACCGCACGAAGCCGACGTCGAGCCCGAGCCGCTGCGCGTTTTCCGATGCCACCAACAGCGCATCCTCCGACACGTCGCAGGCCGTGACGCCCACGTCCGGGCGCTCATCCTTCAGGGCTAGAGCGATCGCCCCCGATCCGGTGCCCACGTCCACCACCTCCGGCCCCTCGGTGCCCTCGAGCAGCTGCAGGCAGCGCTCGACGACGAGCTCCGTCTCCGGCCGCGGCACCAGCACCCGCGAGTCGACGGCCAGGTCGAGACGGCGAAAGCCCCAGTGCCCGATCACGTATGCCACCGGCTCGCGGGCGCCCCTGCGGCGCACGAGCTCACGGCACGCGGCCAGCTCGCCGTCGGTCAGCGGCCGGTCGAACTGCGTGTACAGCTCCAGCCGCGACAGCGACAGGCCGTGCGAGAGCAGCAGCTCCGCATCGAGGCGAGCGGTCGGGCTGCCGCGGGACTCCAGGTACTCCGTCGACCGGCGGAGCACCTCCGCCAGCGTCATCACGCCGGGCTGGCCGCCCGCGTCCCGGCCGCGGCCAGCTGCAGCCGGCGCTCCTCCGCAGCCAGGGCGTCGGTGAACGGCTGCAGGTTCCCGGCCAGCACGGTCTCGAGGCTCCGGTCGAGGTTGACGCGGTGATCGGTCGCCCGGTTCTGGGGATAGTTGTAGGTGCGGATCTTCTCGCTGCGCTCGCCCGTCCCGATCTGCGAGAGCCGGGCCGCGGAAGCCTCCTGCTGAGCCCGCTCGCGCTCCGCCTCGAACAGCCGTGCGCGCAGGATCTTCATCGCCCGGTCCTTGTTCTGCAGCTGAGAGCGCTCGTCCTGGCAGGTGACCACGAGCCCGGTCGGCAGGTGGGTGATGCGCACCGCGGAGTCGGTCGTGTTCACCGACTGGCCGCCGTGCCCGCCCGAGCGAAACACGTCGATCCGCAGGTCGGTCGGATTGACGTCGACGTCGACCTCCTCCGCCTCCGGCAGCACCGCCACCGTGGCCGTCGACGTGTGGATGCGGCCCTGCGACTCGGTCGCGGGCACGCGCTGCACCCGATGCACCCCGCTCTCGTACTTGAACACGGAGTAGGCACCGTCGCCGCGGATCTCGAACGTGATCTCCTTGTAGCCGCCGGCGTCACCGCCGGCCACGGTCAGCACGTCGGTCTTGAAGCCCCGCTGCTCCGCGTAGCGGGTGAGCATCTGGAACAGGTCGCCGGCGAACAGCGCAGCCTCGTCGCCGCCCGTGCCGGCGCGGATCTCGACGATCACGTCCTTGTCGTCCGCCGGGTCGCGCTCGAGCATCTCGGTGCGGATCTCCTCCTCGAGGCCCGGCAGCTCCTCACGCGCCTCGGTCAGCTGCTCCTGCGCCAGCGCTCGGATCTCCTCGTCGCTGTCGGACAGCAGCTCGGACGCTTCCTCCTGCTGCGCGGTCAGCGCGCGCCATCGCTGCGCCAGCTCGTGCGCGCGCGACAGCTGCTTGTGGCGGCGGGCCACCTCGGCGTAGCGCTTCTGGTCGGCGATCAGCTCGGGGTCGCCGAGCTGCCGCTCGATCTCGGCGAAGCTGCGCTCGATCTCTGCAACGAGAGGTTCCACGGGAGACCCGAAGGATAGGGCAGCGGCCGGTCCAGATGCTTGGTTGCGCGCGTGGCCCTGGAACCAATCATCTACGCCATGACCTCGACGCGCGAGACGCCGCGCTCGGCCTGCGACCGCTCCTCGGCCGCCAGCACGTCGCGGAGCGCGTCGATCGACACCTCGACCTGGTCGAGCGTCGGCTCGCGGGTCGTCAGCCGCTGCAGCCAGAGCCCCGGGGCGAGCAGCGCGCGCACGACACGGTTGTCGGGGTGCTTGCCGCCGAACCGGATCAGCTCGTACGCGAGTCCCGCGATGACGGGCAGCAGCAGCACCCGCGACAGGATCAGGATCGGCCACGCCGGCCTTCCCACCAGCGCGAACACGAAGATCGCGATCACCATCACCCACAGCAGGAACGCCGTGCCGCAGCGGACGTGGATCTTCGAGTACGTCTGCACCCGCTCCGGGGTCAGCTCGGCGCCGGCCTCGTAGGCGTTGATCGCCTTGTGCTCCGCCGCGTGGTACTGGAACACCCGCCGCAGGTCGGGGATGAGCGAGATCGCGGCCAGGTACAGGATCAGCAGCGACACGCGGATCAGGCCCTCGACGATCACGAACTCCCCGGTCGAATGGATCGGCAGCAGGTTCGTGAGGATGGCCGGCGACACCTTGAAGACGATCACCGTGAAGCCGATCGCCATCGCGAACGCGAAGATCAGCTGCCCGCGCGTCAGCTCGGCCGAGACCGCGCCGTCCTCCCCCTCCTCCGCCGATGCCACGCTGGCGGAGATCGCGAGGGCACGGAACCCGATCGTCAGCGACTCGACCAGCGCAACGACGCCGCGGATCACCGGCAGCCGCAGCCAGCGTCGCCGCGACGCGGGGCTGCTGACCGGGTTCGAGATGCACGACACCCCGCCGTCGGGCCGCCGCACGGCGACAGCCCACGACGATGGGGTGCGCATCATCACGCCCTCGAGCACCGCCTGTCCGCCAACGTTCGCGCTCATGTCGAGATCATTGTCGGCATCCGGCGCAGACGCAATGAGCGTCGGCGGCACACGACCGGGCTAGGAGGAGCTGCGCGCCTGGCGGCGGCGGAAGCGCTCGACCCGTCCACCGGTGTCGACCAGCTTCTGCTTGCCGGTGTAGAAGGGATGGCACTCGGAGCAGATCTCAACCGAAAGCTCGGGCTTGGTGGATCGCGTGAGGAACTCGTTGCCGCACGAGCAATGCACGCGCGCGACGACGTAGTCGGGATGGATATCGGTCTTCATACGGTCATCGTAGCAGCGGCCGCAACCGCTCCACCGCGGCCGAAACGGCCTCGTCGCCGGCATCCAGATGCGTGACGAACCGGATCGTCCGGGGGTTGAGATCGGCGCACAGGACGCCCGCCTCCGCCATCTCGCGCACGAGCCCTGACGCGTCCTCGCCGTCGGGGACGGCCGCGAACACGATGTTGGTCTCGACGCGCTCGGGATCGAAGCGCACGCGCCGGCAACCTGCCAGCCCCTCCGCCAGCGCCCGGGCCGCGCGGTGGTCGTCCGCCAGCCGGTCGATGTGATGGCGCAGGGCGTGCAGCGCGCCGGCCGCGATGACGCCCGCCTGACGCATGCCGCCGCCGAACAGCTTGCGATTGCGGCGCGCCGTCTCGATCAGCTCGGCGCTGCCAACGACCGCCGAGCCGACGGGGGCCCCGAGCCCCTTCGAGAAGCACACCGAGACGCTGTCCACGTCGCGCACGATGCGCGCAGGCTCGGCACCCGACGCCACGGCGGCGTTCCAGAGCCGGGCGCCGTCCATGTGGACGCGCATCCCCTGCTCGTGCGCGAAGGCTGCGACCGCGTCGATCCGCTGCTGCGGGTACACGAGGCCGCCCTGCTCGCCGACGGTGTTCTCGAGGCAGACAAGCGTCTGGCGGGCGTGGTGCACATCCGCGGGGTCGCGCAGCCAGCCCTCGAGCACCTCCGGCTCGGGCATGCCGCGCTCACCGGAGATCATGCGCGTTTGCACGCCTGACAGCACCGCGCAGGCGCCCTGCTCGTGCACCACCACATGGGCGAGCTCGTGGACGAGGATCTCGTCCCCGGGGTGGGTCTGCGACCGGATGGCGACCTGGTTCCCCATGTGGCCGGAGGGGACGTAGAGTGCCGCCTCCTTGCCGAGCAGCGCAGCCACCTCTCGCTCGAGCTCGATCACGGTGGGATCGTCGCCCCACACGTCGTCCCCCACGGCGGCCTCGGCCATGGCCCGCCGCATCTCCGGGGTCGGGCGGGTGACGGTGTCGGATCTGAGGTCGACGGGGTGCATGGCGCTGCAGGGTACCGTGTGGCATGGCCCTTGAGATGCGCACCGCCTGCGAGCGCTGCGAGCGCCCGCTGGGGTATGCCGACGAGGCGCGGATCTGCAGCTACGAGTGCACCTTCTGCCCGGCCTGCGCGGACGCGATGGATGCCGTCTGCCCGAACTGCGGCGGCGAGCTGGTGGCACGTCCACGGCGCGCGGCGAGGGGCGGGTAGCCCGGCGCAGCGCCGGCGACCTCGGGTAGCATCGGGCGCATGGCAGCCCGGCGCCCGAGCGCATACCCACCTCCGGTCAAGGTGGGCGAGTTCGTCCAGGCACCGGAGGCCGCGGAGGACGAGCGCATCGATGTCGGCGTTGTCTTCGTCGGCGCCGGGCCCGCGGGCCTGGCCGGTGCGATCCGCCTGCAGCAGCTGCTGAACGACGACCCGGCCACCGCCGAGCGGCTCGGCGAAACGCCCATCGCCGTGCTCGACAAGGGCCGGGTGGCCGGCGCCCACCTGCTCTCCGGGGCGGTCGTGAATCCTTCGGCGCTTCGCGATCTCCTCCCGGGCACCGACCCGGCCACGCTGCCGGGCTGCTTCGGCCCGGTGACGAAGGAGTCGGTCTTCCTGATGACGCGGCAGTTCGACATCAGGATCCCGACGCCACCCCCCTTTCACAACAAGGGCAACCTGATCTTCTCGCTGTCCCAGCTCGGCCGGCACCTCGCCGAGCAGGCGGAGGAGCTCGGCGTCATGGTGCTGCCAGAGACCGACGCGCAGCGGCTGCTCGTCGCCGACGGCTCGGTGCGTGGTGTCAAGACGGGCGACAAGGGGCTCGACCGCGAGGGCCAGCCGACGGGATCGTATGAGCCGGGCGTCGAGGTGCATGCCCAGGCAACGGTGTTGTCCGAGGGGACACAGGGACATCTCGCCGGCGCCGCGATGCAGCACTTCCGCCTGTTCGGCGAGTTCCCGCAGGTCTGGAGCCTGGGTGTGAAGGAGGTGTGGCGCGTCGCGAGACCGCTCGACCGCGTGATCCACACGCTCGGCTGGCCGTTCCGGACGACGCGCAAGGACCGCGAGGTCGGCGGCAGCTTCATCTACCCCATGGGGCCGGACATGCTGGCCATCGGGCTCGTGCTCGGGCTCGACTACCGCGACGCCACCCTGTCGGTGCACGACTCGCTGCAGCTGTTCAAGACCCACCCGATGATCAGCGACATGCTGCGGGGCGGCGAGCGCATCGGCTGGGGCGCGAAGACCATCCCCGAGGGCGGCTTTCTGGCCTTCCCATCCAGCTTCTCGATGCCGGGCGCCGTGCTCACCGGCGACAGCGCCGGCTTCGTGAACGTGCCGAAGCTGAAGGGCATCCACTACGCGATGCGGTCGGGCATGCTCGCGGCCGAGGCGATCTACGAGGGGCTGAAGTCGGGCTCCGACCTGTCGGCCGCCGGCGCGCTGGAGGGCTACGACCGGCGCATCAAGCAGAGCCATATCTGGAGCGACCTGCGCAAGGTGCGGAACATGCGCCAGGCGCTGGGCAAGGGCTTTGCGCTGGGCGGGCCGCTGGGCGGGCTGATGGACATCTCGCGCGGCGCCCTGCCGCCGGGCAACTGGTCGTTCCACCGCGACGCGGATGCGACGGTTGAACCGCATCCCGGCAAGCGCGAGTATCCCGCGCCGGACGGGAAGCTGACATTCGACAAGCTGTCCAGCATATTCCTTTCAGGCAACAGGACGCGGGACGACCAGCCGAATCACATCCGGGTGCAGGAGAACGTCCCGCGAGAGGTGGCCGAGTCGTGGGTGGCGATGTGCCCGGCGGCGGTCTATGAGATCGGCCGCGACGACGGCGGCCCCACCGTGCAGCTGAAGCTTGCTCCGTCGAACTGCGTGCAGTGCGGCGCGATCACCGCGAAGGGCGGCCGGCTCACCCCGGCCGAGGGCGGCAGCGGGCCCGAGTACACACAGATGTAGCCGCCCGGCCCGGCCCGTCAGCTCGCGGATTCCGGCGCGTCCAGCCAGCCCACCACCTGAAACCAGCCCGGCTCGGGCAGCGGGTTCTCCTCCACCCGCATGCCCAGGCGCCGCATCACCGCCTGGGACGCCGTGTTCGACCGCTCGGTGGTGGCCACGATGCGCGCCAGCTCGAGCTCGCCCAGGGCATGGTCGATCAGCGCCCGCCCCGCCTCGGTGGCGTAGCCGTTGCCGCGGTGCGCCGGCGCCAGCCCCCAGTAGAGCCCCATCTCAGGCCGGAACCGCGCCGGCCGCGTGGCGGCGCCCAGGCCGGGGATCTGGTCGAACGGGCCGTACGAGGGGACCAGCCCGACCAGGCCGATCAGCTCCCCCGTGTCCCGCAGCGTGATCGCCCGCTCGCCGTATGGCGGCTGCATCAGCGCCTCGAGTTGCCCATAGGTCTCGGCCGTCCACGCCACCCAGCCCGGCGCGAGGCGGTCGTTCACCGCGCGCACGGACTCTTCGTCCGCGGGCGTCAGTTCCCGGATCAGCAGCCGGGCGGTATGGAGGGCGGGGACGCGCACGCACCGGACGCTAGATGATCGATCATCTAGTGCACCGTCTCCCAGTCCCGCCCGAGGTCGACGACGACGTGCGTGATCGGGACGTCGAACTTGGCGCGTGCGCGCTCGACCGTCTTTTTCTCGAGCCAGTTCGAGCGCTCGGGCGGGTGCGTCGAGATCACGATCTCGTCGGCGTCGAACTCAAACAGCGCGTCCTCGATCGCCCGCACCGGGTCGCCGTCGCCGATCGCGCCACGCGCCTCGATGCCGTCGGCCCGCAGCGCCTCGATCGACCCGGCCAGACGCTCCTCCGCCAGCTCGCGGGCGTGGTCGACGTCGGCGAACAGGTGGTGCAGCCGGGTGTTCAGCGCCGGGGCGACGACCAGCACCTCGGCGTCACGCCCGGCCCCGCGCTCGCGCAGGTCGTCGAGCAGCTCGCGGCCGGCGACGGTCTCGTTCGCGACCACCAGGATGCGGTGCGCGGCCATGGGGCGCAGTCTACGGCGCTCGTGGCAGAAGGCGCAAGCTGGGGTGAACCAACAGTGCCTGGCACTCTTGGTTCACCCCAGGCCGGCTCAGCGCGACTTCAGCGCCTCGGTCAGCTTGGGTACGACGGTGAGCGCGTCGCCCACCACGCCGAGGTCGGCGAACTCGAAGATGGGCGCGTTCACGTCCTTGTTGATCGCCACGATCACGCCGGAGTTCGCCATCCCCACCTTGTGCTGGATCGCGCCGGAGATGCCGCACGCGACGTAGAGCTTGGGCGAAACCGTCTTGCCGGTCTGCCCCACCTGCATCGAGTAGTCGGTCCACCCGGCATCCACCACCGCCCGCGTGGCGGCGATCTCGCCGCCCAGTGCGCTCGCCAGCTCCTGGATCACCGGGATGTTCTCCGGGCCGCCGATGCCGCGGCCGAACGCCACCAGGACGTCAGCCTCGGTGATGTCCACCCCGCCCCGCGACGCCTGCTCCCGGCCGACCAGGGACGCCGCCGCCGACCAGTCCTGCACCGTCGGCTGCACCCGCTCCACCTGTGCGGTGCCGGAGCCGACCGGATCCGCGGGGAACGCGTTCGCCCGGGACAGGATCACAGCGGGCGAGGAGGCGAAGGTCGACTCCACCATGACCGTGTCGCCGAGCGCCGGCCGCACCGCGGTGACGCCGCCGTCCCCGATCGTGAAGTCGGTCGTCTCGCAGTTGATGCCCGCGCCGAGCCTCGCCGCCAGGCCGGCCGCGGCGTCCGCGGAGACAACGCCCGCGCCGAACAGCACGGCTGTCGCCTCGCGCGCGTGCGGCTCGAGCGCATCCACGAGCGGCTGCGGCAGCGACCCCAGTGCCGGGTCGTCGGCGACCAGCACGCGGCTCGCGCCGTAGGCGCCGAGGCCGGCCGCCCAGCTGTCGTCGATGCCGGAGCCGGCGACGAACGCGGTCACCTCACCGCTCTGGGACGCCCGGGCGAGCACGCCCAGGCTATTCGGGTTGAACGACCCCTCGAAGTGGTCGACGAAGACGATCGTGCCCGCCATCTAGATCACGCCCCTCTCGGACAGGAACTGCACGATCGCGGCCGCAGAGTCTCCCCCGGAGTCTTCGATCCGCTGACCCGAGTCCTTGGCCGGCGGCGGCGAGACGTTCGCCACGACGCTCTTCGCGCCGGCGCTGCCGACGCGGGACGGATCGATGCCCGCGTCGGCGGCCGAGACGACGTCGGTCGGCTTCTTCTTCGCGCCCATGATCGCCTTGATGGACGGCAGGCGGGGCGTGTTGATCGCATCGGAGACGGAGATCACGGCGGGGAGCGGCGCCTCGATCACGTCGTATCCGTGCTCGGTCTGCCGCTTGGCACGGAGCGTCGAGCCCTCGAGCGACAGCTCGGCGACCTGGGTGACGAGCGGCCGGCGCAGGTGGTCTGCGACCGCCGCGGCCATCACGTAGCAGTCGGCGTCGGCGGCCTGCTGGCCGAGGATGACGAGCTCGGCGTTCTGCTTCTCCAGAGCCTGCGCGAGGGCATAGGCGGTGCCGCTGATGTCCGAGCCGGCGAGCGCCTCGTCGGTGACCAGCACCGCACGGTCGGCGCCGAGCGCGAGCGCCTTCTGCAGCGGCCGCTGCGCCTGCTCGCGACCCATGCAGAGGGCGACGATCTCGCCCACGTCGTGCCCCGCCTCGCGCAGCTTGATCGCCTCCTCGAGGCCGTGCACGTCGAACGGGTTCAGCTCGCTGTCGCCCGACCGGTCGAGCCGGTTGGTCGACGGATCGATGCGCTTCGCGCTGGTCGCGCTCGGCACCTCCTTGACGCAGACTGCGATGTTCACCTTTCCCCCTGCTTGCTTTCGTTGGTGGTGGCTATTTCCCGACGAACGTCGGGTTGCGCTTCTCCACGAACGCGCGGAGGCCCTCGCGGGCATCGTCGGTGGAGAACATGAGCGAGTAGAGGTCCGCCTCGTGCACGAGGTTGCCGCCGATGTCGCCGTGCAGCGACCGGTTCGTGGTCTCCTTGGCGTAGTACAGCGCGACCGGGCTCTTGGAGGCCATCTGCTGCGCCATGTCCATCGCCCGCGGCATCAGCTCGGCGATCGGGTAGATGTGCTGGACGAGGCCGCGCTCGAGCGCCTCCGGCGCGTCCACCATGCGGCCGGTCAGGATCAGCTCCTTCGCGTAGCCGATGTTCGTGGCTCGGGCCAGCCGCTGCGTGCCGCCCCAGCCGGGAATGATGCCGAGGTTGATCTCGGGCTGGCCGAAGCGGGCGTTCTCGGACGCGAGCCGGACATCGCATGCGAGCGCGATCTCGCAGCCGCCGCCGAGGGCGTATCCGTTGACCGCGGCGATCGTCGGCTTGCGCATCGTCTCCAGCTTGTGGGCGATCTCCTGCCCCAGCTCCGAGTATGCGCGCGCCTCCAGCGGCGTCTTGCCGTCCATCTCCTTGATGTCGGCACCGGCGATGAAGGAGCGGTCGCCGGCTCCTGTGACGATGATGACGCCCACCCCCGGATCGCTGCCCAGGTCCTGAAGCGTGGCCAGGAACTCCTCCAGCAGCGCCGTGTTCAGCGCGTTCAGCACCTCGGGCCGGTTGACCGTGATCACCGATACGCGACCTTCAGCCGTGATGCGAAGCCCCGGCACTAGATCAGCTCGCCAGCCTCGACTGGAGGAACTCGACGATCTCGGCGGTCGGCGCGCCGGGCGTGTAGACCTCGGCCACGCCCTGGCGCTTGAGCTCCTCGATGTCGTCCGCCGGGATGGTGCCGCCGACGACGACCAGGACGTCCTCGGCGCCCTGCTGCTTGAGCAGCTCGAGGATGCGAGGGACGAGCGTCATGTGGGCGCCGGAGAGGATCGAGATCCCGACCGCGTCCGCGTCCTCCTGGATCGCCGTCTCGACGATCTGCTCGGGCGTCTGGTGCAGGCCCGTGTAGATCACCTCCATGCCGGCGTCGCGCAGCGTGCGGGCGATGATCTTGGCGCCGCGGTCGTGCCCGTCCAGGCCAGGCTTGGCGACGACAACCCGTATCCGGCGGCTGCTCATATCGCCTGCGAGTCTACCCAGCGGCCGCTGGGCCCGGGTGCAGCGGGGCTACCCGGTCAGCTGCGCGGTGTAGGCGCCCGGGAGGGTGTTCCCCTGCGAGCTGACGGAGATCGGGGCGTCGCCGACGTAGACCGCGTCGACCTCCTTGCCGTTGTTCACCACCGCCGAGACGACCCACCAGGAGAAGCCGACGACGCGCACCTGGCCGTTGCCCTGCGATGGCCAGACCGGGTTGCCGGTGTCGGCGTCGACCACCACCGGCAGCAGCACGAGCTGGCAGCTGGCCGGCTTGACGAGGGTCGGCGTGCCGTTGGCGGTGAAGGAGACGATCGAGCTGGCTGGCTGGAGGGCGGCACCCCCGCAGCGATCGGTCATGGCATGCGTCGTCGGGCCGCTGTTCTGACCGGTCTTGGTTGCGATCACGTCGTTGACCTTGATCGGGCAGACGGTCACGCCACCACCGACCTCGGCCGCATACAGGCTCGCGCCCCCGAGGCCGTTGACGGTGCTCGCCGAGCACGTGCTGCTCCCGGTGTCCCAGGCGGTGAGGCGCAGCGCGCCGTTGTTCGGGCCCTGCTGGTCGACGTAGATGGGATACGTCGTGCCGGGGGTGTAGGTCTGCTTGAGGACGCCCCACGGCACCGCGCCGCCGCCGGAGTTCACGAATGTCGCCGTGGCAGACACCGTTGTGGTCACCGACTTGGACGTGAGCGCCTTCGCGAAGAACGACTGCGCCGGCTTGCTGGCCGTGATGCGGATGCTGTCGTTGGTCACGTAGACGCTGGCCGGCTGGTAGGAGAGGCTCGCACCGGCGATGTTCTTGGCGAACTCGGCGCCCGCGGCTGAGGTTGCCGCCGACCATCCGGTGGGCAGGGCGGCCGCGCCCGCGAGCGCGCCGGCGTCGGCGGCGTTCTGCACCGCGCGCTTCTGCTGGTACCAGGTGCCGACGTCGATCGCGAAGGCGCACATGCCAAGCAGCGAGAGCATGAAGAGGGTGATGAGGACGAGGGTCTGGCCACTCTGGGTGCTGGTGCGGGAGCCGGTGTCGTTCATGGCTCGAGCGTCCAT
>DASQYY010000047.1:0-5780 GCA_035638975.1 Gaiellales bacterium
AACGCCGAGCAGATCGCTCACCTCGCCTACCACGACCAGCTGACCGGCCTGCCCAACCGCACGATGTGCCACGAGCACCTGGAGACGGCCCTCGCGCGGGCCGACCGCCACCGGCTCGCGGTGGCCGTGCTCTTCATCGACCTCGACAACTTCAAGCTGGTGAACGACAGCTTCGGGCACGAGGCCGGTGACGAGCTGCTACGCGACTTCGGTGAGCGGCTCACGTCCGTCACCCGCGCGACCGACATCGTGGCCCGCCAGGGCGGTGACGAGTTCCTGGTGCTGGTGCCGGACCTCGAGATCGACGGCGGTGGCATCCAACCGCGTGCGCTCGAGGTCGTCGCCTCGATCGAGCAGAAGGTGCGAAGCGTGCTCGAGACGCCGTTCCGGGTGGCCGGGACCGAGGTGCACGTGGGCCTCAGCATCGGCGTCAGCATCTACCCGATCGACGCCACCGACCGGGAGCAGCTGCTTCGGAACGCCGACACCGCGATGTACATCGGCAAGGGGCGGCTCGAGCGGGACGTATCGGCCGAGCCGGAGCACGCGCGCGGCCGGCTGGAGATGCTGCGCGAGATGCGGCGCGCCGTCGAGCGGCACGAGTTCGAGCTCCACTACCAGCCGATCGTGGAGCTGGACAGCAGGCGGCTGGTGGGGGTCGAGGCGCTCGTGCGCTGGCGTGATCCGCGAGGCGAGCTGGTGTTGCCGGAGGCCTTCATCCCGCTGGCCGAGCGGTCAGGCCTGATCGAGCCGATCACTCGCGAGGTGATCGACGGCGCCTGTCGCCAGGCCCGCCGGTGGGCCGACCGCGGCGCCGACATGATCGTGACGTTCAACCTGCCGCCCGGGCTGTGGAGCCCGGGGATGATCGAGACGCTGCTCGACTCGGCGCAGCGTGCCGGGATCGAGCCCGACCGGATGATGATCGAGGTGACGGAGTCGACGGCGATGGTGCAGCCGGCACGCGCCGCGTCGACCGTGCGGCTGCTGCGCAAGCACGGTATCCGCCTGGCGATCGACGACTTCGGCACCGGGCACTCGTCGCTGGGACGGCTGCGCGACCTGCCGGTGTCCACCCTCAAGATCGACCGGTCATTCGTCGCCGACCTGCCGCGTGACCGTGGATCCGCGGCGATCGTGACCGCGATCATCCAGCTCGCGCACAGCCTGGGGGTGCAGCCGCTGGCCGAGGGCATCGAGACCCAGGAGCAGCTGGACTTCCTGATCACCCAGGGCTGCCGGCTGGGGCAGGGCTACCTGCTCGGCCGTCCGGTGCCCGCGGACGACATCGACCTGCAGCCGGCGCTGACCTAGCCCCCGGTGCCTATCTGGCCGTGGCACCTGCCGCCCGGCGGGCGACCAGCGGACGCCCGGCCAGCGACTGGCGGGCGACCAGGGCACCGGCGGCCGACACGACCGCCGCCGTGATCCACATCGCGTCGTAGCCGGCGCTCTCGGCGACCAGCCCCGAGATCGGCGATGCCAGCGACCCGGCGCCGAACACCATCGTGGATGCGATGCCGACCGCCCTGCCCGCCCGCTCGGGGCCGACCAGCTCGCCGGCGGTGACGTACAGCACGCCGTTGAATCCAAAGCAGCCGAAGGCGAGCGCGATTGTCGCGAACACCGCCGTCACCACCCCGAGGTGCAGCGCCACGGGCATCACCAGGCCGGCGGCTGCGGCCAGCGTGCCGATCTCGATCAGCGTGCGCACGCGGCGGGTGCCTCCGTCGCGGTCGGCGATCCGGCCCCAGACCAGCCGTGAGGCGGCCGCCGAGAGGTTGAGCACGACGAACAGCGCGCCCGCCTCCGCGCGGCCCAGGCCATCGCCCTGGGCCGCCGGGACGATGTAGGTAAGCGCGGCGCCGAGCGCGTACACGTAGCAGAGGCCCACGACCAGCAGCGGCCGCATGCCGGGCGCCGTGAGTGCTCCGTCCAGGCGCAGGCTCCGGGCCTCGCCGCCACCGGCCGTCGAAAGCTTCGCGAACACCGCCGCTGTGGACGCGGTCAGCACCGCCGTGACCGAGAGGGCCAGCCGCACGCCGCCGGCACCGGCCAGCACCGGCAGCGCCGCGGCCCCGATCGTGCCGCCCAGCGGCACGGCGAGCTGCCGCCAGCCGAGCGCGATGCCGCGCTTCTCGGGCGGGAACTCCCGCAGCAGGCTGCTCATGCCGGCCACCGGGACGGCAGCCGAGCCCATGCCGGCGACGAAGATTGCCGCCGAAAAGAGCGCGGCGCTGCCGGCCAGGGAGGCGGACAGGTAGGCGACCAGGTTGATCACCGCACCGCCGACCAGCACGGGGCGTGCGCCGAACCGATCGACCAGCATGCCGGTCGGGATCAGCGCGACCGCCGAGCCGAGGCCGACGGCGGCAAACACGGCACCGAACCCGGCCGGGCCGAGCCCGAACTGGTCTCTGATCTCCATGCCGATCGCGGGCAGGCCGAACTGCACGATCGAGACCGCCGCCTGGGCGATGACCGCGATGACGAGCGTGGTGCGGGCCCGCGGAGACATCACCCTCAACCTAGCGCTTGCGCGGTCAACCGTGGCGAAGCCGGCGCGCGGTCGTCGTGCGCTTGGCCTGATCCGCAAACCGGGGTCACGCTGGAGCCTGACCCCGACGGCCCTTCCGATACCCTGTCGCCATCGTCCGCCTCGATCGCATCTATACCCGTGCCGGCGACGCCGGCCAGACCTCCCTCGGCGACGGCGAGCGCGTCTCCAAGGCGTCGCCTCGGATCTGGGCGTACGGCATGGTCGACGAGACGGGGGCGGCGATCGGCGTCGCCATCGCGGCCGGGCTGCGCCCGGACGTGGGCGAGCTCCTGCGGACGGTGCAGAACGACCTGTTCGACGTGGGCGCCGACCTGTCGGTGCCGATCGAGACGGTGCGCGGCAAGGGCAAGTCGCGGCTTCGCATCACCGAGGCGCATGTGACGGCGCTCGAGGCCGCCTGCGACCGCTACAGCGAGGGGCTTGCGCCGCTGACCAGCTTCGTCCTCTCCGGCGGCACGCCGCAGTCGGCCGCCCTGCACCTGGCCCGCACGGTCTGCCGCGGCGCCGAGCGCCATGCCGTCGCGCTCGCGGCCGAGCAGCCGGTCAACCCGCACACGCTCGCCTACCTGAACCGCCTCAGCGACCTGCTGTTCATCCTCGCGCGGGTGCACAACGACGACGGACGCGGCGATGTGCTGTGGCGTCCGGGCGCCTCGATCGCGGAGGGGTGACGGCCCACACCGGGTGTACGCTGCCCGGCATGGCGACCGCCGGCCTGCCCGACCCGACTGACGAGCCGCAGCCGGAGCCCTCGACGATCTCCGGTGTCCCCCTGCGGCCGCTGTACACGCCGGAGACGACGCCCATCGACTACGAGCGTGACCTCGGCGATCCGGGCCGCTACCCGTTCACCCGCGGGGTCTACGAGACGATGTACCGCGGGAAGCTGTGGACGATGCGGCAGTTCGCCGGGTTCGGCACCGCAGATGAGACGAACCGGCGATTCCGTTACCTGCTGGAGCACGGCCAGACGGGCCTGTCGACCGCGTTCGACATGCCGACGCTGATGGGCTACGACTCCGATCATGCGCGCTCGCTGGGCGAGGTGGGGCGCGAGGGCGTGGCGGTCGACACGCTGGCCGACATGGAGGACCTGTTCCGGGGCATCCCACTCGACCGTGTGACGACGTCGATGACGGTCAACGCGCCGGCCGCGATCGTGCTCGCGCAGTACGTCTGCGTCGCGGAGCGGCAGGGGGTGGCGGCGGAGCGGCTGGGCGGCACGATCCAGGCCGACATCCTCAAGGAGTACATCGCGCAGAAGGAGTGGATCTTCCCGCCCGAGCCGTCGATGCGTCTGATGATCGACATGATCGAGTGGTGCACGCGCACGATGCCGCGCTGGCACCCGGTCTCGATCTCCGGGTATCACATCCGTGAGGCGGGCGCGACCGCGGCGCAGGAGCTCGCGTTCACGCTGGCGGACGGGTTCGCGTACGTCGAGCGTTCGATCGAGCGGGGGCTCGACGTGGACGAGTTCGCGCCCCGGCTGTCGTTCTTCTTCAACGCGCACATCGACTTCTTCGAGGAGATCGCGAAGTACCGCGCAGCGCGCCGGATCTGGGCGCGGGAGCTGCGCCAGCGCTACGGGGCGACGACCGACCGCGCGCTGCTGATGCGCTTCCACACCCAGACGGCGGGCGTGTCGCTGACGGCACAGCAGCCGCAGGTGAACATCGTCCGCACGGCGATCGAGGCGCTGGCGGCGGTGCTCGGCGGCACGCAGTCGCTGCACACGAACAGCTACGACGAGGCGCTGGCGCTGCCCACGGAGGGGGCGGCGCGCCTCGCGCTGCGGACGCAGCAGGTGATCGCGCACGAGACGGGCGTCGTGCATGCCGCCGACCCGCTGGGCGGATCGTGGCTGGTGGAGTCGCTGACCGACGAGCTGGAGCGGCAGGCGTACGAGTACTTCGACCGGATCGAGCGGCTGGGCGGCGTGGTGGCGGCGCTGAACGAGAACTTCTTCCAGCGCGAGATCGCGGAGGCGAGCTACCGGTTCCAGCAGGAGGTGGAGTCGGGGCAGCGGTCGATCGTCGGGGTGAACGCGCACACCGAGGGCGACGAGGAGCCGCTCGAGCTCCTGCACATCCCGTTCGAGGTCGAGCAGCGGCAGGTGGCACGGTTGAAGGCGGTGCGCGGCGAGCGCAGCCAGGCCGACGTCGACCGGGCGCTCGCGGCGCTGCAGCGGGCGGCGGAGGGTGAGGAGAACGTGATGCCGCACCTGGTCGACTGCGCGCGTGCCTACGCGAGCGAGGGCGAGATCTGCGACGCGCTGCGCGCCGTGTGGGGCGTGTACCGCGAGACGCCGGTGTTCTGAGCCCCCGGGCGCGCGTCACCATCTCGTCGCGAACCCTCACGAATCCGTGCCGATTCTCCGCGCGGGCCGAGTCGGGCTCTGAGCCCGTCCCGGGCGGGACCGGCCTGGTTGAGCCAGATCGCCGTCACAGAAGGCTGTACGCCCGGTCACGGATCTGTGGCGGAACCGTCGCGCTGGCCGAGTCGGGCTCTGAGCCCGTGCCGCCCTGCCGGAAGCCGCGGAGAGCCGGTAGAGTCGCGGCCATGGACGCCTTCGAGATCGCCGACGTCGAGGCCCGCCGCGCCGCCGCCGGCCGCCTTTACGAGGAGTTCCTCCGCGTCGACTCGATGAGCGCCGGCCTCTACGTGCTCGAGCCCGGCGCCACCGATCCGCAGACTCCGCACGCCGAGGACGAGGTGTACTACGTCGTCGCCGGCCGGGCCGAGATCGACGTCGCGGGCGAGACGCGGCCGGTCCAGCAGGGCTCCGTGATCTTCGTCGGCAAGGGCGTCGAGCACCGCTTCCACACGATCACCGAGCGGCTCGAGCTGCTCGTGCTGTTCGCCCCCGCCGAGTCCTCCTGAACACCCTTCCGGGGGATTTCGTGATGCCCCGTTCGCACGGACGCTCGAGCCATGAACGACACCGGCTCCCGCACCTCACAGAACGGCCAGACCCTCGTCCTGATCACCCTCTTCATGTTCGCGCTGCTCGGCATGTGCGCCCTCGCGATCGACGTCGGCGTGTGGTACCAGCAGAAGCGCGCGGTGCAGAACGCGGCTGACGCCGGTGCGCTGGCCGGAGCCGCCACCCTTCCAAGCGGCTGGTCGGCCGCCACCTCGGCCGCCGCAGCCGAGCTGGCCAACAACATGTCGGGTGCGGCGATCACCTATCAGCCGGCGAGCGTGTACGTGACCAACG
>DASQYY010000048.1:0-20621 GCA_035638975.1 Gaiellales bacterium
GTGTCGGCCGCCTGCACCGCCTTGTCCTGCGCCAGCTCCTCGGCGATCTGGTCGGGCTCGCCGTTGTACGTGCGGCCGAACCGAGCCAACGCCCCGTCCAGCCAGCCGACCTGATCTGCATTCTCGTCACCGCCGAACAGCCGGCGGTCGAGGTCGGACGTGATCGGGATGACGCTGCGGCTGACCGACACGCGCGGCTCGCGCTCGTGCCCGGCCTGCGCCCATGCGTCGCGGAACAGCTGGATCTGCTCGAGCTGCAGCTCGTCGAACGGCACCTGCGTGTCCTCCAAGAGCAGGGTCGAGCTCATCAGGTTCATCCCCTGCTCCGCCGTCCACACCGCCGAGGCGCGCGTCCCCGACCCCCACCAGATACGGTCGCTCAATCCTGGTGACTGCGGCTGAATCGCAAGCATCGCGTCCGCGGGCCGGCCACCGGCATCGGCAGGCACCATCCCCTCGCCCGCGATCGCGGCGCGGAACCGCTCGGTCTTTGCGTGCACGTCCTCGGTGTCGAGCGAATAGCCGAACGCCTCCGCCCCCCGCCAGGCATGCTCGGGCGAGCCACGGCTGATGCCAAGCTGCAACCGGCCACCTGCGAGCAGGTCAGCCGCCCCCGCATCCTCCGCCATGTACAGCGGGTTCTCGTAGCGCATGTCGATCACACCGGTACCGATCTCGATCCGGCTGGTCTTCACCCCGATCGCCGCCAACAGCGGAAACGGCGAGCCCAGCTGACGAGCGAAGTGATGCACCCGCACGAAGGCGCCGTCGATGCCGATCTGCTCCGCCGCCACCGCCAGCTCCACCGTCTGGCGCAGCGACTCCGCCGCGCTGTTGGTCAGGCCGCCGGCAGGGTGCCAGTGGCCGAAGGACAGGAAGCCGATGCGCTTGGGGTGGTTCATCACCCCAGTATACTTGAGCGCGCAAATATCTAGCCGCGAAGGCCGCGGGTCAGCACATCCATGATCACCGACACGATCGAGAGGGTGACCGCGGCCAGGATCGCCGTCCAGAAGAAGTGGTCGATGGACAGGGATTTGGACAGGGCTGCAACGACCTCGAGCATCAGCGCGTTGACCACGATCGAGAAGAGGCCGAGCGTGACGATCGTCAGCGGCACCGTGAAGATCCTGACGATGGTGCCGAGCACGGCATTGACGACCCCGAACAGCAGCGCCAGCCACAGGTACGCGGTCACGCCGCCGTGAATCGTCATGCCGTCGATCAGCCAGGCCGTGACGGCGAACGCGAACGCGAGCACCACCCAGCGGACGAGCAGCGCCCTCAGCACGCCGTCACCTCCTCCTCGTGTACGGGTCGAAACATCCCGGCGACTCTCCCGGCAGCGCCGGCCCCAGGCGTCATCCCGTGAGCGTGAACCGGCCGCTTCGTCCGGTTGGCGTGAGTCCCCGGCACATGCGCGGGGCGACGATCGCCCGGTGGACGAGGCCGAGCCAGGCAAGCGCCGAGCACCCGCGCACACCGCCACCCGCATCGCCCTGGCAATCGAGGGAGACGTTGCCAGCACGGTCTACGGAACCGTGGTGGTGATGGCAACCCTCACCGCGGCCTTCGCGACGGAGAGCCATCCACTGGAGCTCGAGCTGATCGTCGGCAGCAGCACGTTCGCGCTGTGGCTCGCGCACGTGCACGCACACCTGCTCGGAGAGAGCCTCAGCACCAGCCGGCCGATCTCCCGAGCGGACATCAAGCGGGTGGCCCGCGCGCAGGTCGGCATCCTGTTGTCGGCCGTTCCCTCGATGCTCTGCCTGACCCTGGGAGCCATGGGGGTGCTGCAGGAGCACACCGCGGTCGGCCTGGCGTTCGCGGCCGGTGTGGCAACGCTCACCGTCGCCGGCATCCGCTACTCGCGGCTGGAGCGTCTGGACGGAGCCGGACGCGTGTGGGTGGTCGCCGTCACGGTCGGCCTGGGGCTCCTGATCGTGCTGCTGAAGGCAGCGTTCAGCCACTGAGCCACGCCCGCTTCACCCCATATGGACGAGGTCAGAGGCGGCTTGCGGGGAGACGATCTGACCGATTCTGCGGGCGGGGTGCCCGCCCCACGTCGACCACAAAGGACGGCACGATGATGCGACGGCGACGGCCGCTGATGCGAGCGGCGATGGTCGGAGGCGCCGGCTACATGGCCGGGAAGAAGATGCAACAGGGCCGGGAGGCCGACGCCTATCGCGACCAGCAGATCGAGGATCTGCAGTACCAGAACGCGCAGCTCCAGCAATCGCAGGCTCAGCAGGCGCAGATGCAGCAGGCCCCGATGGCCGCACCCCCGCCGCCTCCACCGCCGGCAGCCGGCGGGATGAGCCCGAACACTATCGAGCAGCTGAAGCAGCTCGGTGAGCTGCACGAGCAGGGCATCCTCACCGACGAGGAGTTCACGGCTCAGAAGAAGGCGTTGCTCGGCACCTGATGAACGCCCGGCCGGCCACGGCGCAACCTGCGACGGATATCGGGCCCGTGCAGATGCTGGTGCTCGAGTTCGAGCAGGAGCGCCTGGCCGGCCAGATCTTCCCCGAGCTGATGGCACTCGTCGCCCGGGGCCTGATACGGCTGGTCGACATGCTGGTCGTTTACAAGCCAGACGACGGCGGGCACCTGGAGATCGTCGACTCGCGGCTGATGTGGGGAGAGGACGGTGAAACGGCAGGGGAGCTGGTCGCGTCGCTGATCGGGCTGCGGTCGGCGAGCGAGCACGTCCGAGCCCGTGACGCGATCGACGGCCTGGCACCCGACGACGAGGGCTCCACCTGGGATGTCAGCGAACGCATCCCGCCGGGCGTCCGCGCCGCGATCATCCTCATCGAGCACCTTTGGGCCGTCCCATTGCGGAACGCCGCCGGGCGCGGGGGCGCGATCGTGCTCGCCGACGAGTGGGTTCACCCGGAGGACCTGCTCGCGGTGGGCGGCGGGCTGCCCCGGCCCGCGCCGCATGCCGGTGTCAGCTGACCTCAGCCGCGCTCGAGCTCGTCCGGGTCGCCGTATGCGGTCAGCGCGTAGATGACCAGGATGTCGAGCGCGAAGGCGGCGATCGACCACAGCGGGTAGGACTGCACGGAGACGAGCTGGGCGATGCCGTTCAGGCCGGCCAGGATCACGCCCACCCAGCGCGCCGCCTGGTTCCCGTACACCAGGCCGACGGCAGTCAGCACCTGCAGGATCCCGACCGCGAGGGAGATCCAGCCCCACGTGCGGAGGTTTCCGATCGCGTACTCGGCATTGGCGGAGAAGAACTTCGAGTTCTGGAGCGCGACGATGCCCTCGATGATGTTGAACAGGCCGACCATCGACAGCATGGTGACCGCAAAGGTGATCCAGGAGCCGTTGACGTCCCGCAGCCTGACCCGCTCGTTGATCGTCCGGTGACTGGACATGTGCTTCTCCTTCTCGCCGACGACGGGAGTCTCCCGGCCGGCCGCGCGGCGCGTCTCCTCCCAATCGGATGATCGGCGGCTGCCTCAGGTGCGAGCGAGGCGCGCCAGCGTCGCCACCGACGAGGCCGTCGGAAGCCCGTAGACGGCCGGCGGACGCTCCCCCGGGGGCACCATCAGGGTGATCGCGCCGGGCACCGACCGCATCACCAGCGGCGGATCGAACCCGAGCGACTCACCATCCACCCCGGCCCTGATCTGGGACGAGGACTCGACGGTGAACGATGCCGCCGTCCACTCCGACCAGCCGCTGAAGTCCTTGAGCCGCCCGGCGGCCTCGAGCGCCAGCAGCTGCGACGCCTCGGCGCCGTTTCGGATGCTCACCGCCACGATCCCCAACGTGCCCGTGTCGAGCCTGGGCCGCGACCCGATCCGCCCGGCCTGGTCGAACCGGTAGGGGTTGTTCGAGACCAGAAGAAGCTGGACGGGTGGGTGTTCGCCACCGTCGGGACCAACGAACCTGAGGTCGAACGGCGCCGCGTCGAGCGCCAACGTGTCAGGTGCGGCCCTGGCCATCGTCCGCAGCTTCGCCTCGCGGTAGCCCTCGATCGCGACCGACTCGGCGTAGGCGCCCAGCGACACGTTGTTGACGAACACGCGGTCGCCACCATCGCCAGGTCGATGACGCGGTGCACCGCCTGGTCGGCGTCGAAGGCCTCGAGGCACCCCACCAGGTCGGACGGGTCGAGGCCGAGATCGAGCGCGAAGTGGTTCCGAGTGCCGGCCGGGATGCACACATATGGCAGCTCGTGGCGCATCGCCACCTCGGCCACCAGCGCCTGGGAGCCGTCCCCGCCCGCCATGCCGATAACCCGGGCCGTCTCCGCGGCCTCCTCGGCCAGCGCCCGCAGATCCTGGCCCGCCTGCAGCTCGATCGCCCTGATCCCCCGCGCGCGGGCCTCCTCGGTGAGGTTCGCCCGACCCGCCCGGCCATCCCCGGAGCGGGGATTGACCAGCAGCACGGCGCCGGCAGTGCGTGGCCGCCTGCCCGGGGGCCGGGACGAGGCATCCGGCCGGGTGGCGCGCCGTGCCGCCGCACCGTATACGAGCAGGGCAACGGCGAGCACAACCGCCTCACGTGCACCCCGCAGCAGGATGGCGGCCAGCCCGCCCGCCATGGCGGCCACGAGCGCAACCAGGGCCACGGTGCGCCTGGGCCCGCGGTGGGTGAGCGCGGTCCACCCGGCACCGATGCCGATCAGGAGAAACACCGTGGCGATCACCACCGACAGCGGGTCGGTGATCAGCGCCAGCACCGCGGCGACGAGCGCGACGGCGGCTGCGAGGAGGGCGAGGAGCGCGGCAAGCCGCCTGCTCACGCCCGTCCTCCCAGCCGCCGTCCCGCCTCGCCGTGGAGGCCTAGGTCAGCGCCTGGGCCTTCAGCTGCTGGTACTCCTCGTTGGTGATCGCACCGCTGTCGAGGAGCTGCTTCGCCTCCTGGATCTGCTCCGTCGAGGAGCGGCCGACCCGCGCGCGAGCGTATGCGTCGGCCTCGCTCACGGAGCGCTGTGCCATGCCCTCTGAGTTCGTGATCATGTACGCGATCAGGCCGATGAACGGCGCGACGAACAGGAAGATCAGCCAGAGCGCCTTCTTGCCGCCCGAGGCGTCGTGGCGCCGGAAGACATCCACGATCACCTGGAACAGCATCATAAAGTAGATGACCATGAAGAAGATGACCAGCAGCGACCAAAGAAACTCGCCAAGCGACAGGAGGGTCATACGCGTTCCCTTCTCGAGGAGGACAGAGACGGCCATGATCGGCTGAGCGGCCGCATCAGCGAGCTCCCCTCGTTGCCCGGCGATCTGCGATGTACGCAGCGCCGATGCCGATGGCGCCGATCAGGACGAGGGCTGCCAGCAGCCCCCAGCTGTACCAGGCCCACCCGACCAGCAGCACGATCAAGACGCCGCCCACGCACACGAGCCCGACACCGCCTGCGAGCGCGAGCCAGAACCCCGTTCCGAGGGAATCGTCCTTGTACTGCTTGGATGGCGAGCTCATGCGGCAAGCCTCCACCAGAACGCAACCGCCGCCGTCATCCGCATGGGATGAACACGTGAGGGCGGCACGTCCGCCCTCACCTCGCCCGGCCGCGCATCACGGCGGCGGGGTCCGGATACACGATGGTGCCGGCCGAGCGGTCGAGCAGGTGCTCGACCGCGGCGAGCGTGCCGATGGCCGCGAATCCGCCGGTCTGCTCCACGAACCTGCATGCCGCCTGCACCTTGGGGCCCATCGAGCCCGCGGCGAACTCGCTCGCGGACAGCTGCGCCGGCGTGCCCTTGCGGATCAGCTGCTGCTGCGGCGTGCCCCAGTCCCGGTAGACCCCGTCGACGTCCGTGGCGATGATCAGTGCATCGGCGCGGATGTCGGCGGCGAGCAGGGCGCTCGCCATGTCCTTGTCGATCACCGCCTCGACCCCGGCCAGCCGCCTTCCGGCCGGAGCCGGCTCATCGCGATAGACGGTGGGGATGCCGCCGCCGCCTGCGCAGATCACGACGTAGCCCGCGTCGAGCAGCAGCTCAATCGCGCCGACGCCGAAGATGCGGCGGGGCAGGGGCGAGGGCACGACGCGCCGCATCGCGTCGCCGTCCGGTCGGAACGACCAGCCGCGCTCGGACTCGAGCTTCGCGGCCTCCGCGGCGCTGTAGATCGGCCCGATCGGTTTCGTCGGTCGACCGAAGGCGGGGTCATTCGGGTCGACCTCGATCATCGTCAGCAGGGTGGCGAGGTGCCGCCTGGCCGGGAGCTCGTTGCCCAGCTCCTGTTCGATCATGTAGCCGATCATCCCCTCGGTCTGTGCGTCGAGCACGTCGAGCGGGTAGGTCTCGACCTTCTGGTAGGCGGCGCCCTGCAGGGCGAGCAGGCCGACCTGAGGACCGTTGCCATGAGAGATGACAAGCTCGTGCTCCGCGGCCACGGGGGCCAGCGCGGCGCACGCCGTGCGCACGTTCGCGCGCTGGTTCTCGGCCGAGAGCTCCTGGCCGCGGCGGAGCAGCGCGTTCCCTCCCAGGGCGACGACCACTCGCATCCTGTCAGTCCTCCAGTCCCGTCATCTCGGAACGAATGGTGATCGCGGCCGCCCGGCGGCTCGTACTGCCAAGCGGATGATCAGGCCGGCTCGAAGCCGCCGGCGGCGGTGAGCGACCAGACGATCGAGCCGTTGATCGCGATGCCGATCAGCGCCGACTCCGGTGCGGCGAAGATCATGCAGAACCAGGCGATCATGGCAACGCCGGCAAGCGCCGTCGCCGCCATGATCGCCTCGCGGCGCCCGCGTGCGACGAAGTAGCCGACAGCCACCTCGGCGGTGCCCCAGGCGACGAAGAACCACCCCCAGAAGGTGAGGTTGTGATAGATCGTCTCGGGGCCGAAGAACGCGGGATCGTGCAGCGCCGTGATGCCGTGGATGAAGCCGTTGACCCCGCAGACGACGAGCAGCATCGCCGCGCAGAGCAGCCAGCCCGGGCGGTAGCGAAGCGCGACGACCGCGGCTCCGCTGCCACCCTCGAGGATCATCGTTCGACTCCGATCATGCTTCGGAGGCTGTCCTTCCTCGGCTCGCGATCCCTCGCGCCAAGGGGATGAACTGCCTGGCGGTTCATCCCGTCCGGGGGACGCCCGACCCGCTCGGCGCCACGACACTGCAGCGGTTCCGAAGGACGGAGGCAGGCGTGGCCCAGACCGAGAAAGCACGGCCGGACTTCGACCCGATCGCCCGGGTCGAGCATCCGAGCGTGGCCGAACGCGCCGAACGCGGGCGCGCCGCGCGCCGCAGGTGCCCGCGCACGAGCCACGCAGAGCTACGTGCGGGCACACGCGATGCGGTGGCGATCCTGCGAGGGCAGGAGGCCACGCGGGTGCCCGAGCTGGTGCCGATCCGGTACGGCCGGATGCTCACGTCCGAGTTCGCCTTCTACCGCGGCGCCGCCGCCGTCATGGCCCACGACCTCGCCGGCGACCCCCGCACCGAGCTGCGGGTGCAGCTGTGCGGCGACGCGCACCTCGCCAACTTCGGCGGGTTCGCCTCCCCGGAGCGCCGCCTGGTGTTCGACCTGAACGACTTCGACGAGACGCTGCCGGGGCCGTTCGAGTGGGACGTGAAGCGCCTCGCGGCGAGCGTTGAGATCGCGGGGCGTCACCGCGGCCTCGACCCCGCCGGCCGCACCGCCTGCGTGGGGATCGTTGCGCGCGCATACCGAGAGGCGATGCGCGAGTTCGCCGCGATGGGCAACCTGGACATCTGGTACGCGCGCCTGGACGTCGACGACCTGCGCACCCAGCTGCGCGCGTCCGGGACACGGCGCACGCAGCAGCTGGAGACCCGCCTCGCGAAGGCGAGCGCGAAGGCCCTGACCAAGGACAGCATGAAGGCGCTCGGAAAGCTGACGAGCGGCCAGGCAGGCGACCGCCGCATCGTCTCCGATCCTCCGCTGATCGTGCGGCTGGCCGACCTGACCGAGACGTCGTCCATCCCGGTCGAGCAGGTCGAGGCCGAGCTGCACCGGGCTTTTCGGGCATACCGCCACACCCTGCAGGGCGAGCGCCGGCACCTGCTCGAGACCTTCCGGTGGGTCGACATCGCCCGCAAGGTGGTGGGCGTCGGCAGCGTCGGCACCCGCTGTTTCATCATGCTGCTGCTCGGCCGCGACGACGCCGACCCGTTGTTCCTGCAGGCGAAGGAAGCCGGGGCGTCGGTGCTCGAGCCCTATCTCGGGGCCAGCCCGTTCGCGAACCACGGCCAGCGGGTGGTCGAGGGGCAGCGGATGATGCAGGCGGCCAGCGACATCTTCCTCGGCTGGGTGCGCATGGAGGTGACCTTCGACGGCCGGCAGCGTGACTTCTACTTCCGCCAGCTATGGGACTGGAAGGCTTCCGCCGACCTCGAGACGATCCAGCCCCACGGGCTGGAGGCGTACGCCCGCGCGTGCGGATGGACGCTCGCCCGCGCGCACGCCAGGTCGGGCGATGCGGTGGCGATCGCCGCCTACCTGGGCAAGAGCGCCGCGTTCGACGATGCGATGCAGGCGTATGCGACGGCGTACGCGGAGCGCAACGCGGCGGACTACGCGGCGCTGCAGGAGGCCGCGGCGGCAGGAACGATCGAGGTGCAGACGGAGCTGTGAACGCCCGGTCGGGTGGGCGGGCCCCCGCCCACCCGACCGGGTCGCTCAGTCGAAGTCGCGCTCGGCGCCGGCTGTCAGCGCGATCAGGACGGCCAGGTTCAGCCCCACGCCGACCAGCGCGGCCCAGGGCTCCGACCAGACCATGAAGAACCACAGCATCGACGCCGCGGCCGCAAGCACGATGCCGATCAGGTTGCCGATTGCACGGCCGGTCCACGCCAGCACGCCGGCGAGGACCTGCGCCCCGCCGTAGATGATGAACACCCAGCCCCAGAAGGTCAGGTTGTTGTAGACCAGGCGAGACCCGTAGTAGGAGCTGTGCTCGAGCGCCGTGTAGCCGTTGATGACGTTGATCCCGCCGACGACGATCAGGAGCACGCTGGCGGCGACCACCCAGCCGGTGACGCGCACGCGGTTCGAGGAGCTCGCCGTCATGCGGTGACGCCCTCGCCGTGCAGCGCTTCCTGCAGCGCGGCCTCGGTGTCCGCCGACAGCGAGGTCTTCAGCACCGTGCCGCCGTACTTGCTCATCGCGGCGACCGCCTTGTCCGGCGTCATCTTCTCGACCACGAGGAACAGCGCCGAGGTCCCCGGCTGCAGCATGCCGCGCACCTGGTCCTGGAACTCCTGGTCGATGCCGGACTTCTCGATCTTGCCCATCAGCGCGCCCAGGCCGGCGCCGAGCGCCATCCCGAACACTGGGATGAAGAACAGCAGGCCGAACAGCAGGCCCCAGAACATCCCCCACGTCGCGCCGGCGCCGACCGCGTGGTGGTTCGTGATCACCTTGTAGTTGCCGTCCTGCTTGCGAACGATCGCAGCGATCGCGTCGGGCTGGATGATCAGGTCATGCGCGAGGCGCTCCGCCTCCTGTGCGGCCGCGATGGCCGTCGTCTCGTCGTCGTACCCAATGGCGATCAGCTCAGCCACCGATGGCTCCTCCCGTCGTCGTTAACGTTCGCCCGGCGAGCTGCGCGTACCGCGGCCGCACCCCTCGCCGTTGCGGCAGCAGGTTCGCTCGGCGGATCACCCGCCGGGTCGCGAACACGTCTCGCACGTGCCTCACTCGCCCCCGCCGGCGAGCGCCAGATCCCTGGCCTCGGCCGCGGACAGCATGCCGATCGCGACCAGGTCGAAGGGGCTGATGAACCCGTCGCTGATGCGGAAGCCGTTCGCCCTCGCGATCGCGTCGCGCAGCGGCACCGCCCAGTGATGCTCGAGCAGGATCAGCGCGGCGGCCGTCTCCGGCGGGATCTCCTCGAGCACGTCCCAGACCTCGTCCTCGTTGAAGACGTGGACGCCCTCCTCGGCCGCCACCTCGGCGCCGGTCTTCGCCACCTCCAGCGCCTCCTCGGTGTCACCGAGAGCCCCGAGGCCGACCAGCGCGCCGATCTTCGCGCCCAGCTCGATCTGCTCGTCCAGCGTCAGGTTCGACATCTGCAGCGTGGTGATGTCACCGTCGGCGTCCTTGTGCACCGCGAGCGCGTCGATCACGCGCACCATGTCCGAATCGCGGAGGCGCTGAAGCTCCGCGACGATCTCGCCCGAGAACTCGGGCTTCTCGAATCCCAGCACCAGCAGCTGCACCGGTCCGATTGCCATGCTTCCTCCTCGTCTCGGGCGCCGGCTCGCCGGGCCACCCGGTCGGGTCTCCAAAACCACCGCCATGATGCGCACAGCCGCCGACGGCCGGATGATGCGAACGGGATGATCCGTGCGCAGCGCCGCCGCGGTTAGCTGCCGGGATGGAGATTCCACCGGTCAGATCCGTCATGCGCCACGGGCCGGGCACGGCCTGGCGGCTGATCGCCGTCTGGGTCGTTACCGCCCTTGCCCTCCTGCTCAGCGCCGCGATCCTCCCCGACATCAGCGTCAAGAACTTCGCCGCAGCGCTCGCGGCTGCGGCGCTCATCGCCGTCTTCAACACGGTTGTCCCGCCGATGATCGCGGCGCTGCCGCTGCCGTTCCCGCTCTTGACGGGATTCCTGGTCACGCTGGTGCTCGACGCCGCGATGCTGAAGGCGGCGGCCGCGATCCTCGGCTCCGACCGGATGACGGTGGGGTCATGGTGGGCCGCGCTGCTCGCCGCCCTCGTCGCAACCGCCGTGGCGCTCGTCATCGGCATCGTGCTGGGCATCGACAACGAGGAGGAGCAGTCGCTTCGGGTCGCGCGGCGCATCGGCCGCCGCTCGCCCGACCACGTGCGGACCGACCAGCCGGGCGTGGTCTACGTGGAGATCGACGGGCTGGGGCTGCCCGTCCTCCGCCGCGCCATGCGAGACGGCAGCGCGCCGAACATGGCCTCCTGGCTCGCCTCCGGCCGGTTCCACCTGGTCGAATGGGAGACCGACCTCTCGTCGCAGACGGGCGCCAGCCAGGCGGGCATCCTGCTCGGGTCGAACGAGGACATCCCGGCCTTCCGCTGGGTTGAGAAGGAGAGCGGCCGGATCATGACCTGCTCGGCGCCCGCGGACTGCGAGGAGATCGAGCGCCGGCACCTGACATCGCCGCTGTTGGCGGACGGCGGGTCGAGCCGGGGCAACCTGCTTTCCGGCGGCGCCGATCAGGCGATCCTCACCGTCAGCAAGCTGTCGCAGGAGCGGGGCGCGAACCCGGGGTACCGCTCGTTCTTCGCGAACGGCATCAACGCCACGCGCATCCTTTCGCTGTTCGGGGCGGAGGTGATCCGCGAGGTTGTCGCGAACCGCCAAGCGGTGCGGCGCGGGGTGCTGCCGCGCGGGCACCGAGGCGGGGCGTATCCGTTCATCCGGGCGACGATGACGACCGCGGTGCGCGACCTGATCGTCCACTCGGTGGTGACCGACATGATGATCGGCCGGCCGTGCATCTACGCCACCTTCTCGAGCTATGACGAGGTGGCGCACCACTCCGGGCTCGAGCGCGCCGACACGCTGGAGGCGCTGCGGCGGCTCGACCAGCGGATCGGGCGGATCGAGCGGGCCAGCCGGCGGGCGGCGCGGCCCTACCACGTGGTCGTGCTGTCTGACCACGGCCAGACGCAGGGCGCGACGTTCAAGCAGCGCAACGGCTACACGCTGGAGCAGTTGGTCGAGCGTTCGATGGGAGGCGGATCGGTCGCCGGGATCGCGGGCGGCGACGAGCAGAACGCCATGGCCGGACTGGCCATGGCGGAGGCGACCGGCGGTGGCGCGAAGGCGGCCAAGAAGCCGAAGGGCACGGTCGGAGACCGTGACGCGGTCGTGCTGGCATCGGGCAACCTCGGGCTGGTCTACCTGATGTCGGAGAAGCGCCGGCTGACCCTCGAGGAGATCGAGCAGCGGCATCCGGAGCTGATCCCTGCGCTGGCCGGGCATCCGCACATCGGCTTCGTGATGGTCAGGTCGGCGGCGCGGGGCGCGGTCGTGCTGGGCGCCGACGGCACGAACTACCTCGACGAGGGCCGGATCGAGGGCAACGACCCGCTGGGCTCGTTCACACCGAACGCGGCGGCGCATCTCAAGCGCACGGACGGGTTCGAGCACGTGGCCGACATCATGGTGAACAGCTTCTACGACCCGGACATGGACGAGGGCTGTGCGTTCGAGGAACTGATCTCGTTCCACGGCGGGCTGGGCGGATCCCAGACACGGCCGTTCATGCTGTTCCCCGACGGCCTGGCCGAGCCTTCCCAGCCGGTCATCGGGGCGGCGTCGGTGAACGGCGTGCTGCGGGGGTGGAGAGCGCAGCTCGCGGGCTCGGCGCCGCGAGCAGCGGCGGAGCCGGTCGCGGTCGCGTCGGACTGACCGACTCAACCCACCGCCTCACCGCTCGCTACGAATCCTGCAGTCGGCCCCTCGCCGCCTCGAACTCGGCGTCCGAGATGGTGCCGTCGGCGTGCAGCGCGGCCAGCCGGGCGAGCCGGTCGGGAGGCGCGACCGCGGTCGTCTCATCGCCCGCGCCGTCCTCCACGGCCGGCGCCGGCTCGAGCTCGTCGACCGCCTGGCGGCGCCACACCTCGAGCCCGGCGAAGGCGAGCACGACGACGAGCACGATGCCGATGCCTCGCCGCGGCGTCCCGGTCGGCCCGATCAGCAGCACGATCATCCCCGCCAGCGCCAGCGCCGCGTGCGGCCACAGCGGATGCTCGCGCATCGTCGGCGCCAGCCGATGGCGCAGCCGCACCGCGTACGGCGCCGGCCCGGCCAGCAGGGTGCCGACGAACCCGAGCAGCCCGATGGCGATCCCGGCCCAGGCCGACTCGACCAGCAGCTGCGTGTAGATGCTCCACGCGTCACTCGCAGCCGGCCGCACCGCGTCGACCTTGACGAGGTCGTTGACCACGAGCTCGCCGGCCACCCGCTGGATCACCAGCAGCGCCACGCCCACCAGCAGCAGCCCGATCGACGCCGACCGCAGCGCCTGCCGCCGCCGGCCGTGCGCCAGGTACGTGGCCAGGGCGAGCAGCCCGATCCCGATGAAGAGCGGCCACACCGACAGCACGTGCAGCACCTTGACGCTCTGCTGCACGGTGCTCAGCTGGTCGGACCGGATCACCGTCACGGCGGGCAGCCCCTGTGCCCGCGCGACCGCATCCTGGCTCGCGCCCAGGCGCTGTGCGACATCCCCGATCACGTTGTTCAGGTTCAGCTGCACGGTCCCATTGCTCGACGTGAGCCGGCTCGTGTGCCCCTCCAGGAAGTCGACCAGCTTGCCATGCGCCTGGCGATTGGCCGACACCCAGGCCGACTGCAGCTGGGGCAGCTGCAGGGCGCGGTCCGTCGCCTGCACAGCGGCGTTCGAGAGGGCCGCGGTGGCTGGGCCCGCCAACGGTTGCAGCGCCGGCGGCAGGCCGGCCGCGATCCGCGCCTGCGCGTCCGAGCTGGCGACGGCCTGGTCGACCGCGTAGGAGGCGACGAGCTGTCGCACGTTGTCGCTGCGGAGCAGCTGGCCGCTCTCGTCGGCCCACGTGCCCGAGTCGAGCACGGTGTCCTGCAGCCATGCGCTGACGGTGGAGACCATGACGCAGATCAGCCCAAGGACGATCAGCGTCGGCACGGCGACCCGGTGCGCAGACTGAGGTGGGGTAGTCGTGTCCTTGGTCATGGTCGATTCCTCCTGGGTCAGCCCGGGCGCCGCCGGGACACCCAGGGATCGTCAGCCGCGACCGTCCGGTGCGCGTCCCCCCGATGGGACGAGCCGCCGATCAGGAGGGGGGTACCGGTTCGCGCGGCGCGATCCGCACCTCCGCACCGGGCTCGGGCACCAGGATGTCGACGCCCGGCGTCCGCTCGGCGGCGAGGGCGGCGAACTCGCGCGCGGCCCGGCCCGGGTCGAGCAGCACGTGGCGCCCGCCGGGGCCGGCATAGGTTCCCCAGTGCACCGGGATGGCCCAGCGCGGCCGCAGCATCTCCAGCGCGACGGCTGCCCGCTCCGGTGTCAGGTGCCCCGCCGGTACGTGGCGTCCCCAGCCGCTGATCGGGAGCAGCGCGCCGTCCAGCCCCTCGCCGAGGTCGCGCATGCCGTCGAAGAGGTCGGTGTCGCCCGCGAAGTACACGTGCTGGGATCCATGCAGCACGTACCCGAGGGCGGGAATGTCGCGCCGGCGGCGCCGCACGGGATGCACCGCCGGCACCGCCTGCACCACGACCGATCCCACGGAGGTGCGCCCGCCCTCACCGATCTCCACCACCGGATCGAAGCGCCCGCGCGGCAACCAGGTGCGGGCGCCGCGAGGCACCACGATGGCGACGCCCGGGCGGAACAGGCGCAGCGAGGGGCGGTCGAGGTGGTCGTAGTGCACGTGCGAGATCAGCACCGCGTCGACGTGCGCCGGCAGGTCGGGCGCCGCCGCGGCGCGACGCAGCAGCAGCACGCGGTTGCGAAGCACCGGGTCGGTCACGAGCACGACGCCGTCCAGCTCGATCACCACGCTGCTGTGGCCGAGCCAGGTGACGCCCAGCGAGCCCGCGGGCGTCAGCCGCGGAGCGCCGACATGAGAGGTTCCGTCCACCCGCCAAGCATGCACCATCGACGGATCTCGCCTTCCCCCGGTTTGGATGAGGTGCGGGCGGCCGGGATGTGGCTTCATCCCGATCGTGGCCGACAGGCGCGCCGGCGGATCCAGGGCGCCCCGAGGCCTCGCCAACCCCACCGAGGAGCCGCCCCATGAGCCGCAGGACCCCATTCAGCAGAGACGCCGACACGCTGGTCGGCCTTGCCACCGCCCTCGACACCGCGTACCGGTTCCGCAAGGTCGCGCGCGTCGCACGCCCGGCCACCGTCGCCCGGATGGCGGCGGTCGCGCAGGCCGGTGCCGGCACCGCCGGCACGCTTCGCACGAGCCGCTCCCGCAAGTACCAGCGGAGGGCCGCCCACCACGCACAACGGGCCCTGATCCGCAGCTACCGGATCGGGCCGAGCCGCGCCGTCGGCGACCGGCGCGTTCGCACCCAGCTGACCCGCGCCGGCGAGCAGGCACGCAAGGCGGTCAGCCCGCCGGATCACACACGGCGCAACCGGCTGCTCGCGGGCGGCGCGCTGGTCGGCCTGGCCGGGAGCATCGCCGCATATCTGCTCAACCGCAGCCCGCATGACGAGGCGGCCGTCCCGGTCGACGACGTGCAGGCGAACGCCGTGTGACGACCGCCGTCAGCCCTCGTCGTCGCCGTCCGCAGGGATCCGCATCCGCGGCATGCCGACGCGGGACACGACGAGCGAGACGGCGGTCACGAGGTACAGGCTGCCGATGATCGACTCGGTCACAGACAGCAGCCGCCCCATGGCGGTGACCGGCGTCAGATCGCCGTAGCCAAGCGTGGCCAGCGTGACGTAGCTGAAGTAGACGCGCTCGCTCATCGAGCCATCCCCCGCCACCTGCGCGAAGTAGGGACCGTCCGACGTGCGGGCGGCGATGCTGACCAGGAGCGCGAACAGCAGGCCGACGTCGAGGTACACGGCGATCGCGCCGAACACCGACTGCACCGTGACCGTGCGCTCGTGGCGGAGGCCGACGATCACCGCCACCGGAATCGCCAGGGCGAGCACCGTCATCACGAACAGGTTGCCCGTCACGGCATGGGAGGCATGCACCAGCAGCGCGATGACGGCGCAGGCGACGCCGATCACCGCAACCCCGGAAGCCGACATCGAGACAGGCCGGGAAACCCCTGCGCTCGCGATCGCAGCCATGATGGCGGCGCCGGCCACGATCACCTCCACCGATTCCGCCCGGCGTGACTCGGGCGCGAGGATCAGGAGCGCGATCAGCGCCAGCAGCAGGCAGCACGCGAGCGCGAGCCGGGGAGCCGCGTGCCCGTGGGCGCCGTCGGCCCCCTGCTTGCGGCGCGCGCGCGGATCGGAATCGGCAGCGACCACCGCGGGCCTACCGGTTCGCAGCGGCGGCCCGGCTCCCGTACCGCGACACCGCGTAGATGACGAGCACGTCGATCGCGAACAGCGTCAGGCACCAGAACGGGTACGCCTGCACGAACATCAGCTGGCCGATGCCGTTCACCGCGCACGTCGCCGCGATGAACCACCGCGCCCACTGGCTCCCCGCGTACAGCACGTATCCGGCCGTGAACTGCAGGATGCCGAGCAGCAGCATGATCCAGCCCCACGTGTGCAGGTTGCCGAACACGAACACCGCGTGCTTCGCATAGAACTTCGAGTCGCTGAGGGCGACGACGCCCTCGATGATGTTGAGCGCCCCGATCATCATCACGACGGTCATTGCGAAGGTGACCCAGCCGTTGCCGGGGTCGACGTACTCGGAGGGGCCGCCGGACGGCTGCCCTCGGGTGTCGTAGTCGGTTGCCATCACAGTCGTCCTTTCGGGGAAGCATCCAGCGGTTCGGCCGGAGCTTCCCGGTGGGGCAGACCGGGCCGCGTCCTCCCAAGGGGATGATGTGGACGGCCGTGCGGCGCTCAGCCGGTCGGCGGCGAGCTGAGGTACATGATCGCCGCCTTCACCCGCCGGTTCACGTCCGCGTCCTCGGACAGGCCCAGCTTCGCGAAGATCCCGTTGACGTGGCGTTCCACCCCGCGCACCGTGATTCCGGTGATCGCGGCGATGCCGGCGTTGCTGTGGCCCTCAGCGACGAGGCGCAGGATGTCGAGCTCCCGCGACGTGAGGTGCTCGAGCAGCCAGTGCGACTGGTAGCCGCGAACGATCAGCGGCCCGATCACGGAGGCGTCCACATACGAGCCGCCGGCCGCCACGGTCTTCAGCGCCCGGCTCAGCTCCTCGCCGTCCTTCACCTGATCCTTGAGCAGGTAGCCGCGGCGCTCGACGCCCTCCTCGAACAGATCCATGGCATAGAGCACCTCCGCGTGCTGGCTGAGGATGACGACGCCGATGTCGGGGTGCGTGGCGCGCAGCTCCGAGGCGATCTGCAGCCCCTCGTCGGTCTTCGTCGGCGGCATGCGGATGTCCGTCAGCACGACGTCGGGCAGCTCAGACTCGACGGTCGCCCGCAGGGAGGGGAGGTCCTCGCAGATCCCGACCAGGTCCACGCCGTCCGCCCGCTCGAGCGCGCGGGCGATGCCCTCCCGGGCCAGGTAGCTGTCCTCTCCCAGCACCACGCGTATGGCCGTCTCGCCGCTCACCCAAAACCATGTCTCCTCGTCGCCAACGATCAGCCCGCGATGCCGGTCGCACGCGGGCGCGTCCCCTCACGGTACGGGCATCGTGCCATCGCCGTCCACCCCGGCGTCGACAGCGCGAGCGAGGGCCCGAGCGGCGGAGCGCGCGTCGCGCGCACGGGCGAGCGCCGCCGCAGCCGCTGCCCGCTCCAGGGTCACACGGACACCATCGCCGCGCGATTCCCAGTACTCGGCCGCCCGCCGGTGGACGCCGGCGGCCGCGCGGTGGCGCTCGGCGGCCGCGAGCAGCAGCCCGACCGTCCGCTGGCGAGCGGTGCCGTCCACCGCCGCACCCATGAGCGGCACCCGCAGCGTGACCGTCGTGCCTTCGCCGGGGTGTGACACGACATCGGCCTGCCCGCCGACCGCACCTATTCGGTCGCGCATGTTGATGGTGCCGAGGCCCGACCGTGCCGACGCCATGTCGAACCCGGCGCCGTCGTCCGTGACCTGGACGACGGCATCGCCCTCGTCCCGCCGCAGGCTCACCGTGATCGCGGCGCCGTCGCCGCCGTGCTGCAGCGAGTTCTGGATCGCCTCGAGGGTCGCGTAGTACAGGGCCTCCTCGACCGCCGGGGTGAGGGCGCCGATCCCGCCGTCGGCGACCGTCGCCCCCGATCGCCCTGCCGCCTCCTGCAGCGCTACCGGCAGCCCCTCCTCGTGCAGCCCGGGCGGGTAGAGGTCGTGGGCCAGTGAGCGGACATCGGCGGCCAGGCCAGCCACGCTCTGCTCGGCATCGGCCAGCAGCGCTTTCAGCTCCGGGGACTGGGCCATTCCGCGCGCCTCGGCCAGCTGCACGCCGAGCGTCGTCAGCCGCGGCTGGATGCCGTCATGCAGATCCCGCTCGAGGCGAATCCGCTCGGCGTGCGAGGTGGCTGCCAGACGCTGGCGCGCGCCGCGGAGCTCCTCCCGCAGCGACGCATCGTCGAGCAGCGTCACGGCGGTGGCGACCAACGCGTCGGGCACGGGAGCGAGATCCTGCAGCATCGGATCGTGGGTGAGGGCCGCGGGGGGACGGCCGTCGGGCTCGACCACGGTCACGGCCGACGCCGGTCGGCTCGAGCTGTCGAGCGCCTCGCCGGACGGGTCCAGAAAGGCCGACCGCGACCGGTTCCATGACCAGAACCGCAGCGACGGATCCTCGAGCGTCGTCCGCAGGGTGGTCTGCAGCGTGGCCTGCGTCACCTGCGAGGGCGACAGGTCGAGCACCATTCGCCGCAGCCGTTCGGTGGCGTTGTGCACCGCCCAAAGCTGGCCGCCGACCAGCCCGACCGGCACCGCGATCCCGCACAGCACGGTGGCGAGCGCGAGCGGCCAGGGATGCCCCAGGCCGCGCGCCACGAGCGTCGTGTAGCTCGTATACGCGACGGCCAGCCCGATCACCGCGGCCAGCGGCGGCCCGAACAGGTAGCGCCGGTATGGGCCGGGAGAACGGAGCTTCCGCAGCAGCCCCACGACGAGCAGCAGGAGCAGGAGGGCGGTGACCACCGTCACGCCGATCCGCCCGACGTCGCCCAGCGCCTCCGAGTCGACGACGCGGGCGGGGTTCTCGGGGCACGGCTCCCGGCACGCGCTCAGTGCGCCGCTCGGCGGAAACGTGCGGCTGCAGAGCAGGGTCAGCGCCCATACGCCGGTGAGCGTGACCGCCAGCACCGCAACCGAAACGCGGTCGCGCGCCGCCAGGCGATCGGCGGGATAGGCGAGAAAGACGTAGACCATGCCGGCGACGAACAGCGCCACCGCGACGCGTCCGGCGGCGAACAGCCAGGGCGCGCTGAAGGCGTTCAAGGATGTGGCCGCGTAGAGCAGTGCGAGCCCCGCGATCCGGCGTCCCGCCTGCGACGCTGGATGCAGCTGCCAGAGATAGAGGCCCGCGGCCGCGTAGGTCGCGACGAACGCCGGCCGCCACGCCTCCTGCAGCTGCGGGTTTTGCAGGATCGTGCTCTGCGACGCCGCCCAGGCCGTGAACACGGTGGCCGCGGCAGCCGCGGCTGCGACAGCCGCCAGCAACCACACCTGCGCACGTGGCAGCACGCCTCCCGACATACGGTTCAGCCCCTCCTCGTCGCTACGACCGACTCTATCAGGCGGTCAATTTCCCGTCGCGATGTCGCCTCGCGCGGTCAAACGCAGGCGAAGGGAGGTGGTGGTACCACCACATCTGCGGTGGTGCCAGGACAGGCAGGATCTGCAGCAAATTCCGGATGGCGCGGGCGACGCCGGGTGAAACGATCTGATGGTGTCCTCCGCCGAAACCACGGCGTTGAGCGCGGCGGAAGCCCGTTCGCGCCCGCCCGCACCGTCCCAGCCGCCGGTCGGGGACGAATCGCTGTTCATCGTCGACTCCAGCCTGCGTGTGCTGCACGCCCGCGACCGGTGGAACGAGGGCGCGTCGAGGCGAGGCGCCGAGCCCCGGTTCGAGGAGCTCGTGCCCGGCTGGGCGGCCGGTCAGGTGCGCGACGCCGTCCGCGGGTCGCTGTCGGGAACGGCCACCGATATCCAGGTGCGGCCCGCGGCCGGGGGCGCGCCGCTGGCCGTCACCGCATCGCCGGTGCACTCCCAGGAGGGCGACGTGGTCGCATCCGTGGTGGTGCTGCGTGAGGCGCGCGTGCCCGGCGCAGCCGACGCGGCGGTCCCCCGCCGCGCGCTGCTGCTGTCGCTGGCGCGAACGCCCGCGGCGGTGGTCGTGCTCCGCGCACCCGCGGGGTACGGCAAGACGACGCTGCTGCAGCAGTGGGATGCATCGGATCCGCGGCCGTTCGCATGGGCCACCGTGGGCCCCGAGCACAACGATCCCGACGCGCTCAGCGGCGCGATCGCGGCAGCGCTGGCCGGCGCAGCCGGGATGCCGCGCCGGGGGCGGCGCGCGGGAGTCGAGGCGTTCCTGGCGCGCGACGGCGCGCGCTCCCAGGTGCTCGTGCTCGACGACGCCCACCATCTGACCGGGCCCGGGGCCCTGGCGATGGTGGAACGGATCGCCCGCGAGCTGCCGGACGGCAGCCAGCTCGTGCTCTCCTCACGGGAGGAGCTGGACGGGTCGGTCGCGCGGCTGATCCGCTCTCGCTCCGTGATGCGCCTCGGCGCCGACGACCTCAGCATGTCCGCCTCAGAAGGGCGGGCGCTGTTCGAGGCCGGCGGCCTCACCGTCCCCGCCGAGCAGGTCGAAACCGTGGTGCGCAGCAGCGGCGGCTGGCCGCTCGGGCTGCAGGTGATGATGCTGGCAACGCAGCTGCACGGCGTCGCCGGCGAGGAGATCGGTCTCAGCGATGTTCCCGAGCGGGTCGTCCAGGAGGTGCTGCGGGAGGAGTTCGTGCGGCCGCTGCCGGACGAGGACCGCGAGTTTCTGGCCCTCACCTCGGTGGCGGAACGGCTGAGCGGCGAGCTGTGCGACGCCATCCTCGGCACCGAGGGCTCGGCCGAGACCCTGCGCAGGCTCGAGCGA
>DASQYY010000049.1:0-3157 GCA_035638975.1 Gaiellales bacterium
GGTGACCACCCGCAGCTCGGCCCGGTCGAGATTGGCGGCTGGGACGAGATGTACGCGCTTGGCAACGTGCCGCTCGGGCGGCTGGAGGCGGAGGTTGCGCCCCATTCCGACTGGGCGGTGTTCCTCGCCCTCGTGACTCCCCGCCTGGAGGTGCGGTCGCTGACGAGCGAGCCCGTCGGCAACGGTGCCCACCGCATCCGCCTGGTCGTCCAGAACACCGGCTGGCTGCCGGCCAACGTGTCGCAGAAGGCGCTCGACCGCAAGGCCGTGCGGCCGATGGAGGTCGATCTCGAGCTGCCGGAGGGCGCCCGCCTGGCGGCGGGTGAGGCCCACGTCGAGGCCGGCCACCCGGGGGGCAGGCCCGTGTCGACCAGCATGCTCGGGTGGGGCGTCGGCAACGAGCCGAGCACCGAGCGGACGCGCCTGGAGTGGGTGGTGGAGGCGCCGGAGGGCGCCGAGGTCGGGGTCACCGTGCGACATGCGCGCGCCGGCGTGACGCGTGCGAGCGTCCGCTGCGGGCGGTGACCACCCGCAGCGGACGCCTGTGAGCTAGATGGCCAGGCCGCGGTCGGCGGCCGGCTCGAGCGCCAGCGCGAGCACCTCGTCCACCGTCATCACCGGGTGGAAGCTCATGCTCTCGCGGACGTCCTCGGGCACATCCTCGAGATCCGCGCGATTTCGCTCAGGGATGATCACGTCGGTCAGGCCCGCCGCGTGGGCGGCCAGCACCTTCTGCTTGAGCCCGCCGATCGGCAGCACCCGCCCCTGCAGCGTGACCTCACCGGTCATGCCGACGGTGTGCTTGACCTTGCGCTCCGTCAGCAGCGATGCCAGCGCGGTGACCATCGTGATGCCGGCGCTGGGGCCGTCCTTGGGGATGGCTCCGGCCGGGACGTGGACGTGGAAGCCCGTGTCCTCGAAGGCGGACGGATCGATGCCCAGCTCCGCGGTGTGCCCACGGACATAGGACAGCGCGATCCGCGCCGACTCCTTCATCACGTCGCCCAGCTGGCCGGTCAGCTCCAGCCCGGAGCCGCCCGCGACGGACGTCGCCTCGACGAACAGCACATCGCCGCCCGTTCCGGTCACCGCCAGTCCCGTTGCCACTCCTGGCACCGCCGTTCGGATCGCAGCCTCCTGGAAGAAGCGCTGCTTGCCGAGCGCGGAGCGTGCCTGGTCGGCCGTGACCTCCACCGGCGGCTGCGCCGTGCCGGACGCGATCTGCGTCGCGGTCTTGCGCAGCACCGTGCCGAGCTCGCGCTCGAGCTGGCGGACGCCGGCCTCGCGGGTGTACTCCGTGACGATGGCCTTCAGCACGTCATCCGAGACGTTCACCTCGTCCTCGAGCAGGCCGTTGCGCTCGCGCTGCCGCGGCCACAGGTAGCCACGCGCGATCGCCACCTTCTCGTCGGTGGTGTACCCGTCGAAGCGGATCACCTCCATGCGGTCGAGCAGCGGGCCCGGGATCGAGTCCGCCACGTTGGCCGTGGCGATGAACAGCACCTCGGACAGGTCGAGCTCCACGTCCAGGTAGTGGTCGCGGAACGAGTGGTTCTGCGCCGGGTCGAGCACCTCGAGCAGGGCCGACGACGGGTCGCCGCGCCAGTCGGCGCCGACCTTGTCGACCTCGTCCAGCATGATCACCGGGTTCATCGTGCCCGCGTCCCGCAGGGCGCGCACCAGGCGGCCCGGCAGTGCGCCGATGTACGTCCGCCGGTGGCCCCGGATCTCGGCCTCGTCGCGGACGCCGCCCAGCGACATGCGCACGAACTCACGCCCCGTCGCACGGGCGATCGACTCGCCGATCGAGGTCTTGCCCGTGCCGGGAGGACCGATCAGCGTGAGGATGGCGCCGGAGCGCTTGTCCTCGCTGATGCCGCGGTCCTGCCGCAGCTTGCGCACGGCCAGGTACTCGGTGATGCGCTCCTTGACGTCCTCGAGGCCGGCGTGGTCGGCGTCCAGCACCTCACGGGCGTGGACGGGATCGAGGCGCTCCTCGCTCCGCTTGCCCCACGGCACGGCGATCAGCCAGTCCAGGTAGGACCGGATCATCGACGCCTCGCCGGACTGATCGCCCATCCGCTCGAGGCGCGCCAGCTCCCGGTCGGCGTGCTCGCGCACGGCCTCCGGCATGCCCGCCTCCTCGATCTTGGTGCGGTACTCGTCGATCACCGACTCGTCGTCCTCACCGAGCTCCTTGCGGATCGACTCCATCTGCTTGCGCAGGAAGTACTCCCGCTGCTGCTTGTTGGCCCCGGACTCGACGTCGTCGCGGATGCGCTGGCGCACCTGCGCCTGCGCCAGCGACTCGCGCTGGAGCTCGAGGGCGAGCTTGAGCCGCTCCACCACGTCCAGCTCCTCGAGCAGGCGCACCTTCTGCTCGAACGACAGCTCGGGCGAGTAGCCCGCGGTGTCGGCCAGCGCGGCGGCACCCGTGATCGACCGGAGGAAGGCGGTGACGCGGCCGTCATCGCCGCGCAGCTCGAGGCGCTCCTCGACCACCGCGCGGTACTCCTGCTCCAGCTCCCGGGTCTTGACCGGGGCGGGAGCCTCGTCGTCATGGCGTTCTGCCTGCACCCGCAAACGGCCCTGCGGATCGGCGTGCGCGGCGCCGAGCACCGCGCGATGCAGCGCGGTCAGCGAGACGGCGGTGACGCCGCGCGGCAGACGCGCCTTCTCCTCCACCTGGGCGACAACGCCGACCTTGGCGTACTCGCCCTCGTGGGTCGGCACCAGCAGCACCTGCTGCTCGTCGCCCACGTCGATGGGGAGGGTGATGTTCATGTTCGGGAAGACGACCGTGTCCTCCAGCGGAATCAACAGGTAAGTGTCCATGGTTTGCAGTGTACCTAGACCTTTGAGGTTTTCAAATATCGCGCTTTGCGACTATTATGATCGCATGAGCAACGATGCCAGCGAAGCGTGGGGCCTCCTGTTCCGGCTGTTCGTGTCCCAGCGTGGGCGCGTACCGCAGGTGGCCGCCGAGTTCGAGCTGTCCCCGATGCAGGCGCACGTGCTGCGGCTGCTGGAGCCGGGACAGCCGGTGCCGATGCGGTCGCTGGCCCGGAAGCTGTGCTGCGACGCGTCGAACGTGACCGGGATCGTCGACCGCCTGGAGGAGCGTGGCCTGGTGCAGCGAGTCGCAGCGCCGGCCGAC
>DASQYY010000050.1:0-6729 GCA_035638975.1 Gaiellales bacterium
CGAGAACGGCACCCCGTCGGCCGGGTCGAGGTCGAACATGACCAGGTCTGGCCGCTCGGGCCGGTCGCAGCGGGCCAGCCATGGGTGCAGATCGATGCAGCCCATGTTGACCACCCAGGCAAGGGTGTCGGCGTCGTTCACGAGGATGTAGCGGATGTCCTCGTCGGTGAAGGTGCGCACCCATTCCGGCAGGTGATCGGGGGCGTCTTTCTGGAAGAAGCTCTTGCCCTCGATGCCGTCCGGGTAGCGGAGCATGGTGAACGGCCGGTCCCGCATGTGCGGCACCACCACGTCGGCAACGGCCATGTAGTACTCGAACAGGTCGGCCTTGGTGATGCCCTCGTCGGGGAAGAAGACCTTGCCCGGGTTGCTCAGCGTCACGCGCGATGAGGAGGGCACCTGCGGGCGTGCGTCCTCCTCGGCCAGGCCGAGGAAGACGGGCGCGCGCAGCCGGCCGTCGCGGGTGCGCTCGGCATAGGCGACCCGGGCGCAGAGTCGCGGCTCGATCCACTTCACGCGCCGCACCGGCGTCTTCGGCATCTTCGGCAGCGGCGAGATGGGCGGCGTGTCGACCCGCAGCGCCTCCATCCGGCGCAGCAGGTCGGCGATCGAGCGCTCGTCCAGGCCGCTGCCGACGTTGCCCGCCCAGGTGATGCCCTCGTCGCCGCGCTCGCCGAGCACGAGCGAGCCGAGCGCCTCGCGCGCTCCCCGGCCGGGCGTCCAGCCGAGGATGAGGAACTCGCCGTCCTGTCGCGTCTTCACCTTCACCCAGTCGCCCGTGCGCCTCCCCGGCCGGTACGTGGAGCCGCGGCGCTTGGCGATCACCCCCTCCATGTCCTGCGCGACCACGGCGTCGAGCAGCGCCGGCCCGTCGTCGAAGCTGCGGGAGAGGCGCACCAGCGGGTTGCCCTCGATCAGCAGTGACTCGAGCTGCTCGCGCCGCTGCTCGAGGGGCAGCCCGACCAGTGGGCGGCGCTCTAGCTCGAGCAGGTCGAACACGTAGTAGGCGGGCGAGCCCTCGCCGCGCTGCATCAGCGAGAAGCTGGGGCGGCCGCGGTCGTCCAGCATGCAGAGCTCGCCGTCGACGACGCAGTCGGAGGTGCGCAGGGCGTGGGGGAGGGCCCGGGCGAGCATCGGAAACCTGCCGCCCATGTCGACCCCACGGCGGCTGGTCAGGGTCGCGTCGCCGCCCTCGAGCCTGGCGATCACGCGGTATCCGTCCCACTTGACCTCGTACGTCCACTCGCCACGGGTCGGCAGCCGGTGGGACTGCGTTGCCAGCATGGGCGCGTAGGGCGCCCGCTCCGACCGTTCCTGCGGCGCCCCGGGGTCATGCTTCTTGATCACCAGCCAGTTCTTCTCGTCGCCGCCGAGACGGGCGGGGACGAGCGTCCACAGGCCGTGCACCCGGTCGCCGTCCAGGCGCACGGTGAGGCCGCCGTCCCGCTTCTCCTCGACCAGCTCGTAGACCCCGTGATCCCAGATCTCCATCGTGCCGGCGCCGTACTCGCCCTTCGGGATGATGCCGGCGAACGTGGCGTACTTCATCGGATGATCCTCGGTGTGGACCGCGAGGTAGCGCTCACCCGGCTCCAGCGGGAGGCCCTTCGGCAGCGCCCAGCTGGCGAGGACGCCGTGCATCTCCAGCCGCAGGTCGTAGTGCAGCCGGCGCGCGTCGTGGCGCTGGATCACGAACACCGGCCGGCCGTCGGCGTCCGACGCCTCCGCGTCCCCGGCCGGCTCGGGCGTCCTGCCCGGCCGCCGCTTGCGGCGGTACTCGTCGAGCGACATCAGGAGAAGCGGGCGATGCCCACGTGGGTGGCCTTCGCGGGGGTGTCGCCGAAGCGGTAGACGAGCAGGCCGCCCTGCTGCTTTCCGGGCACCGGGAACACCAGCGTCCCGGTGAGCGCCTCGCCGGGGGCGAGCGTCTTTCCGATCAGCTGGTTGGCCACCTTCGCGGTGCCCGATGCGAGGAAGGTGTGGTTGAGCGTGTTGCGCAGCCAGATCTGCGTCGGCGCGACGGTGCCCGGCTGGGTTGCGCTCGCGTTGTCGAGGCGGACGCGGAACACGGCGTAGAGCTTCGTCCCGGGGAGTGCGATCGCGCCGGGTACCGAGCTGCGCCACTGCAGCGCG
Organism: Gaiellales bacterium; assembly: GCA_035638975.1. Taxonomy (GTDB): domain Bacteria; phylum Actinomycetota; class Thermoleophilia; order Gaiellales; family JAICJC01; genus JAICYJ01. Next base: position 2,134 of record DASQYY010000050.1, read on the forward strand.
ATGATGCGCAGGGTGAGGTTGTCGAGCCGGAGCGTCTGGCCGGGCGCGGCGACCGTGTAGACCTTGCCGTCGGGCAGCTTGGCGGTACCGGAGGCGGGCAGCGTCTGCGCCGCGGGCACGGCCGATGTGCCGCCCGATCCGACGGTGGAGGCCGATCCGCTGCCGCCCATGCAGCCGGCGGCGATCAGCGCGAGCAGGAGCGGTGCAACGAGTCGCATGCGCACGGGCTGACTGTAGTGGAGCGCGCGACCCCACCAACGGCGATGCCACGATCCCGTCACGAGCGCCGACGGCATGGTTTGACACCGCCTGGCCGCGGAGCGGCCAGGCTCCATGGGGATTGCAACGATGGTGTTCCGATGGCGTCACGCCGCCCGACGGCGTGGTTTGACACCGTCTGGCCGCGCAGCGGCCAGGCTCCATGGGGATTGCAACGATGGTGTGCCGATGGCGTCACGCCGCCCGACGGCGTGGTTTGACACCGCCTGGCCGCGGAGCGGCCAGGCTCCATGGAGATTGCAACGATCGTGTGCCGATGGCGTCACGCCGCCCGCCGGCCTGCTTTGAGACCGGTGACGGTGTACCAGCCGCGCCACGGCGCCCTCAGTTCTGCTTTGAGACCGCCGCCCGGCGCGCGGCCAGCACCTCGAGCGGCGCCAGCGGGTCGATCCCGTCCCGCGCGAGCAGCAGCATCGAGTGGAACCACAGGTCGGCCACCTCGGCGATCAGCTCGGTGCTCCCGGGCGCCGCCAGCAGCACTTCGACCGCCTCCTCCCCGACCTTCCGCTGCGGCCGCTCGCGCTCGCCGCTCAGCATCCCCGCCACGTAGCTGCTCGCCGGGTCGGCCCCGCGGCGCTCCTCGATCACCCTCGCCAGGCCCGACAACGTGGCCGGCCGCGGATCCCCCCGGCGCGGCCCGAAGCAGGTCTCCTCACCGGTATGGCATGCCGGGCCCGACGGCCGCACGCGCATCAGCACGGTGTCGCCGTCGCAGTCGACGGAGATCGAGTCGACCTCCATGGTGTTGCCGGACGTCTCCCCCTTCTTCCAGAGGCGCCCGCGCGAGCGGGAGTGGAAGTGCGCGAGCCCCGTCTCCCGCGTGGCGTCGAGCGCCTCCTGGTCGGCCCAGGCCACCATCAGCACATCGCCCGTCCCGGCGTCCTGCACCACGCAGGTCACCAGGCTGCCGGGCTCCAGGATCAGATCCTCACCGGCAGGCCGCATGCGGCCACCTCCCGCTTCACCTCTGCGATGGAGTGCGTCCCGTCGTGGAAGATCGACGCCGCGAGCGCCGCCGAGGCCCCCGCCTCCAGGGCGCGCACCAGGTCGGACGGGCCCCCGGCGCCGCCGGACGCGATCACCGGCACCGTGACGGCGTCGCAGACAGTCGCCAGCAGGTCGACGTCGTACCCTGACCCGGTGCCGTCGCTGTCGATGCTCGTCACCAGCAGCTCCCCGGCGCCCCGCTCCGCCGCCTCGCTCGCCCACCCGACGGCGTCGCGGCCGGTGGGCCGGCGCCCGGCGGCGGCGTGCGCCTCCCAGCCGCCGTTGCTTCGCGCCGCGTCGATTGCCACCACCACGCACTGCGTGCCGAAGCGGTCGGCCAGCTCCGTCACCAGCTCCGGCTCGTCCAGCGCCGCCGTGTTGACGCTGACCTTGTCGGCGCCCGCCAGCAGCAGCTGGCGCGCCTGCTCGGTGCTCGAGACGCCACCGCCCACGCACAGCGGCACGTCGACGCGTTCAGCCGCCCGTTCTACCGCGGCCAGCAGCTCCGGCCAGCGCTCCTCGCCGGCGCTGATGTTGAGCCAGACGATCTCGTCCGCGCCCGCGTCGGCGTAGCGCCGAGCGGCGTCGACCGGATCGCCGCAGTCGCGCAGCGACTCGAAGTTGATGCCCTTCACGAGCCGCCCGCCGCGCACGTCCAGGCAGGGGATGACGCGCCTACGCAGCAAACCACCGCTCCAGCATGCGCCGGCCGTCGCCAGCGCTCTTCTCCGGGTGGAACTGCACACCCTCGAGACGGCCGCTGCGGACGACCGCCGGGACATCGCGCCCGTCGATCGGGGTGCGGGCGGCCACGACGTCGTCTTCGCAGGCAACGGCATAGGAGTGGGCGAAGTAGCAGACGGCCGGCTCGCCGTCGCCGGTCACGTCGTTCCAGCCCATGTGCGGCACCCGCTCGGCCCAGCCGATCGGCCGCACGCTGCCCGGGAGGAGGCCCAGGCACTCGACGCCGCCTTCGTCGGAGCGCTCGAACAGCAGCTGCATGCCCAGGCACACGCCCAGCAGCGGCGCCTCCGAGCCGCGAATCGACCGGTCGAGCCCGCGCTCGCGAAGCGCCCGCATCGCCGGGCCGGCCGCACCCACTCCCGGCAGCACCAGCCGCTCGGCGCCGGCGACCTCGGCCGGGTCGCCGGTCACGCGCACCGACGCCCCGATCCGCTCGAACGCGGCCCGCAGCGAGCGCAGGTTCCCCGCGCCGTAATCGATCAGCGTCACCTCCGTCACACCGACCCCTTGGTGCTGGGCAGTGCGCCGGCGCGCGCGTCGTCGACCGCCACCGCCGTGCGCAGCGCGAGCGCCAACGACTTGAACGCCGCCTCGACGATGTGGTGGTCGTCGGCGCCGCCGCCCTCGAGGTGGATCGCCAGGCGACCGGCGCGCGAGAACGAGTCGAAGAAGTGGGGGATCAGGGTGCTCGGCAGCCCGCCGATCCGCTCACCGGTGAGCGGGAGGCCGACGGCGCTGTGGCCGCGCCCGCCGAGGTCGACGGTGGCGTGGCACAGCGCCTCGTCGAGCGGCGCCCTGGCGTCGCCGTAGCGGGCGATCCCGGCGCGATCGCCCAGCGCGGCGTCGAGCACCTGCCCGAGGGCGATCGCCACGTCCTCCACCGTGTGGTGCTCGTCCACCCACAGGTCGCCCGCGCACATCAGCCGCAGGTCGGTGAGCGAGTGGAACGCCAGCGCGGTCAGCATGTGGTCGAGGAAGCCGATGCCGGTCGTGACGCGCGCCTCGCCCGAGCCGTCGAGCGCCCACTCGGCATCGATCACCGTCTCGCGGGTGCGGCGGCGCAGCGCGCCGGTCCGCGGTCGTTCGCCGCCGCCCGCCGGCTGGGGCGCGAAGCCGAGCGTTCGCAGCAGCAGGTCGGTGTCCTGCGGCGCTCCGACCGTGATCCGCAGGCTCGTCGGCAGCGCGCCGAACGTCCGCACGACGATGCCGGCGCCGAGCAGGCGACGCGCCCACGCCTCGGCGTCCTCCCCGGTGTCGACGAGGAGGAAGTTGGCGCACGACGGGTGGGCTCGCCATCCGGCCCCGGTCAGAGCAGCGGCCAGGCGCTCGCGCTCCTCGACGGTGGCCGCAACGTCCGCGCGCATCGTCTCCACATCGGACAACGCCCGTAGGGCGAGCGCATTGGAGAGGCTTGAGATGCTCCCCGGTGGCCGGATCGCCTCGAGCGCCCGTGCCAGCGCGGGCGGGGCGATCAGGTAGCCGACCCGGATGCCGGCGAGCGAGAACGCCTTGGACAGCGTCCGGACGACGACCACGTCGTCGCGCTCGCGGACGAGCCCGGAGAGATCCGTGCCGCCGAACTCCAGGTAGGCCTGGTCGACCACGACCAGCCCGTCGCCCGGCTCGGGCACGTCCCCGGGCGCGTCCTCGCCCGTCGGGTTGTGCGGCGAGCAGACCCAGGTCAGCCGGGCGCCGTCCGGCTCCCCGCCGAGCGACGCGCCGGCCAACCGGGTGACGCTGCCGTAGACCGCGTATGCCGGCGTCCTGGCGAATGCGCGGTCCCCCGGCGACAGCGCCAGCAGCGCGCACAGCATGAGCGCCTCATCCGCCCCGGCCGTGACGACGACCTGGTCGGCGGGGAACCCGGCGTAGGCGGCGGCCGCCTCGCGCAGCGCCGTGTACCGCGAGTCCGGATAGCCGTTCACCCCGATGGCGGCGAGCCAGGCCGCGGTTCCGGCATACCAGGCCGGGGGCCGCGGCTGCGTGTTCTGGTCGAGCCGCACGATCGGCGTGCCGGCCGGGATGTGACGCTCCCACCCCTCCTGCCACTTGTACGGCTCCAGATCGGCCAGGTCGGCCCGCACCGGCCCGCTCATGGCACCAGGTTCTCGATCGGGAGCACCAGGATGCTGGAGGCGCCGGCGGCCCGCAGGGGGCCGAGCAGCTCAACGACCTGCCTGCGCTCGACGACGGCGTGCACTGCGTGCATCCCCGAGCGGGCCAGCGGCAGCACGGTCGGCGATTCCATCCCGGGCAGCAGGTCGACGATCCGGTCGAGCGAGCGATCGGGCGCGTTCAGCATCAGGTAGCGCCGGCCGCGCGCGGCGATCACGCTCGCCATGACGGTGGCCAGCGCCTCTGCCACGCGGCGATGGCCGTCGTCGAGGTCGGGCCGGGCGAGCAGCACCGCTTCCGACTCGAGCACCGTGGCAACCGGCCGCAGGCCGTTCGACCGGAGCGTCTCGCCGGTCGAGACCAGGTCGCAGATCGCCTCCGCCGCATCCAGCCTGGGCGCGAGCTCGACCGAGCCGTGGATCGGCACGACCTGCACGCCGACCCCGGCCTCTGCGAAGAACCGCTCGGTGG
>DASQYY010000051.1:0-14697 GCA_035638975.1 Gaiellales bacterium
CGTCGCGCCGGTGCTGCCGCTCGTGGCGCTGATGGCGGCACGCGGGGCCGAGGAAGCGGAGATCACCGCAACGGTGCCCGGCCGTCCCACCGCGCGCCTGCTGGCGGCAACCGCGCTCTACGAGTCGGGCCGCCACGACGCGGCCGGCCGCTGGTTCCGCGACGTGCTCGGCGACCAGCCTGCCAACGGCGCCGCTCGCATCGGCCTGGTCGAGACGCTGCTCTCCCAGCGGCGCTACGAGCAGGCGGCTGCCGAGGCGGCGCTCGAGGCGTCAGGTTCTCCACTCGCCCCGACGGCGTATGGCGCGCGGCTGTTCGCGATCGCCGTCCAGGGGGACGGGGACGAGCTGGAGGCGGAGCTGGAGCAGGCAGCGGCGGCGGGGCTGCAAGGCCACGATCTGGACCTCTACCGGGCATGGGCCGACACGCTGCGCGGCCGGCCGCTGACGCGCATGCTGCCCGCTCCGGCCGCCGAGACCGCCGCGACGGCGCTCGAGGCGCTGCTACGCGTCGAGGAGTTCGGAGCCTTCGGGGCGTTCGTCCCGGTCTGGGAAACCATCGATCTCGACCCGCAGGAGCGGCATGAGCGGTTGGCGCGCATCTACCTGCGCCGCGGGTTCCTCGAATCCGCGGCCGACGAGTGGATCGCCTCCGTGCGCATCGAGCCCGACGCCGGCGCGATGCTCGGCCTGGCCCAGGTCGCCGTCGCCCGCGGCATGCATGCCGAGGCAGTCCAGTTCGCCGAGGAGGCGGTGGCGCTCGACCCGGGGCACGCGGTCGCCAGCCGGTACCTCGCCGCACTGACGAGCACCGCCCGATACGCGGCATGACAGCGCGCTAAACCGGATCGCAACTTGGCCGATTACGGAGTCACACACTCAGATCCAGGGACGGGTCGGAGGGCAACCAGTGACGGACCACGGAATCACGCCAATCAGCGGTGTCGAGAGCATCGCGCTCGGACGGACGGGCAGGCCGGCGCCTGCGCTGCAGCTCGTGCCCAGCGAGCCCCCGGCGGCGCTCGCCGACGAGTACCACGCGGCTGCGCGGGTGATCGAGGAGCTCGCCGCCCGGCAGATCAACCTGCACTTCGAGGTCGACGAGGACGCGAACCGGGTGCGGGTGCAGGTGCTCGACCAGCACGGCGACGTCATCCGCGAGATCCCGGCGCGCAGCCTGCTCGACTCCCTTTCCGGCGGCGGCCTGATCATCGACCACAGGAGCTGACGTGACGCTCGGAGCATCCTCCGGCAGCAGCAGCGCTTCCCCGCTCTTCAACATCAGCGGGCTGGCGTCTGGCATCGACACGAACTCGATCGTCTCCCAGCTGATGCTGATCGAGCGCCAGCCGCAGGTGCGCCTGCAGAACCAGCAGACCGTCGAGCAGGCGCGCCAGCAGGCGCTGCGCGACGTCAACACCCGCCTCTCCAACCTGCAGGACGCCATCGCCGCGCTGCGCGACCCGGGCACCTGGGGCGACCAGCAGTCGGTCGACTCGAGCGACCCGACCCACGTCACGGCGATCCGCACCGGCGGCGCCGCGGCGGGCGGCTACCAGATCTCGGTGACCCGCCTGGCCCGCGCGCAGCAGCTGACACAGGGCACGTCCGCCTCGTCGGCCTCCGCCGACGGCACGCTCACGATCGCCGTCGGCTCCGGGACGTCCGTCGACGTCTCCCTGTCGGCGGGTGACTCGCTCCAGGCCGTCGCCGACAAGGTCAACGGCTCCAGCGGATCCCCGGTCTACGCGACGGTGGTGAACGGCAAGCTGGTGCTCTCCAGCAAGGCCACCGGCGCCGCCAACACCATCTCTGTGACCGGCAGCTCCGCCGCCGACTTCGGCTTCGCCGAGTCGCAGAGCGCACAGGACGCCTCGTACTCGATCGACGGCGTTTCCAAGACCTCGAGCTCGAACACCGTCACCGACGGGCTGGCCGGCGTCTCGTTCACGCTGAAAGGCGTCACCTCCTCGCCGGTGTCGCTCACGATCGGAGCGCCCGGCCCGGACACCGCCGGGATCCAGGCAAAGGTGCAGGCGTTCATCGACCAGTACAACTCCACGATCGACTTCGTGCAGTCGAAGCTGACCGAAAAGCCGGTTACCAACGCGAACAACAACGCCGACCGCGCGAAGGGGGTGCTGTACGGCGACTCCGGGCTGCAGGACCTGCTGGCCAACCTGCGCAGCGCCGTCGCCACGCCGGTCAGCGGCAGGCCGTCGAACCTGTCGATGCTGTCGCAGGTGGGCGTCTCCACCGGCGCGGCCGTCGGCACGGGCGCTCTCAACCAGGACTCGATCGCGGGCAAGCTCACGCTCGACTCCGCCGCCCTGACCACGGCGCTGACGAACAGCTTCGCCGACACCAAGGCGCTCTTCACCAACTCCTCGGGCACAGACAGCAGCCTCGGCATGGGCCAGCGGCTGAACGCGCTCGTGGACGGCATGACCAATGCGAGCACCGGCATCCTGACCGCGCGCATCAACGACGAGCAGAGCACCATCGATGACCTCAAGCGCCAGTCGGACGACATGAACGTCCGCCTGACGGCGAAGGAGGCGTCCCTGCGCGCTCAGTACACGGCGATGGAGACGGCGCTCGCGCAGGCGCAGTCGCAGGGGCAGTACCTGTCGTCGCAGCTGGCTCGCCTGGGTTAACTCAATACGTCCGAGCGGAGGCCGACTACCAGGGCGTCCCCCGTCGTCCGTGTAAGGAGCGACCCGCTCGATGAACCCGTACAGCAGCGCCAGGCAGGCATACACCGAGTCGAGCGTGCTGACGGCGCCGCCGGAGCGCCTGGTCGTCATGCTCTACGACGGCGCCATCCGGTTCCTGCGCCAGGCGGGCACGGCCATGCGGAGCGGCCAGCGCGACGTCGCGCTCGTTCGCGTGCAGCGGGCCGAGGCGATCATCAACGAGCTGAACTACACGCTCGACATGCGGCAGGGTGAGGTGGCGACGCAGCTGCGCTCGATCTACCTCTTCTGCAAGCGCCACCTGACCGAGGCGCTGATCGAGCGCGATCCGGAGAAGGTCGACGACGTGATCCGGCTGATGGGCGAGCTGCGCGAGGCGTGGGAGCAGATTGCGGGCCAATCGGCGGCGGCCGGCGAGTCGGCCGCGGCGGCGTCGTAGGTCGGAGGTGGATGCGTTGGAGCGCTACACGATGTTGCTGGATCTCGCCCGGCGCGAGAGCGAGCTGATCGCCGCAGGGCGCTGGCCGGAGCTGGTCGAGCTGGAGCACGAGCGGCGCGAGCTGATCGCGACCCTGCCGGAGCGGCCGCCGGCGGAGGCGCGCGGGGTCCTCGAGGAGGCGAAGGCGATCGTGACGCGCAACGTGGCGTCGATCGTCGAGGCGACCGACCGCACCGTGGCCCAGCTGGCGCTGGTCGGGCGCGGCAAGCAGGCGCTGGCCGGCTACGGCGGCAGGCCCCGCGCGTCCTCGTTCGTCGACCACGCCGTCTGAGCCGAAGGACGGCCTCAACGCAGGGTGCAGCCCTACCGGCGGTCTGAGAGACCGCCCGAGTCGACGGCGGGCGATCGTGACGGGACCGGCACGCGACGGTACTGAACGGTCACCTCTAAAACGCCGGGGCGGCCCGTCGATTACCGAGGTGCTCGCACGGATTGCGAGCGTGAAGGACCCACGGACGGGCCCGATATCCACTCGACTGGAGATTGGACGGACGTGGAGCTCTTCGACACCACCATGGTCGGCCTGGAGCGAGCGATGAGCGGGGCGCAGCTGCGCCAGCAGGTGCTCGCCAACAACCTGGCCAACGCCAACACCCCGAACTTCAAGCGCTCCGACGTGGACTTCCACGCGGCTCTTGCGAACGCGTTCGACAGCGGCTCGGCGACGCCGGCTTCGCTGAACGCCACCCAGTTCTCGATCCAGACGGATACCGGCTCCGCCATGCAGGCCGACGGTAACAACGTCGACGTCGACACCGAGATGGCGAACCTCTCCGAGAACTCGCTCGACTACCAGTCGCTGACCTCGGTGCTGGCGTCGCGCGTGAAGATCCTGCAGGCGGCGATGGGCACTGGAGGTGCTTCCTGATGGGCATGTTCGATGCACTCAACATCTCGTCCACCGGCATGAGCGCGGAGCGCCTGCGCATGGACGTGATCGCCGAGAACCTGGCCAACGCCGAGACCACGCGCACCCCTCAGGGCGGCCCCTACCGCCGCCAGGAGGTCGTGCTCGAGCAGGCGTCACCCACGTTCGGAGAGGTGCTCGGCGGTGTCCGCGTCGCGGGCATCGTCAGCGACACCTCGCCTCCCCGCCGCGTCTACGACCCGGGGCATCCCGATGCCAACAAGCAGGGCTACGTCACGCTGCCGAACGTCAACCCGGTCAACGAGATGGTCGACCTGATCACGGCGCAGCGCGGCTACGAGGCGAACGTGACCGCGATGAGCGCCGCCAAGCAGATGTTCACCAAGACGCTGGACGTCCTGCACTGATGATCGGCCCGGTCTCCGCATCCACGCTCGGCCCCGAGTTCCAGATCGGGGGCATCGGCAACACGTCCGGGACGGCCGCAGCCGGCAGCGCGGCCGGCGGGTCGTTCGGCAGCCTGCTCACCGACAAGATCGGCGCGCTCAACGACATGCAGAACAGCGCAGCCGACGCCTCGCAGGCGCTTGCCACCGGGCAGGCGACCGACGTTGCCTCGGTGGTCACCACGGTCGAGCAGGCGGCGCTTGCGATGCAGCTGGCCGTCCAGGTCCGCAACAAGGCCATCGACGCCTACCAGGAGCTCATGCGGATGCAGGTGTAACGCCGCGTCCGCCCCGACCCCCCTCCACTCTCACGCATGCCCAATCTGACCTCGCTCCGTGATTTCTGGCGCAGCCTCGAGCCGCGCGCGCAGATGACCCTCGTCGCCTCCGTGCTGGCGGTGGTCGTCGTCATGTACGGCATCTACCACTTCGCGTCGCAGCCGAGTTACTCAACGATCCAGACCGGCCTCGACCCGACGTCGACCGGCCGCATCACCTCAGCCCTGGCTGCGGCCGGCGTCACCTACAAGCTCGAGAACGGCGGCACTGCGATCGCCGTCCAAAGCGGCCAGGAGTCGCAGGCGCAGGTGGCGCTCGGCTCGGCCGGCCTTGCCAGCGGCGGCCACGTCGACTTCTCGCTGTTTGACCACTCGTCGCTGTCTGCGACCGACTTCCAGCAGCAGGTCAACTACCAGCGCGCGCTGGAGGGACAGATCGCGAACACCATCGAGGGCATCGCGGGCGTCGACTCGGCCCAGGTGCAGCTGGTGCTGCCGAAGGACCAGCTGTTCCAGGACCAGGCATCTCAGGCCACCGCCTCGGTGATGGTCGACGCCCCGCTCGGGCTGACGCCCTCGAGCGTGCAGGGCATCGCCCACATGACGGCCTCGAGCGTGCAGGGCCTCGACCCCCAGAACGTCACGATCACCGACCAGACCGGCGCCATGCTGTGGCCGACCGGCGACGGCAGCGGGCTGGGCGGGGCGCCGTCAAAGCTGGCGGCGCAAGACGCGTACGCGAGCCAGCTGTCCGCGCGCATCGACGCGCTGCTGGCCAACATCCTCGGCCCCGGCAAGGCGGAGGCGCGCGTGAACGCCGACCTCAACGTCGACAAGACGACCACGGACTCGGTCACCTATGACCACACGCACCCGCCGGTGGTGCTGAACCGAAACAGCACCGAGGAGACCCTGAAGTCGGCCGGCGGCGCGCTGGGCGGCATCGCCGGCACCGGAGGCAACCTCAACGGCGGCACGAGCTTTCCGGGCGGCAGCGGTAAGGCCAACTCGAACTACGTGAACAAGACCGAGCAGGTGCAGAACGGCGTCGACAAGACGGTCGCGCACACCGAGGTCGCCCCCGGCTCGATCAACCGCCTCAACGTGGCGCTGCTCGTCGACAAGTCCGTCAGCGCCGCGGACGTGACGGCGGTGCAGAACGCCGTCAGCAGCATGGTCGGGCTCGACCCGTCCCGCGGCGACACGATCACCACGTCGACGCTCGCGTTCGCCAAGCCGGCGACGGCCGGCGCATCCGGTGGCGGCCTCGCCGGGCTCGGCAGCCCGATCGACATGGCCAAGACGGGCGGTGCCGCCATCGCGGCGATCATCTTCCTGTTCCTCGTGCGCCGCAACCTCAAGCGCCGCGAGGGCGACCCGGTGGCGCCCGAGCCGCGGTGGCTGAAGGAGATCACACAGTCGACACCGATCGCGCAGCTCGGCAGCGGCCCTACCCAGGCGACCGCGGTGATGCCGGAGCGCCGTCAGCATATGCAGGCCACGGCCGAGGAGATCGTGAAGAACCAGCCGGACGCGGTGGCCATGCAGGTCGCGCAGTGGATGAATGAATGAGCGACCGGCTGGCCAAGATGCCCGGCCGGCGCAAGGCGGCCATCCTCTGCGTGTCACTCGGCAGCGGCGGCGCGGCCGAGATCTTCAAGCACCTCTCCAACGAGATGATCGAGCAGCTGACGGTCGAGATGGCGAAGACCCAGGTGGTCGAGCCCGACGTCGCCGAGTACGTGCTCGAGGAGTTCGTCGAGACCGCGGCGGCACGCGGCTACATCGCCGAGGGCGGGATTCGCTACGCGCGTGAGGTGCTCGAGCGCGCGGTCGGCCACCAGCGCGCCGCCGAGATCCTGAACCGGCTCTCCTCGGTGATCGAGACGAGCCCGTTCGACTACCTCCGCACCACCCCGCCCGATCAGCTGGCGGCCTTCCTCCGCAACGAGCACCCGCAGACGATCGCCCTGGTCGTCGCGCAGCTGCCGACCACGGCGCTGGCGGCGAAGGTGATGGAGCTGCTCGCGCCCGAGGTGCAGGCGGACGTGGCCGTCCGCATCGCGACCATGGGCCAGACGTCCCCCGAGGTGGTGAAGGAGGTCGCGAGCGTGATGGAGACCCGCCTCGAGACGGTGATCCAGCGCGAGTATGCGGCGTCGGGCGGCGTGCGCTCGCTGGCGTCGATCCTCAACTCGTCGAACCGCGCCACCGAGCGCAACATCCTCGACCATCTGGGTGAGCAGGACGGAGACCTGGCCGAGGAGGTGCGCCGGCTGCTGTTCGTCTTCGAGGACATCCTCAAGCTCGACGACCGCGCAATCCAGCTCGTATTGCGCGAGGTCGACTCCAAGGATCTGGCGCTGGCCATGCGCGGCTCGACCGCGGAGGTGCAGGAGAAGATCATGGCGAACATGTCGCAGCGGGGCGCCGAGATGCTGCGCGAGGAGATCGAGTTCATGCCGCCGCAGCGGCGGCGCGTGGTCGAGGAGGCCCAGACCAAGATCGTCGGGGTCGTGCGGCGGCTCGAGGATGCGGGCGAGATCGTGATCGCGCGCAGCGGCCAGGACGAGGACGATGAGCTCATCGGCTGAGGTCTACTCGTTCGACGCGCTCGCGCCTCTTGGGGCTCCCGGCGAGGAGCGCGCGAGCCTCCAGTCGGTGATCGACGAGGCGCGCCAGCACGGCCACGCCGAGGGCCTGGCAGCCGGCCTCGAGGAGGCGCGAGCCATGCTGGAGCCCGCCGCAGCTGCGCTCGCGGAGGCGGTGCGCGGCGTTGCCGAGCAGGGCGACGAGTTCCTCGTGGAGGCAGAGCGCGCGGCCGTCGGCCTCGCGCTCCAGCTCGCGGAGAAGATCGTCGGAGCGGCGATCGAGGCTGACCCGGAGGCCGTGCTGGGCGTGATCGCCGGCGCCCTACGCCGCGCCACCGTGCGCGACCACCTGGTGCTGGAGGTCAACCCTGCCGACTTCGAGCTCGTGCATGACCTGGCCGACGAGCTGGCCGCCCGGGTCGGTGGCGTGCGCCGGCTGGACGTGATCGCCGAGCGCCGCGTGTCACGCGGCGGCTGCGTCGTTCGCACCGAGGACGGCGAGATCGACGCACGGATCGAGGAGCAGCTGGACCGGGCTGGCGAGGTGGTCGCGCACGCGCTGCGGACGGCGCCCGCCGACGTGGCACCATGAGCTCAGCCCCCGACCCGACGCTCTCCCGCGCCGCAGCGGCCCTCCGCTCCGCGGACCTGCACCAGCTCCGCGGGCGGGTCACCAACCTGATCGGCCTCGTCATCGAGGCATCCGGCCTGCGCGCCGAGGTCGGTGAGCTTTGCACCATCCAGGCCGGCCGCACGCGCCCGCCGGTGCCCGCCGAGGTCGTCGGCTTCCGCGCCGGGCGCACGTTGCTGATGCCGCTCGGCGAGATGCACGGCATCGGGCCGGGAACGCCCGTGTCGGCGACCGGAGGGTCGTTCCAGGTGCCCGTAGGCGACGGCCTGCTCGGCCGGGTGATCGACGGGCTCGGCCGGCCGATCGACGGCATGCCGGAGGTGCACGGATCCGGGCTGCGGGCGGTGGCCGGGATGCCGCCGTCGCCCATGGGGCGGCCGCGGATCCACGAGCGCCTCTCGCTTGGCGTACGGGCGCTGGACACCCTGGTGCCGGTCGGCCGCGGCCAGCGGCTGGGCATCTTCGCCGGCTCCGGAGTCGGCAAGTCGAGCCTGCTCGGCATGATCGCGCGGTCGACGACGGCCGAGGTGAACGTGATCTGCCTGGTGGGCGAGCGCGGGCGCGAGCTGCTGGAGTTCATCGAGCGTGATCTGGGAGCGGCGCTCGAGCGGTCGGTGGTGGTGGTGGCCACCTCCGACCAGCCGGCCCTGATCCGGATCAAAGCCGCGCTCGTGGCCACGACCATCGCCGAGCACTTCCGAGACGAGGGTTGCGACGTGCTGCTGATGATGGACTCGGTGACGCGGCTGGCGATGGCGCAGCGCGAGGTCGGGCTGGCGATCGGCGAGCCGCCCGCGACGCGGGGCTACACCCCGAGCGTCTTCGCCCTGCTGCCGCGCCTGCTGGAGCGTGCGGGGACGAGCGAGCGCGGCTCGATCACCGGGCTCTACACCGTGCTGGTGGAGGGCGACGACATGAACGAGCCGATCGCCGACGCGGCCCGGTCGATCCTGGACGGCCACTGCGTGCTGACGCGCGAGCTCGCTCATCGCAACCACTACCCCGCCATCGACGTGCTGCAGTCGGTCTCGAGGCTGGCGGCCGACATCACGCGTGAGGACGTGCAGGCCGCCGCGGCCGCGCTGCGCGAGACGCTCGCGGCCCACCGCTCGAAGGAGGACCTGATCACGATCGGGGCGTACACCGCCGGCGCCGACAGCGACGTCGACTACGCCATCGCCAAGCTACCTGCGATCGAGCGGTTCCTCCGCCAGGGACGGCCCACGCCGGAGGATCCGGCCCCCACCGCGGAGGAGGCGGACGACGCCCTGCTGCAGCTGATGGCCGATCGACCCGGCCAGCTTCATTCGACGGGTCGCGGGCCGATTACGCCGGGAGAGATCACCCTTTTGGAGGCCTAGATGTCGACCAGCAGCGAAACCACCCGTCAGCTCGTCATCTTCTCGCTTGGCAGCGAGGAGTACGCCCTTCCCATCACCCGCGTGCAGGAGATCATCCGTTACGCGGAGCCGCGCAACGTCGCGTCGCACACGTCGTGGATCCGGGGCGTCATCAACCTTCGCGGGCGCATCGTGCCCGTCTGCGACCTGGCCGAGCGGCTGGGCCTGCCCACGGAGCGCGCGGAGACCGCGAAGATCGTGATCGTCGAGACCGAGATCGGCACCGCCGGCGTCATCGTCGACGACGTCGAGGAGGTGCTGACCGTCTCTGAGCAGCAGCTGGAGGGCGTTCCGACGGCCGACAGCGACTACGTCGAGGCGATCGCCAAGGTCGACGACCGGCTGGCGATCCTGCTGAATCCCGACGGCCTGTTCGCAGGCGTCGAGATCGCGGCCTGACGGCCGCGGCCCACCGCCCCACCCCGCTCATGTCCCGTCCCGCACCCATCCCGCAGATGCCCCTGCGCGTCGTCGTCGCCGACGATTCGGCGCTGATGCGCCGCATGCTCAGCGACGCGCTGGAGGGGCAGGGCTGCACCGTCGTCGGCGTCGCGTCGAACGGTGACGAGGCGCTTGGGGTCTGCGCCCGGCTGCGGCCGGACGTGCTGTCGCTCGACCTCGCGATGCCAGGGCTGGACGGCATCGGCGTGCTGCAGGCGCTGCGCGACCAGGCGTCGCCGATTCCGGTCGTCGTCGTGTCGGCGTTCTCGCCGGCCCACGGCGCCCGCGCGGTCGACGCCCTTGCGGAGGGCGCCGTCGAGCTGGTCGCCAAGCCGGGCCCCGGCATGCCGATCCAGGCGTTCGTCGCCGAGCTCGGGGAGAAGGTGCGGGCCGCGGCCTCCTCGCGCGTCCGTGCGCACGTGGCACGGCCGCACCGCGCCACCCCGTCGCCGCCGCCCGCCCGCCGCCGCGCGGCGCCCGGCGGCCCGCGCCCGGTGGTGATCGCATGCTCGACGGGCGGGCCCAAGGCGCTCGCCGACCTGCTGCCGATGCTGCCGGCGCGCGTCGGCGCGGGCACGCTGGTCGTGCAGCACATGCCGGCCGGCTTCACCGGCTCACTGGCTGTGCGCCTCGATCGCAGCTCGCGCCTGGCGGTCAGCGAAGCCGCCCACGGCGACGTGCTCGACCCCGGCCGCGTCTACATCGCGCCCGGCGGCCGGCACCTGCGGCTCGACGAGAGCGGGGCGCTGCGCCTGACCGACGAGCCGGAGATCGGCGGGCTGCGGCCCAGGGCCGACCTGACGATCGAAGACGCCGCCGCACGCTGGGGCGCCCGCACGCTGCTGGTGGTGCTCACCGGCATGGGTCGCGACGGGCTCGAGGGCGCCCGCGCCCTGCATCAGCGCGGTGGGCGGATCCTGGTGGAGGCGGAATCGACCTGCACGGTCTACGGCATGCCGCGGGCCATCGCCGAGGCCGACCTCGCCGACCGCGAGCTGCCGCTGCCCGAGCTGGCCGCGGCGATCGTGGAGGAGGCGGGCTGATGGCACTCCCGGCGTCGGACCTCCGCGACGAGTACACCGAGTTCTGCGAGGGCATCCGCCGGCTCACCGGCATCGACCTCACGCTCTACAAGCGGGCGCAGATGGAACGCCGCATCCGCACCTTCGCGGAGCGCCGGGCAATCACCTCGCTGCCCGCGTACCTGGACGTGCTCGCGGACGACCGCGAGCAGCTGGAGCAGTTCCTCGACCGGGTCACCATCAATGTCTCCCAGCTCTGGCGGAACCCGGAGCAGTTCACACGGCTCGCAGACCAGGTGATTCCCGAGCTCGCGGCCGAGGGCAGGCTGCGGTGCTGGAGCGCGGGCTGTTCCTACGGCGCCGAGGCGTTCACGATCGCCGCCATCGCCCGCACCGTCGCTCCCGAGGCACGGATCGAAGTGCACGGCACCGACATCGACCGGAGGATGGTCGACCGCGCGCGGGACGGGGTGTTCTCGGCCGACGACGCGCGCAGCGTCCCGCGCGACCAGCTCGCGCGCTGGTTCGAGCGCCTGGACGACGGCCGCTACCGCGCCCTCCCCGAGCTGCGGGCGGTGACCCGGTTCGAGCCGGGGGATCTGCTGCGAGACCGCTTTCCGGAGGCCCGCTACGACCTCGTGCTCTGCCGGAACGTCGTCATCTACTTCACCGAGGACGTCCGCGACCGGCTGCATGCGAGGCTGGTCGAGACGCTGCGGCCGGGCGGCTACCTGATGATCGGCTCCAGCGAACGGGTGGCCTCACCGGCGGATCTCGGGCTCACCACCGTCCACCCATTCATCTACCGGAAGGCCTGATGGACACCTCCGAGTACCTGAGCATGTTCCTGGCCGAGAGCCGCGAGCACCTCGACACCCTGAACCAGGCGGTGCTGCGGATCGAGGAGCAGCCGGACGACCGCGAGACCCTGAACGAGATCTTCCGCGCGGCGCACTCGCTCAAGGGCATGAGCGCGACCATGGGCTTCGAGCAGGTAGCGGCGCTGACGCACCGGATGGAGGACGTGTTCGAGGTGCTGCGCGGACGGCCCGACGGCCTCCCGCGCGAGGGCACGAACGTGCTCTTCGAGTGCCTGGACGCGCTCAGCGCGGCGATCGACTCGATCGACGCCACCGGCACCGAGCAGCTCGACCCAGCCGGCCTGATCACGCGGCTGACGGGGCTGATCGATGACCAGCCGGCGGAGGCGCCGACCGCAGCTCCGGGGCCGCCTGCACCGGCGATCGATCCCCCTGCGGCGGTCATGGCCGCGGCGCGCGAGGGCCGGGTGCTGCAGGTCACCGCCACGCTGGCGGGGGACGTGATCATGCCGTCGGTGCGCGCCTACATGGTGCTCGCCGCAGCCGGCGACCACGGCGCGGTCGTGCACGCGGTCCCGGCCAGGGACGAGGTCGACGGCTTCGAGGGCCGCACGGTGGTCGCCTGGGTGACCAGCGACCACGAGACCGACGTGCTCCAGGCGGCCATCGCGGCCGTCCCGGACGTGGCGGCGGCGGCCGTGGAGGAGCTGAGCGCCGGCGCGCCTCCCGACGCTGCGCCGGAGGCCGAGGCCGAGGCGCGCAGGCCGGGGGAGGATGGCGCGGCGCCGTCGAAGCGCACGTCGAGCACTGTTCGCGTCGACGCCGAGCGGCTCGATGCGCTGATGCATCTGATGGGCGAGCTGGTGGTCGACCGCACCGCCGTCGAGAGCCTCGCGCAGGAGGCGCAGCTGCCCGCCCTGACCGAGGCCGTCGCCGGGCTGACCCGCAGCTCCCAGGCCCTGCAGGCGCTCGTGATGCAGGTGCGAATGATCCCGGTGGAGGCGGTGTTCATGCGCTTCCCCCGGCTCGTCCGCGACCTGTCGACCAAGCTCGGAAAGCAGGTCGACCTCGTCCTCACCGGCACCGAGACAGAGCTCGACCGCACCGTGGTCGACGCGCTCGGCGATCCGCTCGTCCACCTCGTCCGAAACTCGCTCGACCACGCGCTGGAGCCGCCGGATGAGCGCCGCGCGGCCGGCAAGCCGGCGACGGGGACGATCGAGATCAGCGCTCGCCACGCCGGGGGCAACGTCGTGATCACGGTGCGCGACGACGGGCGCGGCGTCGACCCCGAGCGGGTCGCGCGCAAGGCGGTGGCCCGCGGGCTGATCGCCGAGGAGCAGGCGGCCGCGGTCGACATGCAGTGGGCGGTGGATCTGCTCTTCACCGCCGGCTTCTCGACAGCCGAGCAGACCAGCGACATCTCCGGGCGCGGCGTTGGCATGGACGCCGTGCGCGCCCAGATCAGGGAGCTCGGCGGCGCCGTGATGATGACCTCCGAACAGGGCGCGGGCACCTCGGTGCAGATCCGCCTGCCGCTGACGCTGGCCATCATGCCCGCCCTGCTGACGCAGTCAGGGCAAACGCCGTTCGCGATCCCGCTCGACCGCGTCGAGCGCACGCTCAACCTCGCCCAGCAGACGGTGCGCTCGGTCACCGGGCAGCGGATGCTCGTCCTCGGCGACGGCGTCCTGCCGCTGGTCGACCTCGCCGACGCGCTCGGCTACCCGGCGCGCGGCGGTGGAGATCACGTCGTGCTCGTCCGCGGCGCCGAGCGGCGCATCGCGCTGGTGGTCGACCAGCTCGTCGGCCAGCGGGAGCTCGTGACCCGGCCGCTACCGGCTGCGGTCGGCGACGACCTCGCCCTCTCGGGCGGGGCAGTGCTCGCGGACGGCTCCATCGCCCTCATCGTCGACTGCGATGCGCTCGCCGAGCAGATGGCCCGCGCGCCGCGCGCGGCCGACACCCGCTGCACCCCCACACTCGCCCACGCCGCCTAGGAGGAACCGGCCCCCATGGACCTGACCGAACTGCAGCTCGACGCCCTGCGAGAAATGGCCAACATCGGATCGGGGAACGCCGCCACGGCGCTCGCCGCGTTGCTCGGCCGCCCGGTCGACCTTTCGGTGCCGTCTGCGAAGGCGCTGCCGCTGGCCGACGCCGTCGAAGCGGTCGGGGACGTGGACGGGCTGATCACGGCGATCGGGATCCCGGTGGTCGGCGACCTTGGCGCGACCGTCCTGCTCACCTTTGAGCCCGACAACGCGGCCACGCTGTGCGGGTTCCTGGGCGCGGCCGGCGACCCGGAGATGGAGCTGTCCGCGCTGCAGGAGATCGGCAACATCCTCGGGTCCGCCTACATCAACGCGATGGGCTCGATGTGCGGCCTCGAGCTGGAGCCCGCACCGCCCATGGCCGCCTCCGACATGCTGGGCGCGATCGTATCGTCGGTGCTCGCGCCGGTCGCGGCCTACAGCGACGTGGCCCTGCTGCTCGACTCGGCCCTGCTGGTCGAGGGCAGCGAGTGCCGGTTCGGCTTCCTCTTCGTCCCGGACGAGGAGGGCGTTGCCACCGTTCTCAGCCGGCTCGGGCTGTGGGGCCAGGCGGCGTGACCCAGCTGATGGCGCGCATGGCGGAGATGGTCGCGTCGCGCACCGAGGGCGACGTGCTGGTCGGGCTCGGCCTCGGCTCGTGCATCGGGCTGGCGCTCCTCGACAGCGCGCATCGCGCGGCCGCGCTCGCGCATGTGGTGCTGCCGGTGGCTTCGCGCCACGGGGCGTTCACCGCTGCGAAGTTCGCCGACACCGCGGTGCCGGCGCTCGTGCAGGAGCTTGAGCGGTTGGGGATCAGACGGCAGTCACTCGGCGCGGTCATCGTCGGCGGCGCCCAGATGTTCTCGATGGGAGGCGGCATGGACATCGGATCACGGAACGAGGCTGCCGTGCGCGAGGCCCTGCGCGGCGCCCGCATCCCGGTGATCGCGTCGCAGACCGGCGGCTCGGTCGG
>DASQYY010000052.1:0-8452 GCA_035638975.1 Gaiellales bacterium
GGCCCGGCCGGCGGCCCCGCATCGTCCGGCGTCGCAGCCTTCGTCCTGCACTCACCCGCGCTGGGCGCCATCGAGGTGCGGATCACGCTCGCACCCGGCGGTGTGCGCGCCGGTGTCATCACTGCGCCCGGTGAGGCGGCCGAGGCGGCGGGGCGCGCGCTCCAGCAGCTGCAGGACCGCCTGGCCGCAGCCACCGGACGGCCCGCCGCCGTCGCAGTGTCGCCACGGCCGCCGGGCGTGCCCGCCCCACGGCCCCCGGAGGGCAGGATCGATGTCGCGGCCTAAGCGGGCGGCGGCGCTCCGCTACGACGGCAGCGATGCCCCGCGCGTGGTGGCGACCGGACGCGGGCTGGTCGCCGAGAAGATCCTCGAGGCGGCACGGGAGGCAGGCGTCCCGCTGCGTGAGGATCCCGTCCTGATGGAGGCGCTCGCGACGCTCGAGCTCGAGCAGGAGATCCCGCCCGAGCTCTACCGCGCGGTGGCCGAGGCGCTGGCCTGGGCGTACCGGCTGAGCGGCACCGGGCCGCGTAGATGATTGATTCCACGGCGCCGTGCGGTCTGAGCGGTTCGCAAGGCGAGCAGCGCAAGGATCGAGGTCGGGCCGATATCGGGAATATCGGCCCGACCGAGGACGCCGCAGGTGCAAGGCCGCAAGGCCTGGCACCGGTCACGACCGATCTGCGATCACGCAGATCGGGAGGGGACGGCTTGCGGCCGCAGCCACCGTGCGCCGCCCATCCACAGCAGCCTGACGGTCAGACGCGCGGAGTCGTGGAATCAATCATCTAGGGCTGCCTGACGGCACGGGCCGCTCAGGCCTTCCGTTAGGCTGCCGCCCCATGACACTGGTGACGGTGATTCCGGGGGACGGCATCGGCCCCGAGGTGGTCGAGTCGGCGCGCCGGCTCGTCGATGCAAGCGGCGCGTCGATCGAATGGGAGGTGCGCCAGGCGGGCGCCGAGGTCTTCAAGCAGGGCCTCCCGACCGGGGTGCCGCAGGAGACGATCGACTCCATCGCGCGCTCCCGCGTGGTGCTCAAGGGGCCGCTCGAAACCCCCGTCGGCTACGGCGAGAAGAGCGCCAACGTGACGCTTCGCAAGCTGTTCGAGACGTACGCGAACATCCGCCCGGCCCGCGAGTTCCCCGGCGTCGTCACGCCGTACTCGGGCAGGGGCATCGACCTCGTCGTCGTCCGCGAGAACGTGGAGGATCTCTACGCCGGGATCGAGCATATGCAGACGCCGGGCGTGGCCCAGTGCCTGAAGGTGATCTCGCGCAAGGGCTGCGAGAAGATCGTCCGCATGGCGTTCGAGTTCGCACGCGCTGAGGGCCGCCGCAGCGTCGCCTGCGCGACCAAGTCGAACATCATGAAGCTGACCGAGGGGCTGCTCAAGCGCACCTTCGAGGAGATCGCCCCGGAGTACCCGGAGATCGAGGCGTGGCACGTGATCGTCGACAACTGCGCGCACCAGCTGGTCAAGCGGCCGGAGCAGTTCGACGTGATCGTGACGACGAACATGAACGGCGACATCCTCAGCGACCTCACCTCCGCGCTCGTCGGCGGCCTCGGCTTCGCGCCGTCAGCCAACCTCGGCTCGGACGTGGCCATCTTCGAGGCCGTGCACGGCTCGGCGCCGAAGTACGCCGGCAAGAACACGATCAACCCGACCGCCATGATCGGGGCGGCCGTCATGATGCTGCGCCACCTGCAGCTGTTCGAGCAGGCATCGGCGATCGAGAACGCGCTGCTGGTGACGCTCGAGCAGGGCACCCTCACGCGCGACGTGGTCGGCGATGAGGGCGCCGCGTCGACGACCGCCTTCACGGATGCGATCATCGCCAACCTCGGCGCCACGTCGTCCGCGTGGCCGGCACGAGAGTACCGGCCGCTGAAGCTCCCGCAGGTGTCGAGCGAGCCGGCGCTGGTGCATCCCTCCACGCGGCGTGTCGCAGGGGTGGACATCTTCGTCGAGTGGGACGGGACGCCCGACCAGCTCGGCTCGGCGATGGAGCGGCTGGTCGCGACGACGCCGGTCGAGCTGCGCCTGGTCGACAACCGGGGAACGCGCGTCTACCCGCCGACGGGCACGCCGACCGACTGCGTGGACGCCTGGCGCTGCCGCTTCCTCATGCGAGACGTCTCGTCGGAGCTGTCGGACTCGGACCTGCTGGCGCTGCTGTCACGGCTGGCCGACGGGCACCGGTTCACGCACGTCGAGAAGCTGCACGAGTTCGACGGCGCGATGGCCTACAGCAAGGCGCAGGGCGAGGACTAGCCGGTGAACGAACTCGACGTCGAGGCGGTTGCCGACCGGCCGGTGTCCGAGGTGATGATCCACCGGCCGAAGGCCCTGGCGGCCGACGCCACCGTGGCCGAGGCGCGGGCGATGTTCGCGAACCCGAAGGTGCTGGTGGTGCCGCTGGTGGACGGCGAGGGCCGCGTCGCCGGCGAGCTGGGACGAGACGACGTGCCGGCCTCGGCGGATGCGGAGGAGCACGCGGCGGACTACTCCTCAGAGCCGCACCTGATCGCGCCGGACGCAACCATGCGCGCCGCCATCGACACGCTGACCGAGCTCGACGGCGAGCGGCTGGTGGTCGTCGACGGAGACGGCCGGCTGGCCGGGATGCTGTGCCTGAACCGGAGCCACGGCCGGTTCTGCGTGGACGGTTGAGGGGCTCCAAGGGGGCCTGGCTTCAGCCTGGCCCCGGTTCAGACGCCCGACCTCTCCACCGGGGTCAGCGTGAAGGCTGACCCCCGGCGCGATACCCTCTCCCGATGCCGCTCGACCCCCAGCTGATCGACGACTTCCGGCGTGACGGAGCCGTCTGCGTCCGCGGTGCCTTCGATCCCGACATGGTCGCGCTCGTCGAGCGCGGCATCGAGCGAAACCTGGCCGATCCCAGCGACCGCGCGCTTGTTGCCAGTCCAGACACCGACGCAGGCCGCTTCGTCGAGGACTTCTGCAACTGGTCGCGGATCCCGGAGTACGAGCGCTTCATCCGCGAGTCGCCCGCCGCCGAGATCGCGGGGCGCCTGATGGGCGCGAACGAGGTGCGCCTGTTCCATGACCACATGCTCGTCAAGGAGCCCGGCACCCGCCAGCCGACGCCCTGGCACCAGGATCAGCCCTACTACAACATCGACGGCAGGCAGACCTGCAGCCTCTGGATGCCGGTCGACCCCGTCAGCCGCTCGGCCACCCTCGAGTTCGTCGCCGGCTCCCACCTCGGGCCGTGGCTGATGCCGCGCACGTTCATGGACAACCAGGCCAAGTGGTTCCCCGAGGGCTCGCTCCGGGACCTCCCCGATATCGAGGGCGACCGCGACGCGTACCCGATCGTCGGGTGGGAGCTCGAGCCGGGCGACGGCGTCTTCTTCCACATGCTGACGCTGCATGCCGCGGGCGGCGTGGAGCCCGGCCGCAGGCGGCGCGCCTTCTCGGTGCGGTTCCTCGGCGACGACGTCGTGCACACGCCGCGTCGATGGCGGACCTCGCCGGAGTTCCCAGGACTGGCAGATGAGCTGCCCGCCGGCGCCCCGATGCAGCACCCGCTGTTCCCGGTGCTCTGGGAGCGCGAGCCCGCCGCCGTGAGCTAGTCGGCCAGCCGGATGATCTCGCGGCGCAGCGGGGCCTCGCCCTGGTCGAGCTGCTCGGCGTACCTGCGCCCGTCCCACACGGCCGCGGCGATCGTCGCCGGCGCCCATGCGTCGCCCACGGCGCGCACCGACGAGATGCCGGCCTCCGCCCAACGGTCGGCCGCGTCCAGCAGCTCCGCCGCGAGGCCGTCAAGCGGGTCGCGCGCCGTCACCAGCACCAGGCCGTCGGCCGCCAGCTCCCGCTCCCGTTCCGTGTAGGCGCAGGCTATGCGGGCGACGCCGGGAGCGGCTCCCACCAGCGTGTGCGAGACGAGCACCTCGACGCCGAGCTCGAGCAGCCGCCGCTGGATCCGCTCCTGCTCCATCGTGTTCACCGTCCACTCCGAGACGCGTGCCGCCGGGGTGACCAGCGTGACGGCCCGCCCCTCGCGCGCCAGCAGCTCGGCCAGCACGCCGCCGATGTAGTAGTGGTCGTCGTCGAACAGCACCACGCGATCGCCCTGCGGGCGCGCGCCGGCCATCAGGTCATCGGGCGTCAGTACGCCGACGGCCGGGTCGATGTCGACCGGCGCCGTGTGCCAGCGGCCGGTGCCGTCCCGGCGCCACTCGGCACCGGTGGCGACGGCGACGTGGTCGAACCCATAGGAGAGCACCTCCTCGGCGTCCAGCTCGCTGTCGTAGGCGATCTCGACGTTCCCGAGCTTCTCCAGCTGTCCCCGGCGATAGTCCAGCACGCGGATGTACGTCGCCATCCCAGGCAACCGCGCCTCACGCGCCACGCGGCCGCCGAGCTGCGAGGTGGCCTCGGCCAGGATCACCTCGTAGCCGCGCATGCCGAGCACCCGGGCGGCCTCCAGCCCGGCCGGCCCGGCTCCGGCGACGAGCACCTTCGCCTCGGTGGCGCGCGGCCGCACCCGCTCGGGGTGCCAGCCGCGGCGCCACTCCTCGCCCATCGTCGGGATCTGGGTGCAGCGGATCGGCGTCTTCGTGGCGTCGCCCGACACGCAGATGTTGCATCCGATGCACTCGCAGATGTCCTCCAGCTGGCCCTCCTCGATCTTGCGGGGCAGGAACGGGTCGGCGATGGACGGCCGGGCGGCGCCGATGAAGTCGAGCACCCCGTCGCGGATCATCCGAACCATCGTGTCGGGCGAGGTGAAGCGCCCGACGCCGACGACGGGCTTGGTGGTCAGCCCCTTCAGCCCCCGGACGTACTGCTCCTGGTGACCCTCGTCCGCGAAACGGGCGGTCATCGAGTCGTCCTCCCACTGCCCCGCGACGAAGTCCCACAGGTCCGGGAGCTCCCCCATCCATCGCAGCACCTGCTCGATGTCCTCGCGCTGCACGCCCTGGTCGCCCATGAGCTCCGTGACCGTGAGCCTGCACGCGACCGCGATGCGGCCGTCAACCTCCTCGAGCGCATCCTCGAGCAGCTCCCGCAGCAGGCGTGCCCGGTTCTCCAGGCTGCCGCCGTAGCCGTCCGTGCGGAAGTTGTACCGGGGCGACAGGAACTGCCCGGCGATGTTCAGCCCGTGCGACGCGTACACGTAGACGAGGTCGAACCCGGCCTCGATCGAGCGCGCCACGGCACGGCGGTGCCAGCGGCGCACATCGGCGATGTCCTGCAGGCTCATGCGGCGCACCTGCAGCGGGTCGTCGCCGATCACCGGCATGTGGCCGGCCGCCATCGGCGCCTCCCGGCTCCACAGGTTCGCGCCGTGGATGCCGTTGTGCACCGGCTCGATGCCTGCGAGGGAGCCGTGGGCATGCACGCGCTCCGTCATCCGGGCCAGCGCCGGGATGTCCGAGTCGTCCCACAGCCGTCCCTCTGCGTATGGCGACACCTCGGAGGTCGGGTGGATCTCCACCTCCTCCGTGCAGACCACGGCCCAGCCGCCCTCGGCCTTGACCCCGCGCATCTCCGCGAGCGCCGTCGGATCGCGATGGCCCATCCCGTTGCAGTGCGGCACCTGGAAGAACCGGTTGCGCGCCGTCACCGGCCCGATCTGCACCGGCTCGAAGAGGATGTCGTAGCGGGGATCGCGGGTCACTGGGGCGGGGATGCTAGCCGGGGCGGACGGACGCTCGTTTGCGCCTCGGGCATCGATTTGATTGACTAGTCAGTCAGGAGCGCGGATCCTATCAAGACGGGACGACGGCGCGGGAGCGCAGAAGGGACACCACGGCACATGGCGGACATCACGACCAAGCTCTATTTCGGCCCCTGGTACCGACGCTCGCCCTACTTCGAGGCGACGCGGCGCGCGGGCTGCAAGGCCTACGACATCTACAACAAGATGTACCTGCCGGCCGAGTACGACGACGTGGCCGTGGAGTACCAGGCGCTGAACGACGGGGTGACGCTGTGGGATGTCGGTGTCGAGCGCACCGTCCAGGTGAGCGGCCCTGACTCCGACCGCCTGATCGACATGCTCACGTGCCGCGACCTGACGAAGTGCGCCGTCAAGCAGTGCAAGTACATGCTCGTGACCTCCCCGAGCGGCGGCATCGTGAACGACCCGGTGCTCGTGCATCCCGAGGAGAACGTCTGGTGGATGCAGCTGGCCGACTCCGACGCCGGCCTCTACGCGCTCGGGGTTGCATCCCAGGCGGGCCTGGACGCCGAGGTCAGCTACCCCGACGTGCATCCGTGCCAGGTGCAGGGCCCGCTCTCCGGGCGGACGCTGGAGAAGCTCGTCGGCGAGGCGATCTACGACATCAGGTACTACTGGTGCGAGCGGTTCGACATCGGCGACATCCCCGTCGTGATCACCCGCACCGGGTGGTCGGCGGTACCCGGGTTCGAGGTCAACCTGCTCGACGGCAGCCGCGGCGACGAGCTGTGGGACGCGATCATGGGCGCCGGCGAGGAGTTCGGCATCCGGCCGATCGCCCCCAACGAGGCGCGCCGCGTCGAGGCCGGTATCTTCAACTGGGGCTCGGACATCACGCTGGCGGACACGCCGTTCCACGTGATGGGCCTCGAGCGCCTGGTCGAGGACCAGCCGCAGGACTACATCGGCAAGGCGGCGCTCGAGCGAGTGGCGGCTGAGGGCGTCGACCGGAAGCTGGTCGGGATCGAGTTCGACCAGTCCGAGCCGATCGAGGGCATCACCGTGATCTGGCCCGCGCACAGCGGCGGCAGGCGGATCGGCAAGGTCACCGACGCCGTCTGGTCGCCGGGCCTCCAGAAGAACATCGGCTACGTCTGGGTGCCGATCGACCTGGCCGGCCCCGGCAACCCGATCGAGGTCGAGTCGGAATGGGGCGCCATGACCGGCCGCACGGCGGCGATCCCGTTCGTCGATCCGCGCAAGGAGCGGCCCGCGCAGCAGCTGCAGAAGCTGGCCGGCTGACCGCCGGCGTCAGCTCAGGCTGAACGGCGGGTAGCGGTCGGTGGTGAGCAGGAACGCGTAGGCCTGCACCCGGAGGCTCCAGCGCAGGACGCCGAGCACGTAGTCGAACGCCCAGCGCGGGTAGCGCCCGGTGAACAGGATGGCGAACCAGGCGATCACGATGACGAAGAACGCGCCGATCCCGAGCGCCACGAGCACGATGTAGTGCGGCACGGCGAGCAGCCACTTGACCAGCGGCAGCCCGCGCGAGAGCTGCGCCGCGTCGGGCGGGTCGAGGTCGAGGTGCACCGACTGCTCGTCCTCGGTCGAGGGATAGCGGTCGTCCATCAGGCTGGCGTACGCCGCGATGCGCGTGCCAAACCGCGTGAGCGCCAGGTTCCACTCGAACCACCAGCCGGGATACCGCTTCCGGAACAGCAGCATCAGGATCAGCGGCGCCCAGAGGATGCCGCCGCCGACCGCCCCCGACTCCGCGCCCTGCTGCCCGGTGGAGAACGACACCCCGACCAGCAGGGCGTAGAGGATGCCGATCGGGATCAGCATGAACACGCGGAAGAAGGTCGAGGCGCGGCTCAGGGGGCGATCCGGATAGTCGACGTCAAGCCGGGCCGGGTACTCCACGGGCGGCGGTGGCCCGCCTGCGAAGCCCGGCTGAGCCGCACCAACCTGGTGGCCGCAGCTGGGGCAGAACGTGGCACCCTCCGGCAGCTCCGTGCCGCAGTTCGGGCAGTAGCTCACACGACGACGCTAGCAAGCGGCCTGGACGTCACCGCCGCCGTTCAGGCCAGTGCCAGCACCGTGGACAGCGTGTCCGCCTCGTCGGCGCGCTTGTCGTCGCGGTAGCGAAGCACGCGTGCGAACCGCAGCGCCACGCCACCCGGGTAACGCCTGCTTCGCTGCAGGCCGTCGAACGCGATCTCGACCACCAGCTCCGGATGCACGAACACGGTGATGCCGCTCCTGGACGTCTCGAGCTCCAGCAGCCGCTCGGTCTGCCACGCAAGCAGCGCGTCGGTCAGGCCCTTGAACGTCTTGCCCAGCATCACGAAGCCGCGGCCGTCGTCGGCACGAGCTCCCAGATGGAGGTTGCTCAGCCAGCCCTGCCTGCGGCCGTGCCCCCACTCGGCCGCGAGCACGACCAGGTCGAGCGTGTGGCGCGGCTTCACCTTGATCCAGCCCGCACCGCGGCGGCCGGCGGCGTACGGCGCCGCCAGCGACTTCACCAGCACCCCCTCGTGGCCGCGGGCCAGCGCCTCCCGCTGGAACACGGCCGCCTCCTGCTCGGAGGCCGGCACCGTGCGAGGCACGCGCATCGGGTCGGGCAGCAGCCGGGTGAGATGGGCTGCGCGCTCCGCTCCGGGCAGGTCGAGCAGGTCATCACCGTCGGCGTGCAGGACGTCGAAGATGAAAGGCGTCAGGGGAATCGCGCGGCGCAGCTCCTCGACGTCGCGGCTGCTGCCAAACCGCGACCCGGTCACCTGGAACGGCTGCGGCC
>DASQYY010000053.1:0-3042 GCA_035638975.1 Gaiellales bacterium
GCCTTCCAGAACGAGCTGACGCACGTCGCGGCGGGACGCGACGGCTCGCTGTTCGCCACCGGCCACACCTCGTCGCGGACCCTGGTCGTCCACCGGGTGCGCGGCCGTTGGCGGACGATGGCCGCGCCGCCGGTGCCCAGGGGATTCTCGAGCGCCTACCTCGAGGGGCTGCTCGTCCGCAGCCGCACCGACGTCTGGCTCTCCGGCGGAGGTCAGCGCGCATCGGACGGCGCCGAGCAGCCGCTGATGGCGCACTGGGACGGCGCCCGCTGGACGGTGCACCGCCTACCCGCCATCAGCCAGAGCTATGTGCTCGACGCCGCGAGGGTGGCGGGCCGGCTGGTGGCGGTCGGAGCGACCTACACGGACTTCAGCTCCGCCGGGCTGATCGAACAACGGGACGGCGACACCTGGTCCGCGTCGGCGCGCGGGGAGGCCAGCGGATTCTGGGCGATCGCGAGCCGTGCGGGCCGGGCCATCGTCCTGGGCGCCGCACCGTCCGGCGGTGCCTTCATGGAGGAGCTCGTCCCCTGAGCCAGCGCATCGAGGACTACGCGCTGATCGGCGACCTGCAGACGGCGGCGCTGGTCGGCCGCGATGCCTCGATCGATTGGTGCTGCTTCCCCCGCTTCGACTCGGGAGCCTGCTTCGCGCGGCTGCTCGGGGACGAGCGCCACGGCCGCTGGCTGCTCGCCCCGCGCAGCGGGATCACCTCGTCCACCCGGCGCTACCGGCACGACACGCTGATCCTCGAGTCGGTCTACGAGTGCGCCGAGGGTCGCATCCGTGCGATCGACTTCATGCCGCCGCGGGGCGAGGACCCGGACATCGTCCGCATCGTCGAGGGCCTAGACGGCGAGGTGCCGATGCGCTCGGAGCTGGTGATCCGGTTCGACTACGGCAGCATCGTCCCATGGGTGCGCCGCGTCGACCACGCCCGGGTGGCAACCGCGGGCCCGGATGCGCTCTGCTTCCGCACCACCGCGCCGGTGCGCGGAGAGGACATGCGCACGGTCTCGTCGTTCACGCTCAAGCAGGGCGACCGCATGCCTTTCGTGCTGACGTGGTTCCCGTCGCACAAGCCGCTGCCCGACGAGATCGACCCCGAGCGGGCGCTCGACGACGCCGAGAGCTACTGGCTCGACTGGGCGCAGATGTGCGACCACGCGGGCGACTACCACGACGAGGTGCACCAGTCGCTGCTGGTGCTGAAGTCGCTCACCTACGGGCCCACCGGCGGCATCGTCGCCGCGCCCACCACCTCGCTGCCGGAGGCGATCGGCGGGGAGCGAAACTGGGACTACCGGTTCTGCTGGCTCCGCGATGCGACCCTCACGCTCCGCGCGATGCTCGAAGCCGGCTACAGCGAGGAGGCGATGGCGTGGCGGTCATGGCTGCTCCGCGCCATCGCCGGCGATCCGGCCGACCTGCAGATCATGTACGGGCTGGGCGGCGAGCGTCGGCTGGACGAGCGCGAGATCGAGTGGCTGCCGGGCTACGAGGGCTCGCAGCCCGTGCGCGTCGGCAACGCGGCCTCCACCCAGCTGCAGCTGGACGTCTACGGCGAGCTGATGGACGCGGCATACCAGACGCTGGTGCACGGGGCACGGTCGGACGGTGCGGCCTGGTCGGTGCTGCGGGTGCTGCTCGGCTGGCTCGAGCAGGGGTGGCGCCAGCCCGACGCTGGCCTGTGGGAGGTGCGCGGCCCTGCCCGACACTTCACGCACTCGAAGGTGATGTGCTGGGTCGCGTTCGATCGCGCCGTCCGCTTCTGCGAGGAGTTCGGGCGCGAGGGGCCGGTCGACCGCTGGCGCGGCATCCGCGACGAGATTCACGCGCAGGTGCTCGACCGGGCCTGGAACGAGGACAAGCAGGCCTTTGCGCAGTCCTACGATTCCGACGACCTGGATGCCAGCGTGCTGCTAATGCCGGCTGTTGGATTCATCGACGCCGACGACCCACGCATGCTGTCGACGGTCGACGCGGTCCGGCGCGAGCTGGGCCGTGACGGGCTGCTGCTGCGCTACGTGCCCCAGGAGAGCGGCGAGGTGGACGGGCTGCGCTCGGACGAGGGCGTGTTCCTGCCCTGCACGTTCTGGCTGGTCGACGTCCTCGCCGCCCAGGGCCGCCGGGCGGAGGCGCGGGAGCTGTTCGAGCGGCTGCTCGACCTGCGAAACGATGTCGGCCTGCTGTCCGAGGAATACGACCCCGTCGCCGGTCGCCAGCTGGGCAACACGCCGCAGGCCTTCACCCACCTCGCCCTGGTCAACAGCGCGATCGTGCTCGGGCGCGGCCGTCACCTCCGCGACGGCCCGGCAGGCAAGGCCGCATCGGCGGACAGGTGAGGGCACGCTCGGCACTTGTGGCGGGTGCGGGCCTGGCCGGCCTGACGGCGGCCCGCGACCTGGCGGAGCAGGGCGTGGCGGTGACGGTGCTCGAGGCGCGCGACCGCGTCGGCGGCCGCGGCTTCAGCGACCGGCTGGGCGGACGGGTGGTCGAGCTGGGCGGCTCCTGGTTCACCCCCGAGCAGGACCGGGTGCGCGCTGAGCTCGAACGCTACGACGTCGGCGTCCGCGACTTCGAGCCGGTGCGGACGGCGCGCTGGCTGACGGGCGGCGAGCTGCGGCACGGGGCACCCGTTCCGTGGGATGAGCTGGGCGCGCTGGAGGCGGCCCTGCGGCGGGTGGCCGACGACGCCGACCGCGTCGCGGCCGGCGACCGGGAGCTGGCAGCGCAGTCGGCCGCGGGCTACGTCGATGCCCTGCGGCCGAGCCCGGCGCTCCGCGACTTCCTGCTCGGCTGGTGGCAGCTGATGGGCGGCGCCCCTCCGGAGCGCGGGGCGGTCGGCGACGCGCTGCACTCCGTGCACGATCACGGCGGGCTGGCCGGCCTCGTCACCTGCCTGGCGCACGGGCCGGCGGGCGGCTGGTCGGCGCTGGCGGACGCGATGGCCGCGGCTCCCGGGGTCGACGTGCGGCTATCGCAACGGCTGGTCGCCGTCGAGCATGGCGGCGACCGGGTCGTGTGCGAGACGGAGGGCGG
>DASQYY010000054.1:0-20739 GCA_035638975.1 Gaiellales bacterium
AGCGATGACGCGGCCGGCACGGTTTCCCAGGCGCGGAACGTGACGCCGGACTGGACCGGCACGTTCGCGCTGGCGGCGGCGGTGAGCGAGGCGCTGGGCGGGCTCGAGGTGCGCCTGGGCAACGACGTCAAGGTCGGCACCGTGGCCGAGGCACAGCTGGGGGCCGGGCGCGGGCGCAGCTCGCTGCTCGGGGTCTTCTGGGGCACCGGAGTCGGCAGCGGGATCGTGCTCGACGGCAGCACCTGGTCTGGTCGCGGAGCGGCCGGCGAGATCGGCCACATGGTGGTCAAGCTGGACGGCGCCATCTGCACCTGCGGGCGCTACGGGTGCGTGGAGGCCTACGCCGGGCGAAAGGCGATGGAGCTGCACGCCCGCGAGCTGCTGAAGAAGGGCGAGCACACCGACCTGTTCGACATCATGGAGAAACGGGGCCGCGAGCAGCTGACGAGCGGAGTCTGGCAGCGCGCGCTGGAACGTGACGACGAGATGGCCGTGAAGCTGATCGACCGGGCCGTCGGCGCGCTGGCGGCCGGCATCGCCTCCGCGGTCAACCTGCTGGACGTGGAGGCGGTCGTGATCGGTGGCGGCCTCGGGACGCGGCTGGCCGACCCCTACGTCGCCCGTATCCGCGAGCGGATGCTGCCGCACCTGTTCGTCGACGACCGCCCGCCGCCGATCGAGCCGGCGGCGCTGGGCGATCTCGGCGGAGCGATCGGCGCGGCGCTGCAGGTGGGCATGCCTCGGGCCGAGGCCGCGGCGCGCGCAGGCGGCGCCGCCGACGCGTGAGGGCGGTCAGGCGGGGGTGATCGACTCGTCCAGGTAGACGTCCTGGACGGTGTTCAGCAACGCGACGCCGTCGGCCAGCGGCCGCTGAAACGCCTTGCGCCCCACGATCAGGCCCGCGCCACCCGCCCGCTTGTTGATGACCGCGGTGCGGACGGCCTGGGCCAGGTCGGACTCGCCCGCCGACTCGCCGCCTGAGTTGATCAGCGGCACGCGGCCCATGTAGTTGTTGACCACCTGCCACCGGGTGAGGTCGATCGGGTTGTCGGTCGTCAGGCGGTCGTAGACGAGCGGGTCGGTCTTGCCGAAGCCTTTCAGCGCGAGGTAGCCGCCGTTTCGCTCCGGCTGCTTCTGCTTGATGATGTCGGCCTCGATCGTGACCCCGATGTGGTTCGCCTGGCCGGTGAGGTCGGCGGCGACGTGCATGTCGCCCTGGTCGGTCTTGAACGCCGAGTTGCGCAGGTAGCACCAAAGGACGGTGAACATGCCGAGCGCATGGGCCTCCTCGAAGGCCTCGCTGACCTCGATGATCTGGCGGCTGGACTGCTCGGAGCCGAAGTAGATGGTGGCGCCGACGCCCACCGCGCCCAGCTCGTAGGCCTGGCGCACCGAGCCGAACATGATCTGGTCGTACTCGTTGGGATAGGTCAGCAGCTGGTTGTGGTTCAGCTTGACGATGAAGGGGATGCGGTGGGCGTAGCGCCGCGCCTCCATCCCGAGCACGCCGAAGGTCGTGGCGATCGCGTTGCAGCCGGCCGCGAGCGCGAGCTCCAGCAGGTTTCGGGGGTCGAAATAGGCGGGGTTCTTGGAGAAGGAGGCGGCCGCCGAGTGCTCGATGCCCTGGTCGACGGGCAGGATCGAGAGGAACCCGGTCCCGGCCAGGCGGCCGGTGTTGAACACCTGTGCGAGGTTGCGCAGCACCGGCACCGGCCGGTCGCTGTCCATCAGCACGCGGTCGATGAAGTCCGGCCCCGGCAGATGCAGCTGGCTGCTCTCGATGCCGTGCGCCTGGTAGGTGAGGAGCGGCTCGGCCTCGTCGCCCAGCAGCTGCTCGATCTGCGTTCCGCTCGTGGTTGCCATGTCGCCCCCCGTAGTGTTCTCGGCCATTCTATCGGGGTCGCCGTCTAGGCTTCCCCGGATGCTGATCGTCTGGATCATCCTTGCCCTGGTCGTGGTCGCGGTGCTGTGGCTGGTGTTCACCTACAACCGGCTGGTGCGGCTGCGAAACGAGAGCTCGCAGGGCTTCTCGGGGATCGACATCCAGCTGAAGCGCCGCGCCGACCTGATCCCGAACCTGGTCGAGTCGGTCAAGGCCTACGCCGCCCATGAGCGCGGGGTGTTCGACGAGGTGACCGAGGCCCGGGCGCGCACCCTCTCCGCCCAGGGCGTCGGAGAGGCGTCGGATGCGGCCGGGCGAACGACCGCCGCGCTCGGCCGCCTGTTCGCCGTTGCGGAGGCCTACCCGCAGCTGCGGGCCAGCGAGAACTTCCAGCGCCTGCAGGAGGAGCTGACCGACACCGAGGACAAGATTGCCGCCGCGCGGCGCTACTACAACACCGTTGTCCAGCAGTACAACACGGCGCAGCAGACCTTCCCGGCCAGCCTCGTGGCCGGGACGTTCGGCTTCACGCCGCGGGACTTCTTCCGGCTCGACGACGACGGCGACCGCGCCCCGGTCAGCGTCTCGATGTGACGTGACCCTCCAGCAGCAGATCCGCGCGAACCGCCTGCGCACGCTGCTCGTGCTTCTCGGGTTCGGCCTGCTCACCGGCGTGTTCGTTGCGATCGTGTTCTACGCGTACAAGCCGGGCGTCGCCGGCTTCATCGGCATCATTGCGATCGTCTATGGCGTGATCTCCTGGTTCGCGGCGGGATCGATCATCGCCGCGGCCTCCGGTGCGCACCAGGTCACGAAGGAGCAGCAGCCGCGGGTGTACCGCCTGCTCGAGAACGTCTCGATCGCAGCCGGCCTGCCCAAGACGCCCGACCTCTACTGGATCGACGACCCGTCGCCCAACGCCTTCGCGGCCGGCCGCGATCCCGAGCACGCCTATGTCGCCGTCACCTCCGGCATCGTCGAGCTGATGGACGACCGCGAGCTGGAGGGCGTGCTGGCACACGAGGTATCGCACGTGCGCAACCGGGACGTGCGGCTGATGAGCCTGGCGGCCGTGCTGGTCGGCGTGATCGCGCTCGCGGCCGACTTGCTGATGCGGATCACCATCTTCGGCGGCGGCGAGGACGAGCGCGAGGGCGGCCTCGGCGGCCTGGCCGTCATCGTCGGGCTGGTGGCGGCGGTGCTGGCGCCGATCGGCGCGTCGCTCCTGCAGATGTGCCTCTCGCGGCGGCGCGAGTACCTGGCCGACGCGAGCGCCGTCGAGATCACCGGCGACGCCGAGGGCCTGGCCCGCGCACTGGCCGCGCTGCGCGACGACACCCAGCCGCTGCACACGGTCACCCGGGCGACCGCGCACCTCTACATCGAGTCGCCGCTGCGCGACCACCAGGGGCTTCGCTCCAGCCTGGGGGGCATGTTCGACACGCATCCGCCGCTCGAGGACCGCATCGCCCGGCTCGAGCAGATGGGCGGATTCACGCTTCCACAGCCTGCGTAAGCTCGCGCCCGGCTCGCTCCAGGTCGCCCTGCTCGTGGCAGCGCACGCCGAGCTGCGCGAGCGCCTCGGCCGCATCCGCGTCGACGACGCCGCCGACCGCAACGCAGGGCACACCCGCCTCCCCACAGCGGGCGGCGACCGCCGACACCACCTTCCCGCGGAGCGTCTGCATGTCGATCCGCCCCTCGGCCGTGATGCACAGTGATGCACCCTCGATCAGCCCCGTGAAGCCGACCTCATCGAGGACGAGCTCGGCCCCGGCGCGGGACGTCGCGCCCAGCGCCATCAGCATCCCGCCGATGCCTCCGCCGGCGCCGGCGCCGGGGCGCTCGGCGGTCGGCAGCCCGAGGGCCGACAGGCGGCGATCAAGCTCGACCACCTGCTCGGGGGTCGCCCCCTTCTGCGGCCCGTAGACGGCCGCGGCGCCCGCCGGGCCAAGCAGCGGGTTGTCGACGTCGAGCGCGGCGACCAACTCGACCCCGGCGGGCGGGGAGCCCAGCGCCGCTCGCAGCCCCACCCCGCCGTCGGTGGTCGCCGTGCCGCCGACGCCGATCACCACGCGCGAGGCCCCGCGCATCGCCGCGCGCAGCAGCTCGCCCGCGCCGTGAGAGCTGGCGCCGAGCGGATCGGGCGGGAGATCGGCCACCCGCCAGGCGCCGCAGGCCTCGGCCACGTCCATCGCGGCCTCACCGCCGCGCAGCCGGGCGTAGCGGGCCTCGATCTCCCGGCCGGCGGCGTCGTGCGCGGGCGCGACCGACCACGTGCCGCCACGGGCGGCAAGCAGCGCGGCCGCGGTTCCCTCGCCGCCGTCGGCGAGCGGCACCTCGAGCAGCTCGTCGTCCGGCCTGACCGACCGCCATCCGCGGGCGAGCGCCGCGGCCGCCTGCTCCGCGGTGTAGGTGCCGCGCAGCTTGTCGGGCGCGATGACGATCCGCACCGCTCGGACCCTATCCGGTCAGCAGCAGCCGGGTGCTGGTGGCCTTCCAGGAGGCCACCGCCTCGACACCGGGGCGCAGCGCAAGGCGCTCCGCCGACTCGGGTGTGATCTCCGCGGTGATCCCGGCCACGACGACACGCACGCGGTTGCCCAGCGGGACGACGCGCTCGATCCGCCCCGACAGAGAGTTGCGGGCGGAGTCGTCGGGCCGCTGGTGGGCAAGCGTGATCTCCCAGGGCGCGATCAGCACGGCCACTCGGCCGTACGCCGCGGCGGCGACCTCGACCACGCCGCCACGGTCGAGCGTGACGCTCGAGCCCGACGCGATCCCCGTCAGGTAGTTGGTGCCCGCGAACTCGGCGACGAAGGGGGACGCAGGCGCCGCCAGCAGCTCCCCGGGCGCCGCCTGCTGGACGATCCGCCCCTCCTCGAGGACGGCCACCCGGCCTGCCAGGCTGACCGCCTCTTCGTAGGAGTGGGTGACGATGATCGTCGGCACGTCCGCCTCACGCAGGATGGCGGACAGCTCACTGGCCACGCTCCCCCGGGTGGCAGGGTCGAGCGCGCTCAGGGGCTCGTCCAGAAGCATCGCCCGCGGTTGCACGGCGAGGGCGCGTGCGAGCGCCACCCGCTGGCGCTCACCACCCGAGAGCGACGGCGGGCGGGCAGAAGCCAGGTGGGCGATGCCCACGCGCTGCAGCAGGGGTCGGACGTCGCGGGCAGCCGCCCCGTAGGCAACGTTGCGCTCGACCGTCATGTGCGGGAACAGCGCGTAGTCCTGGAAGACGAAGCCGCAGCGCCGCCGCTCCGCCGGCACGTCGCGCGCCTGGTCGAACCAGCGCTCCCCGTCGCACTCGATCGTCCCCGAGTCGGGCGAGGCCAGCCCGGCCACCATGCGAAGCAGCGTCGTCTTCCCCGCGCCGGACGGGCCGACGAGAGCGGTCACGCCGTCCACGTCGAGCGTCACCTGCAGCGTCACCTGCCGGAGCTGCCGGGTTACAGCAACGTGAAGCGCCGTGCCCTCCCGGAGACGATCAGCTTCGCGGCCAGCAGCACGCCCGCGCTGACGACGATCAGCACGGCGGCCGTGGCCAGCCCGGCGTCGAGGTTCTCTGAGAGGCCGGCGTAGATCTGGATCGGCGCCGTCTCGGTGACCCCCTTCAGGCTCCCGGCGAAGATGATCGTTGCGCCGAACTCGCCGACCGCCCGCGCCCAGCCGAGCGCCGCGCCGGCGCCCAGGCCTCCGCGCGCGAGCGGCAGCGCAACCCTCCAGAATGTCCGGCCCGCGCCGGCGCCGAGCGTCCGCGATGCGTCGAGCAGCGTGCCGTCGACGGCTTCGAACGCCGACACGGCCTGCCGCACGTAGAGCGGCGAGGCCACGAACGTCATCGCCATGACGACGGCGACCTTCGTGAACGGCAACTCCAGCCCGAGGAACGAGAGCTCCTCGCCCAGCAGCCCGCGGCGCCCGAACGCCATCAGCAGGCCGATGCCGGCCACCGCCGGCGGCAGCACGAGCGGCAGCTCGAAGGCGGTCAGCACCAGCGACCGGCCGCGGAAGCGGCGGGTCGCCAGCATGTGGGCGACCGGCGTCCCCAGGACGATCATCGCGGCAAGCGATACCAGGCTGGTCTGGAGGGACAGCAGCAGCGCCTGGCGGGTGTCGTCCGAGCGCAGCCCGGCCGCCAGGTCGCCGCGCAGGAAGATCGCCAGCAGCGGGATGACGAGGAACGCCAGGCCGAGGCCGGCGGCGGCGATACCTAGGAGGTCGAAGGCGCCGGGCCGAACCCGTCGCCGGTCAGCACCTGCTGGCCCGTGCTGCTCAGCACCAGGTCGATCCATTGCTGCGCCGCCTTCGCATTCTTGGAGCCCGTGACGATACCGATCGGATAGGTCGCGGTCGCCTGCGCCTTCGCAGGCAGCGCGATCGACTTCAGCTTGTCCCCCGCGGTCGTGGCGTCACTCGTGTAGATGAACCCGGCATCACCCTCGCCCAGCTCCAGCTTGCTGACGATGTCGGTGGTCTTCTGCTCCTGGCTGACGATGTTGAGATCCTTGGGATCGATGCCAAGGTTGCCGAGCACCTGCAGCGTGTACGACCCCACGGGCACCGCCGGGTCGCCCACGATCAGCTTGGCGTTGCCGAGGTTGTGAACGGAGGTGATGTGCGCCGGGTTGTCGGGCGGGACGGCCAGCACCAGCGTGTTGGTGGCGAAGTTCTTCGTCGGCCCGAGCAGCTTCGCTCCCTGCAGCTGCTCGGGGTACTTCGTGCTGGCGGCGGCGAACACATCTGCGGGGTCGCCCTGCTCGATCTGGGCGGCCAGCTGGTCGGAGCCGAGGAATTCGAAGCGGACCTTCCATCCCGGGTGCTGCTGCTGGAACGTCGTGGCCAGCTTCGTGAAGGCATCGGTCAGAGACGAGGCCGCAAACACGGTCAGCGTGCCCCCTCCGGCACCCGCGGAGCCCCCTCCGCTCGACGACGAGGAGCCGCCGCAGCCGGCGGCGACGGCGATCACCGCAAGCAGGGTCGGGAGCAGCGACCTGCGCCTCATGCGCGGGCCACCATCACGGACGTCGCCTTGACCGTGGCGACCGCCCGAACGCCGGGCCGCAGCCCGAGCTCCTCCACCGCGTCGCGCGTGATCACCGAGACGACGTGGTGCGGCCCCGCCTCGAGCTCGACCTGCGCCACCACTCCCGTCACCTCGACGCTCGTGATCACGCCCTCGAAGCGGTTGCGCGCGGAGAAGGAGGCGTCGACGTGCGCGGGCACATGGCCGCCCAGCCGGGTCACCTCGTCCTGATCGACCACCCGGCGGTTGGCCGGGTCGCGGTGCATGGTGATCCGCCCGCTGCGCTCCCACCGGCGCAGGGTGTCGACGCTGACGCCAAGCGCTCGCGCGGCATCGCCGACCGGTAGCATCCGTCCCATCGGGCCGACGCTATCACCTATGCAACGCCTATGCAAAATCTGATCTGGTCACCCTCGCCGGAGGTCGCCGCCCGCGCGCGGGTGACGGCGTTCATGCGCGAGCAGGGGATCGAGGACTGGCACGACCTGCACCGCCGCGCGCAGGACGACATCGGCTGGTTCTGGGACGCGGTGGTGAGGCACCTGGGCATCGAGTTCTCCACTCCCTACCAGCGCGTGTACGACGACAGCGCCGGGCCGATGTGGACGACCTGGTTCACCGGGGGGCGCGTCAACCTCACGCACAACTGCGTCGACCGGCACGCGCGTGACAGCCCTGAACGCCTGGCCGCCATCTGGGAGAGCGAGGACGGCACCGTCCGCACGGTCACCTACGCAGAGCTCGAGGCCGAGGTCAACCGCATCGCCAACGCGCTGCGCTCGCTGGGCGTCGGCGAGGGGCAGGCGGTCGGCCTGTTCCTGCCCATGTCGATCGAGGTGGTCGCCGGCTTCTACGCCATCTGCAAGATCGGCGCCATCGTGGTGCCCATCTTCTCGGGCTTCGGCGCGCCGGCTGTGGCCGCCCGGCTGGCGGACGCCGGGGCGGTGGCGGTGCTGACGGCCGACGCGGTGCCGCGACGCGGCCGGCCGGTGTCGATGAAGCAGACGGTCGACGACGCGCTGGCCGAGGTGCCGTCCGTGCGACACGTGATCGTCTGGGACCGGCTCGGCAGCGACCCGCCGATGACGCCGGGGCGCGATCACCGCTGGGACGAGCTGGTGGCCGGGCAGCCGGCCGAGCTGCCGGCTCCGCCGCTCGACCCGGAGACCCCGATGATGGTGATCTACACGTCCGGCACCACCGGCCGGCCGAAGGGCGCCGTGCACGTGCACGGCGGGTTCCTGGTCAAGATCGCGGAGGAGTGCGCGTTCCAGACCGACGTCGGCCCCGACGACCGGTTCATGTGGGTGACCGACATGGGCTGGATCATGGGGCCGAAGGAGGTGGTCGGCACCGGGGCGCTCGGCGGCACGCTCGTGCTCTCGGAGGGAGCCCCCGACTATCCCGGGCCGGGCAGGCTGTGGGAGCTGGTTGACCGGCACCGGATCTCGGTGCTGGGCGTGTCGCCCACGCTCATCCGCGCCCTTCGCGGCCACGGCGACGAGCCGGTGCGAGCGCACGACCGCAGCTCGCTGCGCATCCTCGCATCGACCGGTGAGCCCTGGAACCCGGATCCCTACCGCTGGCTGTTCGAGGTGGGCGGGGAGGGCCGCTGCCCGATCATCAACCTCTCCGGCGGGACCGAGGTGGGCGCCTGCTTCCTGTCGCCGATGCCGGTGATGCCGCTGAAGGAGTGCACGCTGGGGATGCCCGCGCTGGGCATGGCCATGGACATCCTCGACGCCGACGGCAATCCGGTGCCTCCGGGGGAGGTCGGCGAGCTGGTCTGCCGCAAGCCATGGCCCTCCATGACGCGCGGCGTGTGGGGGGATCCACAGCGGTTCCTGGACGCGTACTGGTCGCGATGGCCGAACATCTGGGTGCACGGAGACTGGGCGTCGGTCGACGAGGACGGCTTCTGGTACCTGCACGGCCGCTCCGACGACACCCTCAACATCGCGGGCAAGCGCATCGGCCCGGCCGAGTTCGAGTCGGCGGCGGTGCACGTCTCCGGGGTGGCCGAGGCCTGTGCGGTCGGGGTCCCCGATGAGGTGAAGGGCGAGGTGGTCTGGCTGTTCTGCGTCCCCCGCCCCGGGGCCGACGCGGGCAACGGGCTCCGCGACGCCGTCCGGGCCGAGGTGGTGCGCGAGCTGGGAAAAGCCTTCGCCCCTGCCGAGATCCGCTTCGTGCCGGCGCTGCCAAAGACGCGTACGGCGAAGATCGTGCGGCGCGCGGTTCGCGCGGCCGTCCTCGGCGAGGATCCGGGCGACCTCTCGTCTCTGGAGGATCCCGCCGTCCTGGAGCGATTCCGGGCATAGCTCGCGATCGGCGGAGCCGTGCTAGCGTCTGCGCGGTTTCGAACCGAAAGGGCGATGTGACACAGGGACTCCTGGAGGGAAAGGTCGCGCTCGTTGCCGGTGTGGCCAACAAGCGTTCGATCGCATGGGCGATCGCTCGGGCGCTGCACGATGCGGGCGCCACGCTTGCGTTCACCTACCAGGGAGAGCGTCTCGAGGACTCCGTGCGCACGCTGGCCGCGAGCGTCGGCTCGGAGACGGTCATCCCCTGCGACGTGTCCGACGACGGCAGCATCGACGCGGCGTTCGGCAGGCTCGGCGAGGAGATCGGCGGCATCGACGCGATGGTGCACTCCATCGCCTTCGCGCCGGCCGAGACGTTCGAGGGGCGCTTCACCGACACGTCCCGCGCCGCGTTCCACACGGCGCTCGACGTGTCGTCGTACTCGATGATCGCCATGGCCCGCGCTGCCGAGCCGCTGATGGCAGCCCGGGGCGGAGGCGCCATGGTCACG
The DNA here is from genome assembly GCA_035638975.1 of Gaiellales bacterium. Taxonomy (GTDB): domain Bacteria; phylum Actinomycetota; class Thermoleophilia; order Gaiellales; family JAICJC01; genus JAICYJ01. Next base: position 9,721 of record DASQYY010000054.1, read on the forward strand.
CTCACGTACATGGCCAGCGAGCGGGCATTCCCCAAGTACAACGTGATGGCGGTGGCCAAGGCGGCGCTCGAGTGCTCGGTGCGCTACCTGGCGTACGAGCTCGGCCCGGCGAAGATCCGCGTCAACGCCATCTCGGCCGGCCCAGTGCGCACGCTGGCCGCAAAGGGCATCCCCGGCTTCGACCAGATGGAATCGGTGATCGAGCAGCGCTCGCCGCTGCAGCGCAACATCGAGGCGGCCGACGTCGGGAACGCCGCCCTCTACCTGTGCAGCCCGCTCGGGTCGATGGTCACCGGCACCACGCTCTACGTCGACTCCGGCTACCACGCGATGGGGATGTAGCGCGTGCTGGCGTGGACGGTGCTCGGCGGCAGCCCGGCGTGGCCGAATCCCGGCCAGGCGGCAAGCGGCTACCTGCTCGAGTCCGACGCCTGCCACGTGCTGGTCGACTGCGGCTCGGGTATCGCCCAGGAGCTGCGCGCCGTGGATCCACGGCCGCTGACCGACATCCTGATCACGCACTTCCACGCCGACCACTGGTTCGACCTGGTGCCGCTGCACTACGCGTTCCGCTACGGCAGCTGGAAGGACCGGCCAAAGCCGCGGCTGCATCTGCCGCCCGGCGGGCGGGGCGTGCTCGACACCGTTGCGTCGGTCTGGGACGGCTCGGTGGAGACCTTCGAGGCCGCGTTCACGATCACGGAGTACGACCCGCACGAGGATCTGCGCTTCGGCGACCTGCATCTGACCTTCGCGCCGTGCCTGCACTACACCACCTGCTACTCGGTGAAGGTGGTGGCACCGGGCGGCGTGATCGTCTTCTCCGCAGACACCGCGCCGACGGAACGGCTGGCGCGGTTCGCCCAGGCGGCCGACCTGTTCATCTGCGAGGCGGCGCTCGGGGATGCGTCCAACGACTCCAGCGAACGAGGCCACATGGACGCCGCAGAGGCGGGCCGCGAGGCGACAAAGGCCGGCGCGAAGCGCCTGCTGCTCACACACGTCCCGCACGAGGTCGGCTACGACTTCGTGCGAGAGCGCGCAGGCCGCGAGTACGGCGGCCCGATCGACGTGGCAACGCCCGGCCTGCGCATCGAGGTCTGACCGCCGGCCCGCGGCTCAGCTCGAGAGGGTGACTCGCGAGACGCCGAGCATCCCCTCGGCAGCCTTCTCGGCGGTGCGCTGGAGGCTCTCGGACATCGACGGGTTGACGGCGGCCGTCTCGGCCAGCGCCTGCACGTTCAGCCTGGCATGCACGGCCAGTGCCACGGTCGTGATCACCTCGGAGGCCCGTAGCCCGACCATGGCGCCGCCCAGCACGGTGCCGTCGTCCGGATCCGACAGCAGCTTGATCAGGCCATCCGTCTCGTCCTCCATCACGGCGCGGGGGTTCGCACGGATCAGGTGCTTGGTGACGCTGACGGGCGTGCCGTCGATCCGCGCCTGTCGCTCGGAGATGCCCGCCTTGGCGATCTCCGGCCGGGTGAAGACGCACCAGGCGACGCCGGTGTAGCTGACCGGGTCGCAGTGCACGCCGAGCGCATGCATGGCTGCCGTGCGCCCGTGCATGGCGGCGGTGTTGGCGAGCATGATCTGCCCGGTCACGTCGCCGCAGGCGTAGACGTTCTCGACGTTCGTGCGGCAGAACTCGTCGATCGCGAGGGTGCCGCGGTCGCCGAGCGTCACGCCGGCGCTCTCGAGGCCAAGCTGCGTCGTGTTGGGCCGCATCCCGATGCAGAGCAGCAGGTGGGAGCCCTCCAGCTCGCGGCCGTCCTCGAGCACGAGCCGCACACAGTTGCTCTCCTCCGTATCGACGGCGGCGGCGCGACCGTTCTTGACCACGTCCATTCCCCGCTTGAGGAACACCTCCTCGAGCACCTCGGCCAGGTCTGCGTCGTCGTTGGGCAGGATCTGGTCGCGCGCCGAGATCAGGGTGACGCGGGATCCACAGCGGGAGAAGAAGTCAGCGAACTCGCAGCCGGTGGGGCCGGCGCCGAGGACGAGGAGGTGCTCGGGGAGCGAGCGGAGCTCGAACACCTGCCGTGTGGTCAGCACGCGGCGGCCGTCGGGGTGGCTGAACTGCGGCACGAAGGGGGAGGCGCCGGTGCAGACGAGCAGCGCATCCCACGGCACCTCGATGTCCTGATCCTCGACGTGGGCGACGAGCGTGTTGGCGGAGGTGACAACACCACGGCCGGGGAGCACGCGAACGTTCATCCCGTCCATGCGCTCGCGGACGCCGCGGCTCTGATGCAGGGCGACGGCGCGGGCGCGGGCCAGCGTGCGGCGCAGGTTCACCTCCGGGAAGCCGCGCGCAAAGTCGACCCCCTCCGCCTCCGCCTGCGAGATCTTGAGCATGGCGTCCGCCGTCGTCAGCAGCGTCTTCGACGGGATCGCGTCGGTCATCGTGCAGTTTCCGCCGAGCTGGTTGTCCTCGACCAGCGTCACCTCGGCACCCAGGTGCGCGGCAGCTGCGGCGGCGGCATAGCCCGCCGGGCCGCCGCCGAGAATGACGAGTCTCATGGCGAAGATCCTAGATGGTCGTGCCGCGCGGATCCTCCCCCACTAGACTTGCCGGCATCAGCGCGACGACGACAGGGTTCGACGTGGAGGCGGTGCGGGCGCAGTTCCCGTCGCTGCGACCTGGGCGTATCTATCTCGACAACCCAGGCGGCACGCAGGTGCACGGCTCCGTGATCGAGGCCATCCGGGATTACTACATCCAGGCCAACGCCAACCTCGGTGGGCCGTTCGAGACGTCACAGCTGTCCGACCAGGTGCTGGCGGATGCGCGCCGCGACGTGGCTGCGCTGCTCGGGGCCGACGCCGGCGAGATCGTGTTCGGCGCGAACATGACGACGCTCACCTTCCATGCGTCGCGGGCCCTTACCAGGGGCCTGCAGCCCGGGGATGAGATCCTGGTCACACGCGTTGACCACGATGGCAACGTCGCCCCCTGGCTGCTGGCGGCGGAGGATCGCGGGCTGACCGTGCGGCACGTGGACGTCGACCCCGACGCGTGCACGATCGATCTCGACGACTTCCGCGCGCAGCTGAGCGACCGCACGCGCCTCGCCGCATTCAACTGGGCGTCGAACGGCGCCGGCACGATCTCGGACGTCGCAGCCATGTGCCGGATGGCGAGGGAGGCGGGGGCGCTCTCGTACGTCGACGCCGTCCAGTACGCCCCGCACGGGCCGATGGACGTGCACGGGCTCGGATGCGACTTCCTGGCCTGCTCCGCGTACAAGTTCTTCGGCCCGCACGTGGGTGTGCTGTACGGACGGGCGGAGCTGCTGGAGCGGATCCGGCCCTACAAGGTGCGGCCCGCACACGACGAGCCGCCCGGATCGTGGGAGACGGGCACGGTGAACCTCGAGGGCATCGCCGGCACGGCGGCCGCCGCGCGGTACATGGTCGGCATGGGCGCGGAGGCGATCACGACCTATGAGCGGACGCTGACGGCGCGGCTGATCGAGGGGCTGGACGCGATCGACGGGGTGACGCAGTACGGGACGCGCGACCTCGACCGCCGGGTGCCCACGGTGGCCTTCACGGTCGCGGGACATGCGCCGTCCGAGGTGGCGGCCGCACTGGGACGCCAGGGCATCTTCGTCTGGGATGGCAACTACTACGCGCTCGAGCTGATGGAGCGCCTGGGCCTGGAATCGAGTGGCGGCGCGGTCCGCGTCGGCGCCGTGCACTACACCACGCTCGAGGAGATCGACCGCTTCCTCGAGGCGGTCGCAGCGCTCGGCTGAGCGTCACTCGAACAGCGTCAGCTCCGGCGCGGCGGCGCCGGCCAGCACGCCGTAGTCGAGCTCGACGAACCGGTAGCCGCGGGCCTCGCACATGACACGCGCCTGAGGAGCGATCTCGGGCGCCACGAGGATCCCGCGACAGGGGGCATGGGCGGGGTCGAGATCGACACGCTCGCAGTAGCGCGTGAGCTGTTCGACGTGTGCGGCCACGGCGCGCACCCGCTTCACCTCCACCACGACCGTGCGGCCGTCGGCGTCGCGACAGAACAGGTCGATCGGGCCGGTGTCGGTGAACCGTTCGCGCTCGAGCACGGTCAGGCCCTGCTCGATCGTCTCGGGCGCCGCCTCGAGCAGGACGTGGATCTGCCGCTCCGCACCCTCGTGCTCCAGCACGGCGTCGTCCTCGAGCGGCTGCACCGAGTCGTGGAACACGTCGTGGATCACGATCACGAGCGATTCGTCGGACGCGGGCCTGTAGACGCGGATGACGTCGCCCTCCTGCGTCACCGAGGTGGGGCCGGCCATGTAGTTGAGGGGCTTGAAACCCTTGTCGGCGTGGACGCAGAGCGAGCCGTCCTGCTTGAACAGGATCACGCGATCCCCGGCGCCGAGGCGGGTGACGGCGCGGCCGTGATAGGCGATCTCGCAGCGGGCGACCAGCATTCGCATGAGGCGGCAGAATACGCGGGTCAGCGCACATGGTGCCGGCGGCGTATGCTGGCTCGATGGCCGAGCCGACATCGGCACTCGCGCTTGCCACCGCATACCGGGACGCGTTCTTTGCTCGCGACGTCGACGCCATCATGGATCTGGTCACACCCGACTTCGTGTTCGAGAACGTGACCGGCGGCGAGCGGATCGAGGGTCGTGAGGCGGCTCGGCACCACATCGCGGCCCTGCACGCCCGGTGGCCGGACCTCGCGTTCGAAGAGCGGGAGGGCGGCCTCACCGCGGGCGATGCCCACGCCGTGGCGGAGTGGACGGCGCGGGCCACTCATCCGGACACCGGTCGTCGCATCGAGTGGGACGGCATGGATCTGATCCTTGTGCGTGATGGCCGCATCTCCCGAAACGCGGTCTACTCATCGGCACACGCGGCCCGCGACCTGGCCTCGCGATAACTCCCGGTGAAATCGTCGTCAGGGTGTGTCGATCTCGGCCGGGCTCGCTCGTCTTCTCCGCAGTACATTCCCGCGAAGGGGGAGACCATGAAGTACGTGCTGTTGATTCACCAGGGCACCACCCCGACGCCGGCGACGCCCGAGGAATGGGCCAAGCTCTCCCCCGAGGAGCAGCAGCAGGTGTATGCCGACTACCAGGCGATCAACCAGACCCCCGGGGTCACGCCCGGCACCGGCCTGCAGCTCCCCGAGACGGCCACGACGGTCCGCGTGCAGGACGGCCGCACGCTGACCACCGACGGGCCGTTCGCCGAGACGAAGGAGGCGCTGGGCGGCTGGCTCACCTACGAGGCCGATGATCTCGACGCCGCGATCGAGCTCGCCAGCCGGATACCGGCCGCCCGGATGGGCGGCGCCGTGGAGATCCGCCCGGTCGCCGAGTGGTGAACGACCTCGAGGCCGTGTACCGCGACCACTGGGGTCGCGTCGTGGCCACCCTGATCGGCCTCCTCGGCGACTTCGACCTCGCCGAGGAGGCCGCGCAGGAGGCCTTTGCCCAGGCGGCGGAGCGCTGGCCCCGCACCGGTGTGCCTGACCACCCGGCCGCCTGGCTGATCGCGACCGGCCGCAACCGTGCGATCGACCGCATCCGGCGCGACCGCACATACGAGGCGAAGCTGCGGCTGCTCGAGCCAGCCCACGCGGCGGAGGACGAGATGGACGACACGACGTTTCCCGACGAGCGCCTGGAGCTGCTCTTCACATGCTGCCACCCGGCGCTGTCGCTCGATGCCCAGGTGGCGCTCACGCTGCGGACGCTCGGGGGGCTCACCACCGAGCAGATCGCCGAGGCGTTCCTCGTGCCGGAGCCGACCATGGCCCAGCGGCTCGTCCGGGCGAAGCGGAAGATCGCGGCGGCGGGCATTCCGTTTCGCGTCCCGCCGCCGCACCTGCTTCCCGACCGGTTGTCTGCCGTGCTGGCAACGGTCTACCTGATCTTCAACCAGGGCTACACGTACGGCGGGACGCTGGCCGCCGAGGCGATCCGGCTGGGGACCGCGCTGACGGTGCTCATGCCGGACGAGCCGGAGCCGTTCGGCCTGCTGGCCCTGATGCTGCTGCAGGACGCCCGCCGCGACGCGCGCTTCGATGACGGCCGCCTGGTGCTGCTGGCCGACCAGGACCGGTCTCGCTGGGACAGCCGTGAGATCGCCGCGGGCAGGGCGGCGCTCGACCGCGCGGTGGCGCTGCAGGGAAACGGGCCGTACGTGGTGCAGGCGGCGATCGCCGCGCTGCATGCCGAGCCGGAGCGTGACTGGGCCCGCATCGCCGCGCTGTATTCCGATCTGGCATCGCTGACCGGCTCGCCCGTCGTCGAGCTGAACCGGGCCGTCGCCGTCGCGGAGTGCGAGGGCCCCGAGGCCGGCCTGCGGATCGCGGACGAGCTCGAGCTGGACGGCTACCGCTACCTCCACACTACCCGCGGCGAGCTCCTCCGCCGCATGGGGCGCACAGCTGAGGCACGAGAGGCGTACCGCCGGGCACTGCAGCTGGTCAGCGACCCGCCGGAGCGGCGCTTCGTGGAGGAGCGGCTCGCGGAGCTCGGTTAGGCGCGGAGAACCCGCCCGAACAGGTCGAGCATCCGCGCCCAGTGGCGCTCCGCGGACGCCTCGTCGTAGACCGGCGTGTCGGTCTGCGTCCAGCCGTGCCCGGCACCCACATAGAGCTCGGCGGTATGCCGTACGTGCGCCTCCGCGAGCGCCCTGGTCAGCCTGGCCATCTGCTCCGGATCCATCGAGCGGTCGTTGTCGGCATGGCCGACGTAGAGCTCCGCCTTCGCATTGACGGCTGCGAGGTGCGGGCTGTCATCCGCGGTCGTGGCCAGGTTGCCGCCGTGAAAGCTGGCGGCGGCGGCCACCGCGTCGGGGAATGCACCGGCCGTTCGCAGGCTGAGCCGGCCGCCCAGGCAGTAGCCGACCGTGCCAACCGGGCCGTCGCGCACATCCGGGCGCTCGGCCAGGTACCCCAGCCAGGCGCGCGCATCGGCCACCACGGCGTCCGGTGTGAGCGCCGCCATCAGCGGCCCGAGCGCCTCGAACAGCGCCGACCGGTCCTCGGACATGATCAGCCGCTCGATGTCAGGGATGACCGGCGGCGGGCCGTGGCGGTAGAAGATGTTCGGGGTGAGCACCACGTAGCCGTGCGACGCAAGCCGTTCGACGTAGGCGTGCACGGAGGGCCGGATCCCGTACGCGTCGGTGTAGACGAGCACAGCCGGAAACGGCCCGTTCCCCGCCGGCAGGGCGATCAGCGCGACGGCGGGCCCGTCGGCCGCCGCGACCGTCACGGCCTCGACCGTGACGCGCGTCGGAGGTGCTGCGGCGTCTGTCATGCCGCCGAGTCTCGCATATCGACAGCGGCACCCGGGTGGGAGTACGATCACGCCCATGTTCACCAAGACCGAGCTCCCAAACGGCCTGCGCGTCGTCACCCACCCGATGGACGGCGCCAAGTCCGTCGCCGTGATGGTGATGCTCGCCGCGGGCTCCCGCTACGAGACGAAGGACAGCAGCGGCATCGCCCACTTCGCCGAGCACATGTTCTTCAAGGGCACCGAGAAGCGCCCCACAGCCAAGGACATCTCCACCGAGGTCGACGGCATCGGCGGTGAGTTCAACGCGTTCACCGGCAAGGAGTACACCGGCTACTACATCAAGTGCGCCGCGGAGCACCGAGCGCTGGCGCTGGATGTGCTGTCCGATCAGCTGCTCGCGTCACGGTTCGATCCGGACGAGATCGAGCGCGAGAAGGGCGTCATCATCGAAGAGCTCAACATGTACGTCGACACCCCGCGCGACCACGTCGACGACGTCTACGAGACGCTGCTGTTCGGCGACCAGCCGCTCGGCTGGCACATCATCGGCCGCAAGGAGACGATCAGGGCGGCGACCCGCGACACCTTCCTGAACTACCTGAACACCTGGTACACGCCGCAGCGGATGGTGGTCGGAGCGGCCGGTGCGGTGAACGGCGACTTCGCCGCCGAGGTGCGCGAGAAGTTCGGCCACCTGGAGGATCGAGCAAGCGGTGAGATGGCGCCGGTCGAGTTCGTGCAGACCGCGCCGCGGGTGATGCTGGACACGCGTGACTCCGACCAGGCGCACCTTCGCTTCGGCGTGCGCGGCCTGGAGACGACCAGCCCCGACCGCTACGTGATGCAGGTGCTGACCACCGTGCTCGGCGGCGGCATGTCGTCACGGCTGTTCCTGGAGGTGCGCGAGCGGCTGGGGCTTGCCTATTACGTCTACGGCTACCACCAGACCTACCACGACACCGGCACCCTCTACGCGCAGGCCGGCGTCGACGTGGAGCGCATCGACCAGGCGGTCGGCGTCATCGCCGAGCAGTTCCGCAAGATGGCCGCCGAGCCGGTGGCCGAGGACGAGCTGCGCAGGTGCAAGAACTACCTGAAGGGCCGCATGGTGCTGCAGCTCGAGGATCCCAAGGGTCTGCTCATGTTCGGGCTGCGCCGCGAGGTGCTCGAGGGCAAGGTGGCCGAGATCGACGAGGTGCTCGAGGGCATCGAGCGGGTGACGGCGGAGGACATCCAGCGCCTCGCACGGCAGGTGATCGTCGACGACGGGCTGAACCTGGCCGTGGTCGGGCCGTTCGACGACGAGCAACGGTTCCTCGACGTGATGGCCGAGCCCGCCGCAGCCCGCTGAACCTCTCTATCCGCTAGGCCTTGATCTCGAGCTCGTAGTCGAAGTCCGTCAGCACCTCGTGGCCGTTGTCGGTGACGACAACGAGGTCCTCGAGCCGCACGCCTCCAAAGTCCTTGCGGTAGACGCCCGGCTCGACGGTGACGACGTCGCCGGCCAGCAGCGGCTCACGGGCGCCGAACGACATGTCCGGCGCCTCGTGCACCTCCACCCCGACGCCGTGGCCGAGGCCGTGGAAGAAGTCCTCATCCAGCGTCTCCCCGGGGCCGAGGCCGCGCGTGGTGCGGAAGCCGCCCTGCTCGATCACGTCGCAGGCGATCTCCCACGGCCGCTCACCGGGAACGCCCGGGGCGATCGCCTCGGTGCTCCGCTTGAGCGCCCCCAGCACGGTCGCGTGCATCCGCTTCAGCCGCTCGGGCGCCTCTCCCCAGCAGAACGTCCGCGTCATGTCGGCGCAGTACCGGCTCGACGCGTCCTGGGGGAAGACATCGATGATGATCGGCTCGCCCGGATGGATCGGGCCGCTGCCGAGGTCGTGGACGAGCGCGCCCCGCGGCCCGGCGCCGACCAGCGGTGCCTCCCCCTCACAGCCGTGCGCCCGCAGCGTGTTGACGATCACGTCGCGGACGCGCTCGCACGTCACCAGCTCGCCGTCGGCGACCAGGCCACCCTCGCCCGGCGATGCCGACCCGAGCAGCTCGCGGGCGGCGCGAAACGACGCCTCCGTCGCGGTCTGCGCCTGCCGGATCGCATTCAGCTGGTCGACGTCCTTCAGCCGGCGGCGCATCTCGAACAGCTTCCGGTCGGGGCTGACCGTGATGTCCTTCCCGCGCAGATAGTCGGCCAGCGCCACGGGGAACGTCGGCGGCACCGACACGTCACTGACGCCCGCGCGCTCCAGCACCCGGCGAACCCGCTCCATCGCAGCGTCCTCGTACTCCCAGCCCTCACGTACGAGCTCGCGCACACCGAACTCGTCGTCGCGCCAGATCTCGGTGGCTCGCGAGTCGCGCTCGATCACGTCCTTCTCCAGCACGCTGGCCACGATGATGCGACGGCCGTCCATCTCGAGGTATGTGAAGGCGTCGACGATGGGGACGCCGGTGGCCACGAACATGTCGGCGTCGCGCAGGGAATCGGCATGAATGAGAAGCGGTGTCGTCATGGCCGAGAACCTAGCAGCTGGGCTACCGTTGCCGGGTGCTCGCGGCGGTGATCCTGGCAGCCGGGGAGGCTCGCCGGTACGGCGGCCCGAAGCAGCTGCACCCGGTCGGAGGCCGTCCCATGCTGGAAGTCGTCTGTGAGACCGTCTCCGCCGCAGGCATCGCCGATCGAACGGTGGTGCTCGGCGCCCGAGCCGAGCAGATTGCCGGCGCGGTCGACACCCACGGCGCGCGGGCCGTCGTCTGCGAGCGATGGCGGGACGGGCAGGCCGCATCCCTGCGGTGCGGGCTCGAGTCGCTCGACCCCACGGTGGATGAGGCGCTGATCGTGCTCGGCGACGGTCCCCACCTCAGCCTCGAGGCGATCCGCCGGGTGTCGGCCGGGTCGGGGCCGCGTGCGGCCGACTACGGCAAGGGCCGCTCGCATCCCGTCGTGCTCCCGCGCAGCGCCTGGGCGGAGCTCCCGGCACGCGGGGAGACGCCCGGCCGTTCGATCCGCGTGCGCCTGGTCGACTGCGGCGATCTGCCCGAGCCGGGCGACGTCGACTACTCGGAACGGTGACCGCGGCAGTGGAGCCGCACGCGGTCGACCAGCCCGTCGGGCACCGGATCACCGCAGCAGACGGTCTTCACGGTGTCCCGCAGCTTCGCTTCGAAGTGGTAGCGCTCCCGGCAGTACGCGCACTCCCCGAGGTGCCGCTCGATCCATGACACCTCACCCGGTGTCAGCTGCCGGTCGAGGTAGGGCTGGAGCTTGCTCTCGACGCCCACGCAGGGGTCGACGCCCATGGTCATGATGCCTCCGCTCCCGCTCGTTGTGCCAGTGCCTGCTTGAGCGCTCGCCGGCCCCGGTGCAACCGTGACATGACGGTTCCGATCGGCACGCCGAGGATGTCGGCCGCCTCCTGGTAGCTGAAGTCGCCGATGTCGACCAGCACAACGACCTCGCGGAACGCCGGGGGGACGTTGGCCAGCGCATCGACGATGGCGCCTCCGGCCAGCTTGTTGAGGACGGCCTCCTGCGGCTCGCCGCCGCTGCCCGCCAGCTGGTTGTAGAGGTAGTACTCGGTCGTATCCTCGAAGGACTCCTGGGCCGGGCGGCGCTGCTGCCGGCGCGCCTCGTCGAGGAACACGTTGCGAAGGATCGTGGCGAGCCACGCGGCAAGGTTGCTGCCGGGCCGGTAGCTCTTCCAGCTTCGGAAGGCGCGGAGGTACGTCTCCTGCACGAGCTCCTCGGCAGCCTGCTGCGACC
>DASQYY010000055.1:0-13013 GCA_035638975.1 Gaiellales bacterium
CGACTACATCGAAGGCTGGTACAACCCCCGCCGCCGCCACTCAGCACTCGGCTACCACAGCCCCGCCGAATACGAGAAGATCACCACCAACAACGCCAATGCCGCCTAACAGAACCCGTCCACCGAAGCGGGTCAATCCCACCGCCCATTGGCGTTGGCGCCAATCCAAGCGAGTACCTCGTTCACATCCCTGGCCTCGGTCAACTCGAACTCGTCGCAGCGCCGCCGCTGGTCGCTCCAGAAGTAGACGCGGTAGACCGCCTCTGCCTCGGATTCAACGCCGCGTGGATCAATAGGACGCACGTTCACGGCTCGATCCTAGCCCCGCCCAGTAGCACCTTGAGGTCTGGGCCGATGGGGGAGCGCGCGGCTGGTGGAACTCCCGCAGGCCCTGTACCGTCGTGGGGTATGTGGCGGAGCGTTGCGATAGAAGGATCGCTAGGTGGCGTCTGAGTCTCGTTGGAGAGTGTTCGCGACTGGCCAGGACTCTCGTATTCGAGAGACGTACGACCCGGAGGGGGAAACCGAGTCCCGTGTGGCCCAGCACCGGTGGATGGAGGGCGCTGGCCCACTCGGAGGCTTCTCGGTCGAGCGGCTCGGCTCGGTTGGCCAGGAAGACAAGGTGAAGGCTGAGTTGACGGTGAGCGCGTCAGACGCGGAGGCGGCAGTGGCGCTTGCTCGCTCCCTGTTGGCCAGCGCGATGCCGACGGTCGTCTTCTCCGACATTTCGGCGCAGCCGGTAATCCCATACTGGGAAAGGGCCCCCGCCGCCGAGCCGTCCGACCCTCCGTCTCGAACGCCGCCATCAGATCACGGCGGGTTTGCGGGCCGGTACGCCGACATGTTCGACCATGCCTATACCGTGTGTTACGACATTTCGCTTCGCGGCGTGACCGCTGACCCGCCGGGAAGTGGCCCGCTCGTCTTCTCGGCAACACGCGCGCACCCGCTTGAAGCGGCTGGGTCAGCCGACCCTCTCGATGAGTGGGACATGTACGCGGTGCAGATGGGATGCTTCGCCGGCCAGACCGCAGCGTTTAGGACAGCGGACTTCACTCCGCCCGACGCTTGGGCCGAGTACGAACTGCCAGAACCACCCGATCCCGACCTCCTACCCCGGCCTTAGATGGCGCGTCCCAACGGTTGGAAGGGGGCGTCGTAGCGGTATGCGGCGGAGCGTTGCGATGGGGGTTGTGACCGTTTCGCTGTGATCGCCGAGTTAGACATCCACTTCCCTTTTGGAGTCCTGCTCGTTACGGATCAGGAATCAACGGAGTACATTCCCGATTGGGGTTCCGCCGATGAGTTGGTCACCGCCGCCGCGACCGCGTTTGTGATGAGCGTGCGCCACGAGCAGGACGGCCCAAGTCGTGTGCGGTTGTGGTCACACCCGCCCTCGGAGCCGCTGTCTGTCAGCGTGGGCGCGTGGGAGGTCGCGGTGCCGAGTGGAACTTTGCGTGTCTCAACCGCCGAGGGTGAGCGCTTCGTCGAGGTCGCTGGTACCCGAGCGGCGCGTAACGGTGGAGGTGTTCGCCTCCTCGCCACGCCAGCCCGCCAGGGTTGACCTCGTCCTTGCCATACCCCGGAAGCGAACGGTTGGCGTGCCCGGGGGGCCCCGAGTGACCATCCGAGTGACCATCATGCAGCGTTTCGGCGGATTGAGGCGGACTAAAGCGGACGCTGCGCAGCCGTCGGCGACGGCTGGCGACCCCGCCCGTTGCCGCTCAACCATGCCACTTTCCGCGTAGCGAGGCGGCGCAGGAGTCGAACCTACCAACCGATGGGCTACATCGGCCTGCCGGTTTTGAAGACCGGATGGGCCACCGGGCCCGTGCCGCCCCAAGGCGGGCAGTGTACGCGTGCCGCGCCGCCCCGAGACCGCAAGAACGCGATAGTCCGCGCCCCGCCTGCCGGCAGTACGCTTGCCTCATGTCCTCCGAGGCCACGATCCGCATCCTCCACCGTGACGACGAGCTCCAGCTGGGCGAGTTCACCTGCCCGACCGCCGACCACCGCTGGCGTGACGAGAACGACATCGGCGAGGGCTTCCATGTCGTCTTCCCCTGGACGCCGGTGCAGATCAGTCGCCGGTCGATGCCGACCCTCGTCGCCACTCCCAACCATGCCGTCCTCTACTCGCCACGTCTGCGCTTCCGCCGCCGCTACCTGACCAGCGATGGCGACCACTGCCTGTTCGCCGTTCTCGCCCCCTCGCTGTGCGCGCGTCTCGGGCTGAACGGCGGCCGCTCGCTGGTCGACCCGGTGCTCAGCCCGTCCCTCTGGCTTGCACAGCGCGTGCTCGCCGAGTATCTCCGCCATCCCGATCATGACCCGGTCGCGGCCGGGCGCCTGGGCCGCCGCCTTGTCGAGAGCGCGCTCGCATCCATGCCCGACTGTCCCGGCGCCCCTGCCGGCCATGCCGTCGAGCAGACCAAGGAGCTGATGGCGCTCTCACCCGACCGGCTGCTCCCGCTCGACACGCTCGCCCGCCACGCGCACTACTCGCGCTTCCACCTCCTGCGGTCGTTCCACGCGCGCACCGGCTACACGCTCCACCAGTACCACCTGCAGCTCCGCCTCCGCCGTTCCGTCGACATGGTGCTCGCCGGCGTCCCGCTCGCCGACATCGCCCATCACCTCGGCTTCCAGGGGCACAGCCACTTCACCTCGCGCTTCAGGCGGTCCTTTGGCTGGACGCCCTCCGGGCTCCGCACGGCCGTTGCCTGTGAGGGCGACGTCACGGGCGTCATCTCGGCTCTCCTGCCTGCTTCATAGCGCCGCAAGAACCTTCTACCGGTCCCGCTCCCGCCGTTCGTACGCTGGCCGCGCACGCGCCGACGTCAAACCCGGAGGAAGCAATGTTCACACACACGCGATGGCCCGCTCGTCTTGCCGTCCTCGGCGGTACCGCGTTGGCGTTGCTCGCCGCCGGCCCCGCGGCCGCCAGCGGCACCTTCGTCCAGCGCGTCCATGTGCTGGCCACGTTCCATGGTCCCACCACCGGCCGAGGCGCCTACTTCGGCTGGGCGGTGAGCGAGCTACACGACATCACCGGCGACGGCGTGACCGATCTCATCATCGGTGAAGTCGACGGAGGCGGGCCGCGGGTGCCAGGCCGCGTCTGGGTCTACTCCGGTCGCACCCACCGGCTGATCTACAAGCTGACCGGCCGCGCCGGTGACCAGAGCGGGTTTGCCGTCGCTGATGCCGGCGACGTGAACGGCGACGGCATCCACGACATCATCTCCGGCGCACCCGGATCCACCGCCGACGCGCCCGGTGCCGCCATCGTCTACTCCGGCGCCACCGGCCGAGTGCTGGCACGGCTGCACGGGCACGCCCCCGGTTCGAACTTCGGTGCCGCCGTCGCCGGCATCGGAGACGTCAACGGCGACGGCCGCGACGACCTGCTCGTCGGCGCCCCGGGCAGCGGCCAGCCCGGCTCGGCCCCCGGCATGGCGTACGTCATCTCCGGCCGCACCTACCGCGTCATCCGCCGGCTGTCCGCGTGGCGGTCCGGCGACTCCTTCGGCTCCGCCACCGACGGCTCGGCTGACCTGAACGGCGACGGAGTGCCCGATCTCGTCATCGGCGCCGGCGACGCCGGGCCCACCCAGGGCGGCGCCGTCTACGTCTACTCAGGGCGCACCGGTCGGCGCCTCTTCAGCATCCATGCACCGCGCGGGGCTCGCCAGTTCGGCCGCTTCTTCGCCGCCGGCGTGGGTGACGTAAACGGCGACGGCGTGCCCGACATCTACGCCGGTGACTACGCCGCCAACACCCGCGGCACCGCCGGTGGGTTCGCCGGCGTCTACTCCGGCGTTGACGGGTCCCCCATCCACCTCTGGGCCGGTGCCGCCGGTGAGGGCCTCGGCCCGGGCCGCGAGGCCGGCGACGTCAACGGTGACGGCCGCGTCGACATCATCGCCGGCTACTACACCAGCAGCGACGGCGCCTCTCAGGCCGGCAAGGTGCGCATCTTCTCCGGGGCCACCGGCAAGCCGATCCGCACCATAACCAGCACGACGGTGAACGAGAACTTCGGGTTCGATGCCGTCGGCGTCGGTGACACGAACCGCAACGGCTCGCTCGACTACCTGGTGTCGGCAGCCAGCCTCGACACCGTGTATCTGATCGACGGCCGCCGCTAGCTCGTTTGGTCCGTCTCCTCCGCCGCGTCCTGTTCCTGGGCGCGGCGGCGGATGCGGTCCCGCGTCTCGTCGATGCGCAGACGGAGCTCCTGGGTGTCGTCGTCGGCGGGCGGCACGGCGTCGTAGGACGCGAACGCCGTCGCGGGGCGGGGTGGGGTGGGCACCACGGCTGCGGGCGGCTCGTCCCACTGCTCGAGGTCGAGCGCGTCGTGTGTGCCCAGCCGGCGCCGCATCCTGCCCGCAGCGATGAACGCCCCCGCCGTTGCGGCCGCTCCCACAATGAACCATCGCATCCGTGCCACTGGCCCTCCCCTGGAAAGGGCGCCAGTATACTGACGCCCACAACCGAGAGCTTCCTGCTCCGGCGCGGCGCCCGCCACTGATCCTGATCGGCGGGGCCTTCGGCCGCCGGGGCTGCACAGACCAGAGGAGGTGATCAGGATCAACCCATACGAGATCATGCTGCTGATCGAGCCCGAGGCCGCTGAGGAGCGCCACCGGGAGATCATCGAGCGCATCCAGCAGATCGTGGAGAAGGGCGGCGGCAGCTGGAAGGCCGTCGAGCCATGGGGCCGTCGCAAGCTCGCCTACGAGATCAGGCACATGGGCGAGGCGTGGTACTACGTGCTCACGTTCGACGCCGAGGCGCCCGTGCTCCAGGAGATAACCCGCGTGCTCGCCATCACCGACGGCGTGCTGCGCTTCATGGCCACCAACCGCATCCCGGGCAGCTCGCCGGCAAAGCCGGTGGAGAGCCGCTCCGAGGCCGCCGAGGAGCCGGTCGAGGCCGGCGCCTGACGGCGTCCGCACATCGCCCTACACTTACGAACATACGTTCGATAAGAGGGTAGAGGAGGAACCATGGCAAACATCAACCGGGTCATCCTGACCGGCAATCTGACAAGTGATCCCGAGCTCTCGAGCCTTCCCAGCGGCACGCAGGTGTGCAAGCTGCGCCTGGCCGTGAACCGCCGTTACAAGGATCAGTCCAGCGGCGAGTGGGTCGAGAAGCCGAACTACTTCGACGTCAAGGTGTGGGGCGCGCAGGGCGAGAACTGCGCCACCTACCTCTCGAAGGGCCGCCCGGTGGCCGTCGACGGCCGTCTCGAGTGGCGCGAGTGGGAGGCGCAGGACGGCAGCAAGCGGCAGGCGGTCGAGATCGTCGCCGACACCGTGCAGTTCCTCGGCTCCCGCGGCGACGGCGAGGGCGGCGGCGGCCAGGCGCGCAGCTTCGAGCCGCGCGGCGGCGAGCTCACCCCCGACCCCGTGCCCGCCTTCGGGCCCAGCTCGGGCGACGACGATATCCCCTTCTAGGAACGAGACGGAGGTTCCATGGCTTCGAAGCCGAAACGGCGGCCGACCAAGCCGCGCACCGGCCCAGGCGGGTCGACGCGGCGCAAGTCCTGCTTCTTCTGCAAGGACAAGGTCGAGCAGGTCGACTACAAGAACTACAACCAGCTGCGGCGCTACGTGTCCGAGAAGGGCAAGATCCGCTCGCGGCGGATAACCGGCGCCTGCCGACGGCACCAGCGGCAGGTCGCGGTCGCTGTCAAGCGGGCCCGCGAGGTGGCGCTGCTGCCCTATGCGGTGAACTGATTCTCCGCTCGCAGCGGCTTTTCTGTTCCCGCGCGGCTGGCAGTTTCCAGCCGCGGCTGGGACGATGTTCGCGGCCTCGGGCCGCGTGAACGACGAGGGGTGTGATGGCACACAAGGGAACCCAAGCGATCCTGCTGCAGGACGTCGACAAGCTTGGCCGGAAGGGCGACGTGGTCAACGTCGCGGCCGGCTACATGCGCAACTTCCTCGAGCCGCGCAAGCTCGCGCTCGCGGCCAGCGACGGCATGATCGAACAGGTGCGCCGGCAGGAGGACATGCGCCGCCGGCACGAGGCGCAGAGCGAGGAGCAGGCGCGCGACATCGCCCATACCCTCAACCGCACGGTGCTCACGATCAAGGCCCGCTCGGGCGCCGAGGACCGGCTGTACGGATCGGTCACGTCGAGCGACATTGCCGACGCGATCTGGAAGGCGCGCAAGATACGCGTCGACCGGCGCAAGGTGGCCCTGGAGGAGCCGATCAAGGCGCTCGGCTCCTACCGTGTCGGCATCACCGTCTGGGGCGATGTCGAGGCCACGATCAAGGTGATGGTCGTGCCCGGCGCCGCGGGTGAAGAGGGCGGCGTCGAGGCCTTCGAGGCAGAGCCGGACGACTACTGAGTTCGCGTTCGTTGGCCGTCGACCAGCAGCAGCACCAGGCTCCCACCGTCCCTCCGCACGACCTCGATGCGGAGGAATCGGTGCTGGGCGCCATGCTCGTCTCCCAAAACGCGATCGCGATCGTCTCGGAGATCATCCGTCCGAACGACTTCTACCGCCGGTCGCACTCGACCATCTACGAGACGATCCTGCAGGTGTACGCCGAGGGCGGCACCGTCGACTCGATCACGCTGATCAACGCCCTCCAGAACCGCGGGCTGCTGGACGAGGTCGGCGGCAAGGCTGCCGTGCACACGCTCGCCTCCACCGTGCCGGCCGTGGCCAACGCCCAGCGCTACGCCGAGATCGTCCGCGACTCGAGCACGTACCGCAACCTGATCCGGGCCGGTACGCAGATCGCGCAGCTCGGCTACGAGCGGCTCGGTGAGCCGCAGGAGCTGGTCGACCAGGCCGAGCAGGTCGTCTTTGGCATCGCCGACCAGCGCATCACCAGCGACTTCAGCCCCATCGCCACGCTGCTGAACGAGTCGTTCGAGCGGATCACCCAGCTGCACGAGTCGGGCCGCGAGATCACCGGCGTCGCGACCGGGTTCCGCAAGCTGGACAAGCTCACGGCCGGGTTTCAGCCCTCGAACCTGATCATCCTGGCCGCGCGGCCGGGTATGGGCAAGACGTCGCTCGCGCTCAACGTGGCCGCCCACGTCGGCATCCGCGAGCGGCTGCCCGTCGCAATCTTCTCGATCGAGATGTCGCGCGACGAAGTCACGCAGCGCCTCATGTGCTCGGAGGGCAAGGTGGACTCGAGCCGCCTGCGCACCGGCAAGCTCGCCCCTGAGGAGTGGCCGAAGCTGACGGCCGCCTGCTCGGCGCTGCAGGAGGCGCCGATCTACGTCGACGACACCGCCGGCATCACCGCACTCGAGATCAAGGCCAAGACGCGGCGGCTGAAGGCGCGCCATCCCGACCTTGCCCTGGTCGTGATCGACTACCTGCAGCTGATGTCCGGCGGCGGCCGCTTCGACAACCGCGTGAACGAGATCTCCCACATCTCACGTCAGCTGAAGCTGATCGCCCGCGACCTCGAGGTGCCGGTGCTGGCGCTGTCGCAGCTGTCGCGCGCCGTCGAGCAGCGTGGCGCCAAGGATCGCCGGCCGCAGCTCTCCGACCTGCGCGAGTCGGGGTCGATCGAGCAGGATGCCGACCTCGTCATGTTCGTCTACCGTGACGATTACTACGACCCCGAGAGTGAGCACAAGGGGGAGGCCGAGGTGATAGTCGGGAAGCACCTCAACGGGCCGCTCGATACCGTCCAGCTCGCCTACCAGGGTCGCTACACGCGCTTCGCGAACCTGGCACAGGGCCCTGCCTGAGGATCGACCGATGCCGTGCACCGTCATCGTCGGCGCCCAGTGGGGCGACGAGGGCAAGGGGAAGATCGTCGACACGCTGGCCGAGCGGGCTGACGTCGTCGCCCGCTACCAGGGCGGCAACAACGCCGGCCATACGCTGGTGCTGGGAGAGGAGACCTACAAGCTCCGCCTGGTGCCGAGCGGCGTGCTCTGGCCGGGCACCCTGTGTGTGCTCGGCAACGGCTGCGTGATCGATCCCGAGGTGCTGATGGAGGAGCTGGACGGCCTCGAGGAGCGCGGCGTCGACCTGTCAGGTGTTCGCATATCTGGCAACGCACACCTGATCATGCCATGGCACCGCATCATCGACGCGGACTCCGAGCTGATGCTGGGCCGGCTGCAGATCGGCACGACGCGGCGCGGCATCGGCCCCGCCTATGCCGACAAGGCATCGCGTGTCGGGATCCGCGTCCAGGATCTGCTGGACGAGAAGATCCTGCGGCAGAAGATCCAGACTGCGCTCTCGGTCAAGAACGTGCTGCTGCGCAAGATCTACCACCAGCGGCCGCTCGACAAGGACGTGCTCACCGAGGCCACGCTCCGCTATGCCGAGCGGATCCGGCCGTTCATCGCCGACACGTCGCTGCTCGTCAACCAGGCGCTCGACGCCGGGCAGGTGGTGCTCTGCGAGGGCGCTCAGGCGACGCTGCTCGACCTCGACCACGGCACCTATCCGTTCGTCACCAGCTCGAACCCGATCGCGGCCGGCGCCTGCGTGGGGCTCGGCTTCGGGCCGACGCGGGTGGACGCCGTGCTGGGAGTGGCGAAGGCCTACGTCACCCGGGTGGGCGCCGGCGGGTTCCCGAGCGAGGCTGACGAGGCCGACAGCACGCGGATCCGCGAGCACGGCGGTGAGTACGGCACGGTCACCGGCCGGGAGCGCCGCTGCGGCTGGCTGGACGTCGTCGCGCTCCGCTACGCGGCGCGGCTGAACGGGCTCACTCAGCTGGCGCTGACGAAGCTGGATGTGCTGTCGATCTTCGAGTCGATCCCCGTCTGCACCGCCTACCGCCTGCCTGATGGATCGGTCACCGAGGACTTCCCCTGGCACCAGAGCGACTTCCACCACGCTCAGCCCGTGTACGAGCGGCTGGAGGGCTGGAGCACCGACATCTCGGCCGTGCGCGATGCCGGGCAGCTGCCGCGCGCGGCGCGCGATTACCTCGCGTTCATCGAGGAGCGCGTCGGCGTCGAGGTGGCGATCGTCGGCATCGGCCAGCGCCGCGACCAGATCATCACGCTGCGCGACGTGCTCGAAGCTGCCTGACCAGCCACCGAGGGTTCCCAGACGCGGGTGGCCCCCTCGCGCCGATTCCTCATGGCGACAGCCGAAGCAGCGTGCCACCGGCCCGCTGCACCACCCACACCGCGTCTCCCGTCGTCGCGATCGCCGCCCCGGCGGCGCCGACATCGACCGGCGTCGTCACCTGACCGGTCGTCGGATCGATCCGCGCAACGCCGAAGCTGCCGCTCACCCATACGCCGCCCGCGCCTGCCGCGATCGACCCGCCGCCTCCGGGCAGCGAGAGGCGGTCGACCAGGCGGGTCGTCCGCAGCAGCAGCCGCACCACCGACGACCCCTCGTACACCCAGATCGAGTCGGCGTAGACGGTGATCTGCGACGGCGGTCCGGCGCCCGAGGCGGCGATCGTCACCGTGTCGGTCACCCGCCCGGTGCCAGCCCTCGCACGGATCAGGTCGCGCGCGTGGTCGTCGGTGACGAAGACGCTTCCCGGCGAGGTGGTGATCGCCTCGGGCGAAGGGGTCAGGTGCAGCCGGGCGCGCACCGCGAGCGATGTGGGGTCGAGCCGCAGCACCGCCCCGTCGTCGAGCGTGACCCAGAGCGAGCGCCGCGAGAGCAGCACCGCCCGCGCGGCCGCGCCGAGGTCAGAGCTGCGGGCGATGTGCCCGGTGGCCGGATCGAACTGGAGCAGCTGTCCACCCGCCACCACATCGATGGCGTCGGTCGATGCGGCGATGAGATAGGGCGTCGGGCTCGGCGGCAGCGCGACCGCATTGCCCGCGCGCGCCGTCGCCGTGTCGACCGGCACCAGCGATCCGATCAGGTGCGGCCCGCCCGCCCATACCGCAGCCCACAGCGTGTGGCCGCCGTCCCAGCAGATCGCCGGCACGCCGCCCAGCGGCACCCTCGCCGTCACCTGTCGTGGCAACGTCTGGCCTCCGCCGCCGGCGGGCTGCGTCGAGGTGGTGGGGACGACGACGTGCACCGTGCGGCCGCCGTTCTCGACATGCAGCCCCGACTGGGCTCCGCACCCGGCCGCGAGCGCGGCCGCGAGCGCCAACGCGATCCGCCTCACCGGTCGACCTCGGGCAGCTCGACGGTCACGACCGCCCCACCGCTGGGGTCGTTCGCGAGCCGCAGCCGCCCGCCGATCACCCGAGCCTGGGCGGCCGCGATCGCCAGGCCCAGCCCGACGCCGTCGCCGCGGGCCGAGTCGCCGGTCGCGAACCGCTCGGTCGCCCGCTCCATCATGTCCGCCGGAAAGCCCCGCCCGCCATCGTGCACCCGCACCGACCCGGGCGAGACCTCCACCAGCACGGGTGGCGCGCCGTGCCGCTCGGCGTTCGCGATCAGGTTCTCCAGCACCCGCTCGAGGCGCCGCGGGTCGACCAGCGCCCGGCAGGGGCCGGCCGCGCGCACCTCGACGCCGGCATGCCGTCCGGCGACGGACGCCGACAGCGCCGCGACGTCCACCCAGCGCAGATCCGCCGTCGCCGACCCGTTCTCCAGCCGGGCGATCTCGAGCAGATCCTCGACCAGCTCGCTGAGATGGCCGACGCGCTCCTTGATCGCCGCGCCGACCTGATCGCTCTCGAGCAGGCTGGCCGCCGTCACCAGGCCCGTCACGGGGGTTCGCAGGTCGTGCGCCACGTCGGCCACGAACCGCTCCTCGCGCTCGATTCGCAGCTGCAGCGCATCGGCCATCCGGTCGACGGCCTGACCGAGCGCCGCCACCTCGTCGTGGCCGCGGGCATCGATGCGGGCATCGAGGTCACCTCCGGCCACCTGTTCGGCCGCGGCGGCGGCGCGGCGCAGGCGCAGCGACAGGCTGGTCGCCAGCACCGCTCCGAGCAGCGCGCCTCCGATGGCGGCTGCGATCGCCGCCTCGATCAGCTTCTTGCGCAGATCGTCGAGCGAGCTCTGCTCGGCGAGGTAGCTCGATCGCACGAACATCGGCGTGCCGTCTGCGGCCGGCCGGCCGGCCCAGATGGCCGGCTGGCCGTGCCAGCTACCGCGGTAGGTGGCGACGTGCCCCGACCTCACGGCCGCCCGCAGCGCCGCCGGGACGGACGGGTCGCCTGTCCGCAGCGCCGGATACGGAGGGAGCGGCTTGGTCAGTGGATACAGCCGCGCGGCCGACCTGACGTTGGCGACCGCGCGGGCGCGGGCGCGGTCGAGCAGATCCTGCGCCGACAGCTCATAGACCACCACGCCGACCGAAGCCGCGACGAGCGCGGCCAGCAGCGCAAAGGCGACCGCCAGCCGCACGCGCAGGCTCACGGGCGCACCATCTTGTAGCCGGCACCGCGAACGGTCTCGATCGCCTCATGGCCGATCTTGCCGCGCAGCCGGCGAACGTGCATGTCGACCAGCCGCGTGTCCCCCGCCCAGACATAGCCCCACACCTCCTCCAGCAGACGCTCGCGGCTGAGCACGATGCCGGCGTTCTCGGCCAGCATCAGCAGCAGCCGGTACTCGGTCGGGGTGAGTGACACCTCCTCGCCGTCACGGCGCACGACCATGCCCAGCGGGTCGATGTCGAGCGTGCCGAAGCGAAGCGGCGCCGCTGCCTCCGGCCGCGTGGCTCGTCGCAGGACGGCTCGCAGCCGCGCCGCGAGCACGGCCGGCTCGAACGGCTTGGTGACGTAATCGTCGGCGCCCGCCTCGAGGCCGACCACGACGTCGAGGGCGTCGGAGCGGGCGGTCAGCATCACGACCGGCACGACGCTCGACTCCCGGATCGCGCGACAGACCGACACCCCGTCCAGCCCGGGGAGCATCAGGTCGAGCAGCACCAGGTCCGGCGGGTGGTCACGGAAGGCGTCGAGGCCGGACGGGCCGTCCGCCGCGGTCTCCACGCTGAAGCCGTCGCGCTGCAGCGACAGCTGCGTCATCTCGCGGATCGTCGCGTCGTCCTCGACCAGCAGGATCCGGTATGGCTCCACGTACCAAGCCTATGAGATGGCCCCGCCGGCGCCAGTCCGCGCGGGTCGTTGTTACATGATCGTTAGGCGCGGATCCGCTCGCCGGCGGGATCCCACAGCGGCTCCGCGGCCACCCGGGCGGGGATCCACTCGCCGAACACCTCCACCTCGACGTCCGTCCCCGTCTCGGAGGCGCTCGCAGGCAGGTAGGCGTAGGCGATCGACGCTGCGACCGCGAAGCCGTACCCGCCCGTGGTGACCCGCCCCGTGATCTCGCCGCCCACCCTCACCGGCTCGGAGCCGAGGCAGACCGAACGCGGGTCGTCCAGCACGAGGCAGCAGAGGCGGCGGTCGGGAGCCCGCAGGCGCGTGGCCAGCAGCGCCTCGCGCCCGACGAAGTCGCCCTTGTCCGGCTTCACGGCGAACGACACCCCCGCCTCGTCGGGCGTGTCCTCGGGCGTCATGTCCGAGCCCCAGACGCGGTAGCCCTTCTCGATCCGCAGCGCGTCGATTGCGCGGTACCCGCAGGCGCGCATGCCGTGCTCGCGGCCGGCCTGCCAGAGCATGTCCCACAGCCGCTGACCGTACTCGGCGGGGCAGTAGATCTCCCAGCCGAGCTCGCCGACGTAGGTGACGCGGACCGCGAGGCAGGGCACGGAGCCGATCGAGATCTCCTGCGCCGTCATGTATCGGAACGCCTGGTTGCTGAGGTCGGAACGGGTCAGCGGCGTCAGGATGTCCCGCGCGCGCGGTCCCCACAGGCCAAAGCAGGCGTAGGCGGACGTGACATCGTGCAGCTGCACGCTGCCGTCGCCGGGCATGTGCTTGCGGACCCAGGCCATGTCGTGGTTGCCGAAGGCGGTGCCGGTGACGACGCGAAAGCGATCGTCGCCCAGCCGGGTGACGGTGAAGTCGCACTCGATGCCGCCGCGGCGGTTCAGCATCTGCGTGTAGGTGACGGAGCCGGGCGGACGGTCGACGTCGTTGGCGCAGAGGTGCTGCAGGAGCTCCAGCGCACCGGGCCCCTGCACCTCGAACTTCGCGAACGAGGTCTCGTCGAACAGCCCGGC
>DASQYY010000056.1:0-8583 GCA_035638975.1 Gaiellales bacterium
GAGCTCCGGCACCGACTGGAGGGCGGCGAGCTGGACGCCGCGGCGACCACCGACGTGCTGGAGCAGATCACGCGGCTCGCACAGGAGGCGCTGGACGAGATCGAGCGGCGGGC
Source organism: Gaiellales bacterium (assembly GCA_035638975.1). Taxonomy (GTDB): domain Bacteria; phylum Actinomycetota; class Thermoleophilia; order Gaiellales; family JAICJC01; genus JAICYJ01. The sequence continues at coordinate 114 of DASQYY010000056.1, forward strand.
CGAGGCGCTCGAGACGGCGGAGCCCGGGCCCTGATCGAGGAGTATCTGGCCGGGCTGCGGCTGTCCGACCTGGACGGGCTCGACGACGCGATCCGGTACTCCCTGCTCTCGCCCGGCAAGCGCATCCGGCCGCGCCTGTGCCTGGCGGCGGCCCGGTCTGCCGGTGCCGACCCCGCGGACGCGCTGCCCGCGGCCGCCGCGGTCGAGATGATCCACGCATTCTCGCTCGTGCACGACGATCTGCCCGCGCTCGACGACGACACGGAGCGCAGGGGCCGGCCGACCAGCCATGTGCGGTATGGCGAGGCGGTGGCGGTGCTGGCCGGCGATGCCCTGCTGAACGCCGCCTACCGCCATGTGCTGGAGCACCCACAGCTGCCGGACGCCGTGCGGCCGGCGGTGCTGGCAGAGCTGGCCCGCGGCGTTGCGGCGATGATCGACGGTCAGTATCTCGACGTCACCGCGGAGACGCCGGATCACGACGCGCTGGCATCGCTGCACCGGCTGAAGACGGGGGCGCTGATCGAGGCGGCGGTCGCCTGCGGGCTGCACGTCGCCCGGCTGGACGCCTCGCAGCAGGCGCCCTACCGCGCCTTCGCCCGCGAGCTCGGCCTGCTGTTCCAGATCGTCGACGACGTGCTCGACGACGGCAGCGACGAGCCGAGCTACGTCGCGTTGCACGGGGTCGACCGGGCGCGTGAGCTGGCCGAGGACAGCTACCTGCGCGCACGCGAGCTGCTCGCCGGCATCGACGGCGACACCTCCGAGCTGGCCGCGCTCGCGGAGCTGATCGCCCGCCGAAGCGCATGAGCGCGCGGGCGCGGACCCGGCTCGATGCGGCGCTGGTCGACCGCGGGCTGGCCGAGACGCGGAGCCGTGCCCAGGCGCTGGTGATGTCGGGCCGGGTGCGCGTCGACGGCGCCGTGGTCGACAAGGCCGGAGCGCAGGTGACCGCCGCCGCCGTGATCGAGGTGGAGGAGCCGCCGCGGTTCGTCTCGCGCGGCGGCGACAAGCTCGAGACCGGCATGCGGAGATGGCAGGTGGACGTGCGCGGCGAGCGGTGCCTCGACCTGGGGGCTTCGACGGGCGGCTTCACCGACTGCCTGCTGCAGCACGGGGCGGCGGGGGTGATCGCCCTGGACGTCGGCCGTGCGCAGCTGCACGAGCGGCTGCGGGCGCACCCCTCCGTGGTGGTGCTGGAGCGGGTCAATGCGCGCGACCTGGAGCCGGGAATGCTGCCGTGGCGCCCGCAGTTCATCACAGCCGACGTGTCGTTCATCTCGCTGCGGCTGGTGCTGCCGCCGGCGATCGCGTGCGCGGCAGCGGAATGGCGGGCGATCGTCCTCGTCAAGCCGCAGTTCGAGGCCGGGCGCGAGCGCGTGCGGCGCGGCGTGGTGCGCGATCCGGCCGTGCGCGAGCAGGTGTTGCAGGATCTTTGCGGCTTCGTCACCTCCCACGGCTCCGCCATCCTGGGCGTGTGCGATTCTTCGCATCCGGGGCCTGCGGGGAATCGCGAGTACCTCCTGTATCTCGCCTCGCCCGGCCATCCGCTGCTTCAGGAGCGTCAGGTCGATGTCAACGCCGAGATCAGCAACGCCGTTCGCGAGGGCGGCGGGTAAGCCCGTCTCCCGGGCGTCGGTCGTCCTGCACGGACGGCCGGAGCGGCTGGGCGACGCCCCCGCGCGCGTCCGTGCGCTGGCGGAGCGGCGGGGCGTGGACGTCGTGGAGGGCGACGCGCCCGACATCGCGATCGTGCTCGGTGGCGACGGCACGACGCTCCGGGCGCTGCACCGCTATCTGGGCACGGGCGTCCCGTCGCTCGGCGTCAACTTCGGGCGGGTCGGGTTCCTGACTAGCGTCGACGCCGCGAACCTGGAGGCGGGCCTCGACCGGGTGTTCGCGGGTGAGTACGACGTCACCGCGCTGCCGACCCTGGTCGGCGACGACGGCTTGCGGACGCTGGTCGCCGTCAACGACATCGTGCTCACCAGCGGCATCCTCGGCCGCATGGTCATCGTCGAGTGGGCCGTCGACGGAATCTCGATGGGTGAGATCGGGTGCGACGGCGTGATCCTCGCCACCCCGACGGGATCGACCGCCTACAACCTGTCAGCCGGCGGCCCGGTGCTGGCGTGGGGCACCGACGCCTTCGTCCTGTCGTTCGCCTCGCCGCACTCGCTGCACGCCCGCTCGATGGTGCTCGGCCGGGGGCACAGCATCGAGGTGCGAAACCGCACGGACGACGTGCCGCTGCAGGTGATCGAGGACGGCCACTCGATGGGCGAGATCGCCCCCGGCGGTGCCGTCAGGGTTCTCATGGGGCAGCAGCATGCGCAGCTCGCACGGCTCTCGGGCACGTCGTTCTTCAGCCGCTACCGGGAGACGTTCAGCGCATGAGCGTCCTGCGCCTGCAGATCGAGAACCTCGCGCTGATCGAGCACGCCGACATCGAGTTCGACGGCGGCCTGAACGTGTTCACGGGCGAGACCGGCGCAGGCAAGACAATGCTCGCACAGGCGATCGGCCTGCTGGCCGGCGCGTCGCCGGCGCCGGGCATGGTGGGCCCGCACGGGACGGAGGCGTACGTCGAGGCCGAGTTCGACGTTCCCGAGGAGTTCTTCGACGAGGCGCCCGAGGCCGTGCGGACGCTGCGCCCGGAGGGGGAGACGACGCTCGTCGTGGCCCGGCGGATCGGTGCCTCGGGGCGCAGCCGGGCGTTGCTCTGGGGCAGGAGCTGCGCTCGGGACGACCTGGAGCAGCTGGGTGAGATGCTGATCGAGATCTCGTCGCAGCACGAGGCCCGCCGCCTGGCGCGGCCTGCGACGCAGCTCGACCTGCTCGACGCCGCGGCCGGGAACGGCGACCTGCGCCGTGAGATGAGCGAGGCATGGGCGACGCTGCGCAGCGCACGCGCCCGGCTCGAGGCGGCCGCCGCCGAGGCCGCCGCGGCGGAACGGCAGCGCGGGGAGCTCGAGGAGCTGGTGGCGCGCGTCGGCGAGGCGTCCATCCAGCCGGACGAGCGCCCGGCGCTCGAGGCCGAGCGCGAGCGGCTCCGCCACCTCGACGAGCTGGTGAGCGCCGTCGCGGGGGCGGCAGCGACGCTCAATCCCGACGAGGGCGACGGCGCGCTCGGCCTGACGGCCAGGGCCGCCGAGCTGGTGCTGGGCGTCGAGCGGTTCGAGCCGGCGCTGGCGCCTGTCGCCGAGGAGCTGCGGGACGCCGCGGTGCGGCTGCAGGAGGCGTCCGTCGAGTTGCGCGCCCAGCTCGACGGGTTCGAGGGCGATCCCGGCCGGCTCGAGCAGGTCGAGGCCAGGCTGCAGCTGTTCGCTGACCTGGAGAGGCGGTTCGGGGAGCCTGCCGAGCAGCTGGCCGCTCGCGCGGAGGAGGCCCGGGCGTCGCTCGAGCTCCTGGACGGCGGGGGCGAGCGGCAGGCAGCCCTCGAGCGCGAGGTTGAGCAGGCGCTGGCCGAGGCGAGCGGGCGCGCCGCCGCGCTGCGTGAGGCGCGTGAGCGGGCGGCCGGTGCGTTCGCAGAGGCGGTTGAGGCCGAGCTGGGGCGACTGGGCATGGACGGCGCGCGGCTCGAGGTGCGGCTGGAAGACGGGGAGCTCGGTGCCCGTGGCGGCGACCGCGTGACGCTGCTGCTGGCCGCGAACGCGGGCCTCGCCGCAGGGCCGATCGCCACGGTGGCGTCGGGCGGCGAGCTGTCGCGCATCGCGCTCGCCGTGCGCGTGGTCGCGCGCAGCGGCGGCGGCCCGGGCACCCTGCTGCTGGACGAGGTCGACGCCGGCGTCGGCGGGCGCACGGCAAACGCCGTGGCCGACACGCTGCGCCGGCTGGCGGCCGACGCACAGCTGCTGTGCATCACCCACCTGCCGCAGATCGCCGGCGCGGCGGACGCGCACTTCCGGGTCGAAAAGGCCGGTGGCGACCCGGCCAGCACGGCGGTGGCGCGGCTCGAGGGGGAGCTGATCGTCGACGAGGTGGCGCGGATGCTCGGGGCGGAGGAGGACGACGAGACCGCCCGCCGTCACGCCGCCACGCTGCTCGGCTGAGCCGTTCGTCCCGGGACCGTGCGCGGGCCCGGGTGCGAACGGGAGAGCACCCGGGCCCGATCGCCGCGAGATGCACGGCGAGCCGCTGGGAACACATCCGGGGGCCGCCGCCGGCGGCCCCCGGAGTGCTTCCCGGATCTATGCGCGGAGCGCCAGCCCCCGGCGCCCGCGAAGGCTGCCCATCGCGAAGCCGGCGAGGCAGGCGAGGGCGAGCCCGACCAGGGCGCCGAGCGTGGCGTCCTGCCAGCTGAAGCCGCTGGACGCTGCGGGAGCCGCCGCCGCCGGCAGCAGCCCGACGCTGGGAGTTCCGATCTGCGCGGGATTGTCGACGCGAACCATCGGCGACTGCACGACGGGCGTGCCGACCTCGGCCGGGTTATCAGCGCGGACGATCGGCGCCGGGCCGACCAGCTGGCCGGACCTGTGGAGCCGGATGCTGATGATGCTCGCAGGCGCGGGCGTCCGCGGGCCGGAGGGCTGCGCGCCGGACACGATCACCGCGCCCTTGACGGCGCTGCGCGACGGGATCATGCCTTCGGGCTTGGCCAGTGCGGAGGAGGTGACCGAGAGCGATACGGCTATGGCGGCGACGAGGCCCGCCAGCCTGAGTGTGGTGCTCGTAGACATCGGTACTGCCTTTCAGATGACGCGGCGGCCGACTGCTCCGTCGCGAGAGATTGTGTGAATAACCACAAGACGGACGACCCCGCCGCGATCTTCCCTCGCGCGCCCGGCGACGTCGCGGCGGTCGCGTATGATGTCTCCCCGGGACCGGTCACTCTCGGAAAGGTGGGGCGCAGGTGAGCAAGCAGGCCAAGTACGTGTTCGTGACCGGGGGTGTCGTCTCGTCGCTTGGGAAGGGCATCACCGCGGCGTCGCTCGGCCGGCTGCTCAAGGCGCGCGGCCTCAAGGTCTCGCTGCAGAAGTTCGACCCCTACATCAACGTCGATCCCGGGACGATGAGCCCGTTCCAGCATGGCGAGGTGTTCGTCACCGAGGACGGCGCGGAGACCGACCTCGACCTCGGCCACTACGAGCGGTTCGTCGACGAGTTCCTGTCGCGCAACTCCAACCACACGACCGGGTCGATCTACAACGCGATCATCCGCAAGGAGCGCAAGGGCGAGTACCTCGGGTCGACCGTCCAGGTCATCCCCCACGTCACCGACGAGATCAAGCGGCGGATCCAGCGGGTCGCCCAGTCCGACGAGGTCGATGTGGTGATCACTGAGATCGGCGGCACCGTCGGCGACATCGAGAGCCTGCCGTTCCTGGAGGCGATCAGGCAGTTCCGCAACCAGGTCGGCCGCGACAACGCGATGTACATCCACTGCACGCTCGTCCCGTACATCGAGGTGGCCGGGGAGCTGAAGACGAAGCCGACGCAGCACTCCGTCCAGGAGCTGCGCCGCATCGGTATCTCGCCCGACGTGATCGTCTGCCGGTCGAAGCACCCGCTCGGCCGCGACATCCGGGAGAAGATCGCCCTGTTCGCCGACGTGCCGGCCGAGGCCGTGATCTCCGCGTCGGACGCCGGGAACATCTACGAGATCCCGCTCATGATGCAGGAGCAGGGGCTCGACCGGCTGACGTGCGACCGGCTCGGCCTGGTCACGGGCCCGGCCGACATGCGCGAGTGGGAGGAGGTGGTCGACCGCATCCACGAGGCGGACGGCACCGTCCGCATCGCCATCGTCGGCAAGTACGTGCAGCTGCAGGATGCGTACCTCTCCGTCGTCGAGGCGCTGAACCACTCCGCCATCCACCATGGCACCAAGCTCGAGGTGATCTGGGTCGACGCCGAGACGCTGTCCAAGCAGGAGGCCGAGCGCAAGCTGGCGGAGGCGGACGGCGTGCTCATCCCCGGCGGCTTCGGGATCCGCGGCATCGAGGGCAAGATCGCGGCCGCCAGGTTCGCCCGCGAGAACGGCGTTCCCTACCTCGGTATCTGCCTCGGCATGCAGGTGGCGGTGGTCGAGTTCGCGCGCCACGTGGTCGGGCTGGACGGCGCCAACTCGAGCGAGTTCGACCCGGAGACGCCCCACCCGGTGGTCGACCTGCTTCCCGAGCAGAAGGAGGTCGAGGACATGGGCGGCACCATGCGGCTCGGCGCAGACTCGGTCACCCTGGTGGAGGGCAGCCGCGCCTTCCGGGCATACGGTGAGCGGGTCGTGCAGGAGCGGCATCGCCACCGCTATGAGGTCAACAACCAGTACCGGTCGCAGCTCGTCCAGCGGGGGCTGCTCGTGGCGGGCACCTATCAGGATGAGCGGCTGGTCGAGGTGATCGAGCTCCCCGACCATCCATGGTTCGTCGCCAGCCAGTACCACCCGGAGTTCAAGTCCCGCCCGAACCGGCCGCAGCCGCTCTTCCGCGACTTCGTGGGGGCAGCGGTCGACCGGTCGCGGACGGCTGCCGGCGCCGAGAACGTCACGGCGTGAGCGGCGGGGCGGCGCCGAACCCGGCCGTCGGCACGATGAGCGACACATGGGAGGCGCTGCTCGCCCGGATGCGGGAGTTCAGCGATCTGGGCCACGCCGTCGCGCTGCTGGTGTGGGATCAGGAGACCAAGATGCCGCTTCGCGGCGGCGACGCGCGCGCCAGGCAGATGGCCACGATGCGCGTGATGCGGCACGAGCGGCTGGTCGATCCGAAGCTCCGTGAGCTGATCCGCCGCGCGGCCGACGAGGCGGACGACCCTGTGCGGTCGTCGATGGTGCGGTGGCTCGAGCGTGAGTGCGACCGCGCCGCCAAGCTGCCGCTGGAGTTCGTGCGGCGGCTGGCGCTTGCTGAGGGCCGCGGGTCGAACGCCTGGCGGGTGGCGCGCGAGGAGGGCGACTTCGCCCTCTACCGGGCGGAGCTGGAAGAGCTGATCGCCGCCAAGCGCCAGGAGGCCGACCTCGTCGGCTTCGACGGCGAGCGGTACGACGCGCTGCTCGACGAGTACGAGCCGGGTATGCGGGTTGACCGCCTCGAGCCGATGCTGGCCGAGCTCCGGGCCGAGCTGGGCACCCTGCTCGAGGCGATCGTGGCTGCGCCGCAGCCGCCCGCGCCGCCCTTTGCGGGGCGCCTGTTCCCGGACGGGCAGCAGTGGGATCTCACCATCCGGCTGCTGGGAGACCTTGGCTACGACATGACGGCCGGGCGGCAGGACCGCTCGGCCCATCCGTTCACCCAGACCATCGCACTGGGCGACGTGCGGGTGACCACGCGCATCGACGAGCGGCATCCGTTGGGCGCAGTCTTCTCGACCATCCACGAGGCCGGCCACGGCATGTACGAGCAGGGGTTCGACCCGGCGTTCGAGGACACGCCGCTGGCCAACGCGCCGTCGTACGGGCTCCACGAGTCGCAGTCGCGGTTGTGGGAGAACATCGTCGGGCGCAGCCTCGCCTTCTGGCAGCACTACGCCCCGGTCATGCGCGAGATGTTCGGTGACGCCATGGCCGGCGCGACCGCCGAGGACATCTACCGCGCGTGCAACCGCGTGCAGCCGTCGCTGATCCGGGTCGAGTCCGACGAGGTCACCTACAACCTGCACATCCTGATCCGGTTCGAGCTCGAGCTCGCCCTGATGCGCGAGGAGCTCGAGGTGGGTGAGCTGCCGACAGCCTGGAACGACGCCTACGAGCGGACGCTCGGGGTGCGCCCGCCCAACGACGTGCTCGGCGTGATGCAGGACATCCACTGGTCGAGCGGGTCGTTTGGCTACTTCCCGACCTACACGCTCGGCAACCTCTACTCGTCGTTGCTCTGGGACGCCTACTGCGCCGGCGACGCCGCCGCTGAGGAGCACATCCGGCGGGGCGAGTTCCACCACCTGCTCGGCTGGCTGCGCGAGAACGTCCACCGGCACGGCGCGATCGATCTGGGAGAGGACATGATCCGCCGCGTGACCGGCTCCGGGCTCGACCACCGGCCGTTCATGCGCTACCTGTGGACGAAGTACGCGCCCCTCTACGGCCTGCAGGTGCCGTCGTGAGGCCGGACGACCCGGTGCTCGACATGTTCGTCGAGCTGGCCGCGATCGGCAGCCCGTCCGGGGAGGAGCGCGCGGTCGCCGACCGCGTGCACGGGTTCCTGCACGACCTTGGCCTCGACACCGACGAGGACAGCGCCGGCCGGGCGATTGGGTCGGAGATCGGGAACATCTACTGCCGGGTGCCCGCGACGGCGGAGGGGACGCCGATCTTCCTGAACGCGCACCTCGATACCGTGCCGCCGACCGACAGCATCGAGCCGGTGGTGGAGGATGGTGTCGTCTCGAATGGCAACGACACCATCCTCGGTGCCGACAACAAGGCGGCGGTGGTGGCGATGCTGGCCGCGGTGCGCGACCGGCTTCACTCCGGCGAGCCGCACGCCGGCGTGGAGCTCGTGTTCACGCCGATGGAAGAGGTCGGGCTGCGCGGTGCCAA
>DASQYY010000057.1:0-6505 GCA_035638975.1 Gaiellales bacterium
CGCGCGTCGCGCAGCTGCGCGGCCAGCTGGTCGCGGGAAAGCCGCGCCGCGGCCGCCTGCTCGGCGGTCGGCTCGTCGAAGCGCTCACCCGCCGCCACACGGGCCGCCACCTGCGCGTGCGCCTCCCGGAAGGGCACCCCCTGGCGCACGAGCGCCTCGGCCACGTCCGTGGCGACCGTGCGCCCGTCGCTTGCCGCGGCGGCCATCCGCTCGCGGTCGAAGCGCAGGCCGCGGATGCAGACCTCCAGCGCACGCAGCGCTCCGGCCAGGTCGTCGACCTGGTCGAAGGCGGCGCGCTTGTCCTCCTGCAGGTCGCGGTTGTAGGTCAGCGGCAGGCCCTTCAGGGTCGCCAGCAGCCCGACCAGGCGGCCGATCGCCGTGCCCGCTTTGCCGCGCACGAGCTCGGCCGCGTCCGGGTTCTTCTTCTGCGGCATCATCGAGCTGCCCGTCGCAGCGCTGTCGTCCAGCTCCGCGAAGCCATACTCCGACGACGTCCACAGCACCAGCTCCTCGCCGATGCGCGAGAGGTGCACCATGCACAGGGCGCAGGCATAGCTCAGCCCCGTCACGTAGTCCCGGTCGGCAACGGCGTCGAGCGAGTTCGCGAACGAGCGGGCGAACCCGAGCTCCGACGCGACCCACTGCGGGTCGAGCGGGAGGCTGGACCCGGCCAGCGCCCCGGCGCCGAGCGGGCAGACGTCGGCGGCCTCGCGCACCTGGCCGAGGCGCCGGCCGTCGCGCGTCAGCGCCCAGACGTGCGCCGCCAGGTGCTGCCCGAGCCAGACCGGCTGCGCGCGCTGCCCGTGCGTGTATCCGGGCAGCAGCGCATCGCCGTCTGAGTCCGCGCGGTCGAGCAGTGCACCGGCCAGGCCGCGCACGCCGTCGACCAGCTGATCGCAGGCGTCCTTGACCCAGAGCCGCATCGCCGTCTGCACCTGGTCGTTGCGGCTGCGCCCGGCATGCACCCGCGAGCCCAGCTCGCCGAGCAGCCGCTCGATCGCGGAGTGCACGTCCTCGTCTGCCGCGTCGTCCTCGATCTCGACGCGGCCGAGCGCCTCGACGATGGCATCCGCCTGCGCCCGCTCGATCAGCCCCTGCCGCGCAAGCATGCGCACATGGACCGCGCTGGCCCGCAGGTCGTAGGGCAGCAGCCGCCGGTCGACGGCGAGCGAGGCGGTGAAGTCGAGGATGGCGGGGTCGAGGCCGCCGGCGAGGCGGCCCGACCAGAGGGGTTGCCCTGCGGTCACACTCCGACTGTATCCGGCTGCGTGGCCGCAGCCCAGGTCTTGGTGCCGAGCGACCACACGTGGATGAAGCCGGCGGCGGCGCCGTGCTGGAAGGCGTCGCCCTCCTCGTAGGTGGCGAGGGCGTGGTCATACAGCGACCCCTGTGCCGTGCGGCCGGCGATGGCGCAGCCGCCGCGATAGAGCTTCACCTTCGCCGTCCCGGTCACCGCGGCGGTCACCTGATCCATGAACGCCTGCAGCGCGAGCCGCAGCGGCGAGTACCAGAGGCCGTTGTAGATCAGCGTCGCGTACTGCAGCGCGAGCTGCTGCTTGGTGTGGGCGAGGTCGCGCTCGCTGACCAGCTCCTCCACTCCGGCATAGGCGGTCAGCAACAGCGCCGCCGCAGGCGTCTCGTAGATCTCGCGGCTCTTGATCCCCACCAGCCGGTTCTCGATCATGTCGATCCGGCCCACCCCGTGGGCGCCCGCGAGGGCTCCTGCGCGGGCGATCAGCGAGACGAGATCGAGCCGCTCGCCGTCGATCGCGACCGGGACGCCCGCCTCGAACTCGATCTCGACCACCTGCGGCGCGGCCAGCGCGCGCTCCGGCGCGATCGTCAGCGCGAACGCCTGCTCCGGCGGCGCCTGCCAGGGATCCTCGAGCGGGCCGGCCTCGATCGAGCGGCCCCACAGGTTGTGGTCGATCGAGAACGCCTCGCCTGACTTGACCGGCACCTCGATGCCGTGCTCGTCGGCGTAGGCGATCTCCTGCTCCCGGGTCATCCCCCAGTCCCGCACCGGCGCGAGCACGGCCAGGTCGGGCGCGAGCGCGGCGACGGCCGTCTCGAAGCGCACCTGGTCGTTGCCCTTGCCGGTGCAGCCGTGGGCGACGGCGGTCGCGCCTCGTTGCCGGGCGGCGGCGACCAGGTGCCGGGCGATCAGCGGCCGCGACAGGGCGGAGACCAGCGGGTAGCGGCCCTCGTAGAGTGCGCCCGCCTGCAGCACCGGCAGCACGAACTCCTGAGCGAACTCGTCGCGCGCGTCGACGATCTCGACGTCGGCGGCGCCGGCCTTCAGCGCCCGCTCGGCAACGGCGTCGGCGTCGATGCCCTGGCCGACGTCGACCAGCAGCGCGACCACCTCGGCGTCGTACTCGTCGGCAAGCCAGCGCAGGGCAACCGAGGTGTCGAGGCCGCCGGAGTAGGCAAGGATGATGGTGTCCTTCATGGTGTCTCCTCTTGGAGCCGCTCGATCAGGCGGATCAGGTCGTGCCCGGTGTGCGGTTCGCGGGCGATGAGTGCAGCGGTGTCGTCACCGGCGATGGTGCCGATGATCTCGGGGAACGAGGCGTTGTCGAAGGCGAACGCGACCGGGTGGGCGTTGGCAGGGCCCGTGCGAAGGACGCAGAGGTTGCCGGACGCCTCCATCGAGCGGACGAGGCCGAGCGCGAGCACGACCTGGCCGACCGGGTCGGCGGGAGCGACGTCGGCCTCCTCGGACAGCGCATAGACCAGGCGGCCGTGGCGGCGCACGCGCACGACGCCCAGCCGGTCGAGGTCGCGGGAGACGGTCGCCTGCGTGACCTCGTGCCCACGCCGGGCGAGCAGGCGCTGCAGCTGGAGCTGGGTCGAGACCTCGTGCTCGTCCAGCAGCTCGGTGATCATCCGCTGTCGGTCGTTCATGCCGTCACCATCGTTTCCGCTCCGATCCAGACGCGCCAGACGCCGCCGGCGATCGCGGCCAGGCCGGCGTCGAGCTTGGGAATCATGCCGCCGGTGATGTCGCCCGACGCAACCAGCTGCGACGCCGCTGACGCGCTCACGCGGCGGATGACGTCGCCCTTCGGGCCGAGCAGCCCGGGCACGTCCGAGAGGAAGATCAGCTCGGACGCATGCAACGCCGAGGCCACCGCGGCAGCCGCGTTGTCCGCGTTGACGTTGAGCCCGCTGGCGGTGGGCGCGATCACCGGGACGATCCCAGCGGCGAGCATGGCCCGGATGCCGATCTGCTCGACCGCGGTCACCCGGCCGACGAGCCCCAGCCGCTCGTCGCCCCACGGCTCCGCGGTGAGGGCGTCGAGCATCGGCCGGCACCGCACGCCGGCGGCCGACAGCGCCGCACAGAGACCGGCGTTCGCCTCGCGGATCGCCGTCTCGACGGCGCGCATGACGGCGGTGTCGGTCACCCGCTGGCCGTCCACGAACTGCGGCTCCAGGCCGGCGGCGCGGCAGGCGGCGCTGATCTGCGGGCCGGCACCGTGGACGACCGCCACCTGCCGCTCCCGGGCGGACAGGTCGGCGACCTGCGCTGCCGCGCCCCGCGCCGCCCCTCCCACCTTGACCACGGTGATCATGTCGTCACCGCGCTGTTGAAGTGCACGTAGTCCGGCGAGAGGTCGGACGCGATCACCGTCGCGTGGCCGGCGCCGAGGCCGAGCGAGATCTGCACCTCGACCTCGTCCTTGCTGAGGCGCTCCTTCGCGTCGGGCATGGCGTGCTCGACGCCCTCGCCGCCGTCCACGATCGGCACGCCGCCCACGGTGATCGCCACGCGGTCGGGGTCGAGATGCACGCCGGCCGCGCCGAGCGCCGCCAGGATGCGTCCCCAGTTCGGATCGCCGCCGTGCAGGGCGCACTTCACGAGCACGTTCTCGGCGACGCCGCGTGCGGCCGCCCGCGCCTCGGGCCCGCTCAGCGCCCCGGTGACGGTGTAGACGCAGACCCGGGTCGAGCCCTCGCCGTCGCGCACCACCTGCTTTGCCAGGTCGAGCATCAGCTCGCCCACGGCGCCGGTCAGGATGCGCAGCTGCCGGGCCCCGTCGACGGTCACGCCGGAGGCGCCGTTCGCCAGCATGAAGACGCAGTCGTTGGTGCTCGTGCAGCCGTCGACGGAGATCGCGTTGAAGGAGTCGGCAACGGCCTGGCGGAGGATGCGGCGAAGCGTGGCGTGCGGCACGTCGGCGTCGAGGGTGACCTGGGCGAGCGTGGTCGCCATGTCCGGCCGGATCATCCCGGCGCCCTTGGCCATGCCACCGATGCGCACCCGCCCTCCCGAAAGCTCGACCTGGGACTGCGCGAGCTTCGGGAAGCGGTCGGTGGTGCGGATCGCGTTGGCCGCCTGGCGGCCGTTGGTGCCGGCCAGCCCGGCGGCGGCGCCGTGGATCCCGGCGACCACGTCGTCGATGGGCAGCGGCCGGCCGATCACGCCCGTCGACGCGACGAGCACACGGGAGGGTGCGATGCCGAGCGCCGACGCCGTCTCCCGCACCATCGTCCAGGCAGCCTCGCGGCCGGCGCTGCCGGTGCAGGCGTTGGCGCAGCCCGAGTTGGTCACGACGGCCTGCGCGGTGCCGGTCTGCACCTGCGCGCGGCTGACGGTGACCGGGGCTGCGACCACCCGGTTGGTGGTGAACACGCCGGCCGCCGCGGCGGGCCGGTCGGAGACGAGCAGGGCGAGATCGGCCTTGCCGCTGCGCTTCATGCCGCAGGCGGCAACGCCCGCGGCAAACCCCTTCGGAAAGCAGGCGCCTACAGCCATGCCGCCTGCGCGGGAAGCCCGGTCTGCTCAGGCAGGCCGAGCATCAGGTTGGCGTTCTGGATCGCCTGGCCGGCGGCCCCCTTGACCAGGTTATCGATGGCGGCCGCCACGATCACCCGGCCGCGCGCCTCGTCCACCCAGGCCTGGACGTGGCAGAGGTTGCTGCCGCGGACGGCCTGGGTGCGGATGCCATCGACGAGATGGACAAACGGCTCGCCGTCGTAGGCGCCGGCCAGCGCCTCGTGGATCTCGTTCGGTGCGGCCCCGGCGGCGAGCCGCGCATAGGCCGTCACCAGCAGCCCACGGGTGAACGGCGCCAGGTGCGGCGTGAAGGTGACCGACACCGGCCCGGCTCCGAGCGCCGAGAGCTCGCGCTCGATCTCGAGCTGGTGGTGATGACCGACCGGCGTGTAGGGGGCGATGCCCTCGGAGACCGTCGTGAAGGACGTCCGCGGGCTGACCGTCTTGCCGGCACCGGAAACCCCGGACTTGCCGTCGACGATCAGGTCGGAGAGGACGAGGCCGGCCGAGACGATCGGCGCCAGGGCGAGCACGGCGGCGGTGGCGTAGCAGCCGGGGTTTGCGACGGCCGCCGTGCAGGCGATGTCATCGCGGTGCAGCTCGGGCAGGCCGTAGGCCCATTCCGCGCGAAGGTCGGCGGAGAGGTCGACGACCGGGACGCGCGCACCGGCCAGCTCCCGACCGACCTCGCCGGAGACGCCATGGGGGAGCGCCAGGAATGCGAGGTCGCACTGGGCCGGTGCGCGCGTGTCGGACGTGCAGGCCACGGCATGCATCCGCGGGTGCGCCGACAGCAGCCGCAGCAGCTCCTGACCGGCAAAGCCGGTGGAGCCGTGGACGGCGACGGTGGCGACGGCGGGCGGGGCCAGCACAGACATGTGCATGAGTATACATAAGATGAGCATGACTATGCACCACTACCGTGCGGCCGGGAGCGCGCGACCGGGCCGGTACTCTGCGAGCCGTGGCCAACCGCGTTCTCATCGTCGGCTGGGACGGCGCCGACTGGGAGATCCTCGACCCGCTGCTTGGGGCCGGCGATCTGCCCAACCTGGCCGCGCTGATCGAGCGCGGCCGCAAGGGCGTCTCCCGATCGTGCCTCCCCTCCCACTCCTGGGCCGCCTGGCCGACGTTCCTCACGGGGCGCGACCCCGCGGGCCATGGGGTCTTCGACATCCTCGAGTACCGCCCCGGCGCGACCCGGCGCCTGCCCGTCTCGTCGAAATCGATCCTGGCGCCCACGTGGCCTGAGCAGCTGACCGACGCCGGCCGCACGAGCCTCGTGGTCAACGTCCCCCTCACCTACCCGCCGCCCGGCATCAGGGGCGTCGCCATCGCCGGCGGTGTCATCCCGCAGGGGTCCACCTACAGCCATCCGGCCGACGCCGGCCCGCGGCTGGGCTGGCCGATCAACGGCGGCTCGTGGACGACGTTCCGCAACCGCCCGCTCGACCTCGTCGCCGACGTCGAGGACGTCACGCGCCGCCGCGCGCAGGCCATGCGCACCCTGCTTGACGAGCAGCCGTGGGACGCGGCCTGCATGGTGTTCGTCTCGCCCGATCGCATCCAGCACTGCCTGCTCGAGTATGTCCACCCCGGCCACCCCGACTTCGCCAGCGCCTCGCGAACCTCGACCGCCGAGCGGGTCAGGGACGTCTACCGCCTGCTCGACCGCGAGCTCGGCACCCTCGTCGAGCGCACCGACGCGGACGACCTGGTCAT
>DASQYY010000058.1:0-5154 GCA_035638975.1 Gaiellales bacterium
CTGGCGAAGCCGCAACTGCCGTCGTCCGCCGTGACGATCACCAGTGTCGCCTCCTGCGCCGCCCGCGGCACCGGATCCCAGGCTGCACGGAACGGTGGATCGAACGGATGGCGGTAGGTGCGCGTCTCGATCGAGACGACGCCCATCAGCTGCCGCCGTAGAACTGGTTCCGCGCGCCCTCGCGCGACTCTGCGATCGCCCTGACCGCCGCGGCCGGCGCTCCGGCCAGCGCGTCGTCGATCGCCTCGCGGGTGGCCGCACGAGCGGCGACACGGCACGCCGTCTCGTCGTATGCCTCCGGATCGACCCACGCCGCGACCAGCAGCACGAGTTCGCCGGCTCGCTCCGCCGGCAGCGTCCCATCCTCGACGGCGTCCATCACGCCCTGGCCGATGCCGAGCTGGCCCGCACCCCAGGTGATCCGCTGGTGGAGATCCTCGACGGCCGGGGCCTTGTTGGTCATGATCGTGATGGGGCGCACGGCGTTCCCCGCGCCCAGGCAGACAACGACCGGCGCATGGCCCGGGCGCGGATTTGCGAGCGCCGACACGGCCGCCGCCGCGGTCGGCGACCCACGCCGGCCGATCACCAGGTTGATGTGGCTGCCGTTGGGCACGTCGCCCGCCCAGGCCTCGCCGATGCGTCCGTCCAGGTCGTCCAGGTTCATGCCGCTGCTCCCGTCATGTCGAGCACCGCCCGCAGCGCCGACCCCGACGTCAGCAGGCCGAACGCCTCGTCGATGCGGTCGAGCGGCAACCTATGCGAGATCAGCCGGTCGAGCGGCAGGCGGCCGTGGCGGTAGGCGTCGAGGATGATCAGGAAGTCGCGCTCGGGGCGCGCGGAGCCGTAGAGCGCGCCCATCACCCGGCGCTCCATGCGCGGGATCGTCAGCGCGGGCAACGGCAGCACGGCATCCTCACGCGGGATGCCGATGCAGACGGCCGCTCCGCGCCTGCGGGTGGAGAGGAACGCCGCCAGCATCGCCTCCGGCCGGCCGGTCGCCTCGAATGCGAAGTCGACGCCGCCGCCGGTGGCCGCCTGCACCGCGTCGGCCGTGCCCTCGGGCGAACCGGCCCACTCGACGGCGTGGGTGGCGCCCAGGCCGAGCGCGGCCTCCAGCTTGGCGGAGTCGACGTCGACGGCCACGATCGGTGAGGCAGCCACCGCAGCGAGTCCGATCACGGCCGAGAGCCCCACCCCGCCGCAGCCGATCACCGCCGCCCGCTGGCCGGGCCGGACGCCGGCCGACCGCCAGACGGCGCAGATGCCGGTGGTCACCGCGCAGCCGACCAGCCCGGCGATCTCGAGCGGGACGTCGGACGGGATGCGGACGCACGACCGCTCCGGCACGACCGCGTGCTCGGCGAAGGAGGAGAGGAACGAGTAGTGGTACACGGGCTCCCCGCCGCGGGAAAGCCGCGTCGTCCCGTCCAGCAGCGTCCCCTTCGCCATCATCGGCCACGCCGTGCCGCAGAGGTGGGGGAGATCGTCGAGGCACTCCGCGCAGTGGCCGCACGACGGCGCCCATGACAGGGCCACGTGGTCGCCCGGTGCCACCCGCGTGACGCCGTTGCCGACCTGCTCCACGACCCCGCCGCCCTCGTGCCCGAGGACGGCCGGGCACGGCGTCTCAGCGGTGCCGTCGATGGCGTTCATGTCCGAGTGGCACACGCCGCTGGCATGGATGCGCACAAGCACCTCGCCCGGCCCGGGAGGAGCCAGCTCGAGCTCGGTGACGACCAGCGGCTCGCCCACCCGCTCGAGCACCGCCGCCCGGGTGATCACTCGGCCGGCGCCGCTTCGTCGTCGTCCGAGGCGGTGTTCTCCATCGCGGCGACGGGATTCTCGGCCACGAGCGGCTCCTCGGCGGCGACCGTCTCGCTCGCCGCGACCGGGCCCTCGGCTGTCACCGGCCGGGTCGCTGCGACCGCTTCGTCGCCCGCTTCCGGCCGCGCACCCGCTGCGACCGGCTCGCCGCCCTGCGCCTGCAGCCGGCGAAGCTCGTCGATGGGGATGTGGCAGCGGATGGTGTGCCCAGGCTCGACCTCGGCCAGCGGCGGCTCGGTGTTGACGCAGATGTCGCCGAGGAAGCGCGGGCACCGGGTGTGGAACACGCACCCCGAGGGCGGGTTGGCCACGCTCGGCACCTCACCCGACAGCCGGATCCGCTCGCGCTCGCCGCCCAGCGTGGGGACCGCCGACAGCAGCGCCTCGGTGTAGGGATGGTGTGGGCCGTCGAACACGACCTCCGCCGGGCCGAGCTCCATCAGGCGGCCGAGGTACATGACGGCGATGCGGTCGGACAGGTAGCGCACCACGCCCAGGTCGTGCGAGATGAACAGGTAGGACACGTGCTGGTTTCGCTGCAGCTCGACCAGGAGGTTCAGGATCGCGGCCTGTACCGACACGTCGAGCGCGCTGGTCGGCTCGTCGCAGACGACCACCTTGGGATCGCCGGCGAAGGCGCGCGCGATGGCGACGCGCTGCTTCAGCCCTCCCGAGAGCGCGGTCGGCCGGACGGACAGGTGCCGCTCGCGCAGGCGGACGCTCTCCGCGAGCTCATGCAACCGGTCTTCTCTGGCCTTGCCGTGGAGGCCTGACAGCCGGGTCAGCGCCCGGCCGATCAGCCGGCGAACCGTGTGGCTGCGGTTGAGGGCGCTGTCGGGGTTCTGGAAGACGATCTGCAGTGCCGCCTGCTCCTCGCCGTCGCGGCCGCCCACGTGCCCGGCCAGCGGGTGCCCGTCCAGCTCGATCGAGCCTCCCTCATCCGGCGCGATGATGCCGAGGATGCTCTTGGCGAGCGTCGTCTTGCCACTGCCCGACTCGCCCACCAGGCCGACCGTCTCGCCCGGCCAGATGTCGACGGTCACGCCGTCCAGCACCTGGACGGGTGTCCCGCCCTGGCGGAACGTCTTCGCCACGTTGTCGGCGCGGAGCAGCGGCGCGTCTCCCCGCGCGGGCGCGGCCGTGGCGGGCAGCTCGGCCGGCGTCGTGCGCGGCATGTCCTGCGCCTCCTGCCAGTGGTAGCAGCGGGTGACGTGCCCGGGCGCGACCTCCACCGGCGGTGGCGCCGAGGCATGGCATTCGTCGGTGGCAAGCGGGCACCGGTCGGAGAAGACGCAGCCCTGCAGGAAGGCGCCGGGGAGCGGGAGAAAGCCCGGGATCGTGTCCAGCCGGCCACGATCCTTGCGGTGGCCGCGTGCGGGGATGCAGCGGAGCAGGCCCACGGTGTAGGGGTGGCGCGGGTTGTGCAGCACCTCTGCCGAGCTGCCCTCCTCGACCAGCTCGCCCGCGTACAGCACGCCGATGCGGTCGCACATCGTCGAGATCATCCCGAGGTCGTGGGAGATGAAGAGCACGGAGGTCTCGTACTCGTCGCGCAGCCTGGCGACGAGGTCGAGCACCTCGGCCTCCACCGTTGCGTCGAGCGCGGTGGTCGGCTCGTCCAGGATCAGCAGCGCCGGGTTCGAGGCGAGCGCCATCGCGATCACCACGCGCTGCTGCATGCCGCCCGACAGCTGATGCGGGTAGCGGTCGGCGACGCTCTCGACGTCGGCGATCTGCACCTTGCGCAGCATGGCCAGCGTCTCCTCGCGGGCGTCCTTGCCGGATCGGCCGAGCACCTCGAAGACCTCGGCGACCTGCCGGCCGACCCGGATCGCGGGGTTCAGCGCACGGCTCGGGTCCTGGTACACCATCGACACGGATTGCGCGCGCAGCGCGCGAAGCTCCCCGGGCGGCATGGCGGTGAGGTCGCGGCCGTCGATCATGATCGAGCCGCTTCGGATCCGCCCGTTGCCCGGGAGGTAGCGCACGACCGCCTGCGCGACAGTGGACTTGCCGCAGCCCGACTCCCCGACCAGGCCGTAGCTCTCGCCCCGGCCGATCGAGAACGAGATGCCGCGCAGCACCTGGCGGTCGATGCCGCGGACGCGGTACGCGACGTCGAGGTAGGCGACGTCGAGCGCGCGGGCGGCGGTTGGCGGCGTCTCGGTGACGGGCTGGGCGCTCACTGCGTCACCGCCCGCTGCCGGCCGTCGGCGATCAGGTTCACGCCCACGACCAGCGAGGCGATGGCGAAGGCCGGCGCAAGCGATTCCCACCAGAATCCGGCCGAGATCAGCGCGTAGGCGTCGTTGATCTGGGCGCCCCAGTCAGGCGACGGCGGCTGCGGCCCGAACCCGAGGAACGACAGCGTGGCGACCGCGAAGATGGCGTAGCCGAGCCGCACCGTGAACTCGACCAGGATCGGCGGCAGCACGTTGGGCATGACCTCCTGGAAGAGGATGTACGTGGAGCGCTCACCGCGCAGCTGGGCCGCGGTGACGTACTCCTGCTCGCGCTCGGTGAGCACCGCCGCGCGGACGGTGCGGGCGATGATCGGCGCGAACACCAGTCCGATCACGACGATCAGCGCCAGGTTGGACGTGCCGGTGGCCGCGAGCACGGTGAGTGAGACGATGACCAGCGGCAGGGCCAGCACCGCCTCCACCATCCGGCTCAGCACGTCGTCCACCAGCCCGCGGAAGTACCCCATCGCGAGCCCGAGGATGGTGCCGAGCACCGTGCCGAGCAGCGTGGCCAGCGGCGCGACGATGAGGATCGTGCGAGCGCCGACGATCACGCGGGAGAACACATCGCGTCCCAGCTGGTCGGTACCGGCCCAGTGGGTCGAGTCGGGCGGGGTGTTGTGGTGGAGCAGGTCCTGCTGGTAGGCGTCGTGCGGCGCGATGTGCGACCCGAACAGCGCGCAGATGACCCAGAACAGCAGCATCACGGCGCCGACCCAGACCGTCTTCGACTTCAGGATCAGGCGCAGCGTCTCTCGCCGTGCCTGCGCCGGCGTCTCGGCCACGGGCTGGAGGACCCCGGGGTTGTTGCTCTCGGCCGCCGTCGCGCTCAGGATGCGTCACTCCCCAACCGGATGCGCGGGTTCAGGGCCGCGGACAGGATGTCGGCGGTCAGCGTCGCCAGCAGGTACACGATGCCGACCAGCAGCACGGTGGACTCGAGCACCGGGTAGTCCTTCTGATGCGCTGCGTTGAAGAGCAGCTGCCCGACGCCGTTGTAGTTGAACAGGCGCTCGACCACGACGAGGCCGCCGATCAGGTACCCGGTCTGCGTGGCTACGACCGCGATGGTCGGCAGCAGCGA
>DASQYY010000059.1:0-2629 GCA_035638975.1 Gaiellales bacterium
CGATCCTGTTCTCGGTGCCCCTCCGCGACAACCTCACGATCGGCAGGCCCGATGCGCCCTGGGACGAGGTGCTGGCCGCGGCCGAGGCAGCCGGCGTCGCCGCCTTCGTGGACGATCTGCCCGACAGCTACGACACGCTCATCGGCGAGCGCGGCGTCAACCTCTCCGGCGGGCAGCGCCAGCGCGTCGCCCTGGCCCGCGCCCTGCTCTCCGGCTCGGGCGCCATCGTGCTCGACGACCCGCTGTCGGCGGTCGACACCGAGACGGAGCGAACGCTGGTCGAGACGGTGCGACCGGCGCTGCTCGGCCGCACCGTGCTCGTCGCAACCCAGCGCCTGTCGACGGTGAGCATCGCCGACCGGGCCGTCGTCCTGCGCGACGGCCGCGTTGCCGAGGAGGGCAGCCCGGCCGAGCTGGCGGCGGCCGGCGGCGACTTCACCGCGCTGTTTGGAGACGAGACCATTGCCGCATAGCCGCCGCACGGGACTGCGCAGGCTGACCGCCTATCTGCAGGGCAAGCGCATGCAGGTCGCGGCGATGGTGCTGGTCGCGACGGGCCAGGCGGCGGCGCAGACGGGCGGGTGGCTGCTCGTACGGGCCGCGATCGACAACGGCATCGCGAAAGGCGACACCCGGTACCTCAGCGTGATCGTCGTCATCTACCTGTGCGTCGGCGCTGCGGGCTGGGTGATGAGCGCGATCCTGATCCGCGGGCTGGCGGGCCTTGGCCAGGGCATCGTGCTGGGCCTGCGGAGCGATCTGTTCGTCCACCTCACGTCCCTTTCGCTGCGCTACTTCTCCGAGCAGCGGGCCGGCTGGATCATCGCCCGCCTGACCTCCGACGTGGACGCCCTCTCGGATGCCCTGTCGCAGGGCCTGCCGACCCTGGCCGCGAACGTCGTGCTCCTGCCGACCGCCATCGTGGCGGTGTTCATCGTGGACTGGCGGCTGGGGATGATCGCGTTCATCGTGCTCCCACCGGCGCTGATCCTGACGCGCTGGTTCCAGCGCGCCTCGTCGGTCGCACAGCTCGAGGTGCGCGAGCGCATCGCGACCGTCACGGCGCACATGGCCGAGTCGATCTCGGGCATGGCGATCGTCCAGGCGTTCAACCGCGAGCGGGCGTTCCAGGCCGAGTTCGACGGCTACAACATGGCGAACCGCGCCGCGAACGTGCGCACCCAGACGCTGCTCTCGGTGTTCTTCCCGTCCATCGAGCTGCTCGGCCTGACGTCGAGCGCCGCGGTGCTGCTGCTCGGCGCTCACCTCTATGGCGCGGGCGAGATCACGATCGGCACGCTGATCACGGCGATGTACCTGCTGCAGCTGGTCTTCCAGCCGCTGCAGGAGCTGTCCGACGTCTACGGGCAGCTGCAGTCCGCCGCGGCCGCAATGGTCAAGATCAGCAGCGTGCTCGACGCCGAGCCGGACATCGGTGATCGGGCCGGCGCCGAGCCGATGCCGCCGATCGAAGGGCACCTCGAGCTGGACGACGTCCGGTTTGCCTATGGCGACAACGAGGTGCTGCACGGCGTGTCGGTCGACATGCCGGCGGGTGGCTGCCTGGCCCTCGTCGGCCAGTCGGGCGGCGGCAAGTCGACGCTGGCCAAGCTGATCGCGCGGTTCTACGACCCGACCAGCGGCGCCGTGCGCGTCGACGACATCGACCTGCGCGACGTGCAGCTCGGAAGCTACCGGCGCCAGCTCGGAGTCGTCCTGCAGGACCCGTTCCTGTTCTCGGGCACGATCGCCGACAACATCCGGTTCGCGCGGCCGGACGCCAGCGACGAGCAGGTGCGGGAGACGGCGGCCGCGGTCGGCGTCGACCGGATCGCGGCACGCCTGCACGGCGGGCTCGACCACCTGGTGCATGAGGGAGGCGCCGGCCTGTCGGCCGGTGAGCGCCAGCTGATCTCGATCGCCCGCGCGCTGCTCGCCGATCCCCGCATCCTCATCCTCGACGAGGCCACGTCGAACATCGACCGCCCCACGGAGATCCAGATCGAGCGTGCGCTCGACCGGCTGCTGCGTGGCCGCACATCGGTGATCATCGCCCACCGCCTCGCCACGGTCCGGCGCGCCGACGAGATCCTCGTCGTCGACCACGGCCGCATCATCCAGCGCGGCACCGAACGGGAGCTGCTGGCCGAGGACGGGCCGTTCCGGCGCCTCGCGCACGACCTGCGCGCCGTGTAGGCTCGCCGGCCATGCCGGCAGCCGATCCCATGCCGTTCGTGCACCTGTCCGAGGCCGAGGTCGCCGCCGCGCTGCCGCCGCCGCTCGAGGCCGTGGCGATGGCCCGACGGGCGCTGATCGCACTTGCGGACGGATCCGCCGAGCTGCCGCCCAAGCCGTCGGTGCACGCGCGCGAGGGCGTTCTGGCCAACGCGATGCCGGCCTACCTGGCGGACGGCGACCTGCTCGGCCTGAAATGGATCGCCGCCTACCCGAGCAACGCCGAGCTCGGGCTGCCGACGCATCTCGGGCTGGTCGTGCTGTCAGACGCGGCAACAGGCATGCCGACCGCTGTCATGGACGCAGCCGCGCTGACAGGATCCCGCACGGCGGCGGTGTCCGGCGCGTGCATCCAGGCGCTCGCGCCGCCCCGGCCCGGACACGTGGCGATCAC
>DASQYY010000060.1:0-18600 GCA_035638975.1 Gaiellales bacterium
CAGGTTCTCGCGGATGACGGCGGCGTCAGCCAAGCAACCCCACAACGCCCTGGCGGCCCGTGATGCCGTGATCGCGCCGGTGCGAGAAGTAGCGGTCGGCGTTGCAGATGGTGCACTCGCCCGCCAGGGTCACCTCCTCGACGCCCGCGCCGCGCAGGGCGCGCTCGGCGCACAGCCAGAGGTCGGCCCGCCCGTCGCGCACGACGTCGTCGCCGAACCGCCTCCGCAGAGGCCCCGCGACGTCCTCGCGCACCTCGTAGCAGCAGGGCCCGGCGCCGGGGCCAACGGCGGCCACCGACGGCGCGTCGACGCTACGGGCGCCCTCCTCGGCGATCCCGGCCTCGAGCCCCCGCCAACCGGCGTGCAGCAGCGCCAGCCGCGACCCGTCCCGCGCGGCGATCGCGATCGGGAGGCAGTCGGCGGTGAGCAGGGTCATCGGCCTGCCGGGCACGCTTGTCACCAGCCCGTCCGACTTCGGGAACGGCTCGCGGCCGGGCTCGAGGAAGCGCCCGGAGGACGGAGACGCCGTCACCTCGCGCACCTCGGTGCCGTGCACCTGCCAGGCCATGGTGGCATCCTCG
Source organism: Gaiellales bacterium (assembly GCA_035638975.1). Taxonomy (GTDB): domain Bacteria; phylum Actinomycetota; class Thermoleophilia; order Gaiellales; family JAICJC01; genus JAICYJ01. The sequence goes on from DASQYY010000060.1 coordinate 582, forward strand.
CCGTTTCCGCCCACCGCTTCCACGGCGCGGCGGCGGTTGGCGGCGACTTTGGCCGGCTCGTCGTCGGTGAGGGCACCGAGGTTGAGCGACGTGAACGGCCCGGCCGAGACGCCGCCGACGCGACCCGTGAAGGCGACGCGCACGCCGGCGGGGGCCGACGCCCAGTCCAGCACCGGCGTCGCCGCGTCGCGCCAGACGAGGGAGCCGCTCACAGCACCACCTCCACGCCGGGCACCTGGGTGCGGCTCGCGTACTCGTAGGCGCACACGCCAGCGGACAGGCGTGCGGCGCGTGCCCAACCGCGGACGCCCCGGCGCCGCACCTCCACCTCGATCACGGCGTGGTCGGCGGCGTAGGCGTACACCCGGCCGCCGTCGGGATCGCGGTAGGCGACGCCGACCAGGTCTGCCAGGTTGCAGTGCACCCGCCCGTCGATCCGCAGGAACGGCCCCCGGATCGAGAAGCTGTACTCGCTGGGCGACATGCTGGCCCGCGCCGCGATGCCCCGCAGCGCCCCGTGCAGCTCGTGGCGCTGGCCGTTGGCGACCACCGCGCCGGTCGAGAGCACCGGCGTCAGCGGCCCCAGCACCCCGTAGCGGCGGCTGACCACCTCGACGAAGTCCTCGGGTGAGGCGAAGCCGTTGCAGTGCACGCGGGCCGACGACTCGGCATGGCGGTTGCCCCAGGCGTGCAGCTGATGGGCCGGCCAGGAGCGCACCTCCAGCACCCGGTCGCCGATGGCAAACGTCCCGTTCGCGCGGATCGTGGGCTGGCTGACCATGATCTCGGCGCGCCGCAGGCGGCCCCCGCCGCCGTAGCCGAAGGGCTCGCCGCCGGGGGCCCAGCGCAGGTCCCACCGCGCCTCGTCGACCCTGCCGCTGGCGCTGGCGACGTCAAGCACGCTGGGGCCGAGGGTGAGCGGGAACCCGCCCGCACCGGTCGTGAACTGGTCGATTGCGAACACCTGGCGGCGAGCGTAGGTGTGGCCCTCCGGGTCGCGGCCGACGAACCAGAGCTCGGCGGATGACTCGCCGGGAGCCGCGGCCGGCGGCACGTGGAAGCTGTGACGGATCCAGGCGGAGGCAGCGCTGTGGGGGTCGACGAGGCGCAGATGCCAGGCCTCGTAGTGGCCGGGCTGGCCGCGCCAGCGGCTGGCGTTGGCGGTGGAGATCCTCACCTCGCGACCTCTGCGAGCAGCTCGCGAGCCGCCTCCAGCTGCTGCTCGCGGCCGCCCAGCTGCCCGTTGCGCCGCCGCCGCAGGAGCTCGGCCAGCACCTCGCCGATCAGGGGCGACTCGGCCATGCCGAACTCCTGGCGAAGCGTGTCGCCGTCGATGTCGAGGTCCACCTGGCGCAGCCGCTCCAGGTAGAGCTCAGCCTGCTCGGCCGCACGTCCGCCGCCGGCCAGCACCATCAGCGCCACCTCGAGCGGCTGGGCGGCCAGCAGCTCGGCCACCCGGGCCGGCTCCTCGGCGCGTTCGAGCGGTGCCTGCAGGCGGGGCGGCAGCACAGCTGCGGCCGCCACGGCGCGGGCATCGCGGCGGCGGACACGCAGCCGCTCGAGCCAGGCGTCCAGCTCGTCGCCCGGGATCCCGCGAGCCATCGCCGCGAGGCGTCCGCGCCAGGCCGGCAGGTCGGGAGCGTACCGGTGCCGCGCAGCATCCAGCCGCTCCACGAGCTCCGCAGCCTCCTCTCCGCACTCGAGCGCCGGGTGGAGCGCCCGCCCCAGGCCGATCTGCGAGATGCGGCGCAGGGCCCCGCCCACCTGCCGCTCGCTGAGGATGGCGACCAGCTCGTCGCGCACCCGGGCGCCGGACAGGTCGCCGACGAGCCCCATGTCGACGCAGCTCTGCGCCAGCTGGCGCGTCAGCGAGTCCATCTCGAACCCGTAGCGGTTCTCGTACCGGATGGCGCGAAAGATGCGCGTCGGATCCTCGATGAACGACAGGTTGTGGAGCACGCGGACGATCCCGCCGCGCAGGTCGTGCTCGCCGCCGTAGGGGTCGACCAGCAGGCCGAAGTCCGCGGGCAGGAGCGACACGGCCATCGCGTTGATCGTGAAGTCGCGCCGGTAGAGATCCTGGCGGATGGACGAGTGCTCCACGGTCGGCAGGGCCGCCGGGTACTCATAGTGCTCGGTGCGGGCGGTGGCGACGTCGACCCGCAGGTCGCCGGCGATGACGACGGCGGTGTGGAACTTGGCGTGGGCGTGTGCCCGGCCGCCCAGCGCCGCGGCCAGCCGCTCGGCGAAGGCGACGCCGTCGCCCTCCACCGCCAGGTCGATGTCGAAGGTGGGCTCGTCCAGCAGCAGGTCACGGACGGCCCCGCCCACCAGGTAGAGGCCGCCGACGCCCGAAGAGGCCTCGCCCAGCGCCGGCCACAGCCGCTCGAGGCCGGGCAGTGCCCGCAGCCGCGGCGCCAGGTCGACGGCAGGTGCCGGCGGGGAGCCGGGCGGGGCGTCCCGCAGCGCCCGAAGCAGATCGCCGCGGGTGATGATCCCGAGCACCCGTTGGGTCGCCTGCGGCCCCCCGGCCCCGTCGGCCGTCACGGCGACGCGGCCCGCGCCGCGCACCAGCGCGCGCTGAACGTCCGCCAGCGTCGCGTCCGGGGCGACGGCGATCACCTCTGCGCCCATGATGCCGCGCACCGGGGCGTGGCCCAGGCCGTGGCCGATCGCCCGGCCGAGGTCCTCACGCTCCACCACTCCCACCATCTCGCCCGCCGACTCGATCGGCACGCCGGAGGTGTGCCTGCGGCGGCACTCGGCCAGGGCCTCGTCGATGGTGGCGTCCGCATCGACGAACCACGGCGGCGAGGACATGATGTCGGCGGCGCGCGGGCCGGATGCCACGCCCGCCTCGAGCAGCGCGGGCAGCCGCGCGGACAGCTCCTCGAGCGAGCCGTCCCGGACGATCGCGGACGCGGCCTGAGGATGCCCGCCGCCGCCCAGCTGCTGCATGACCGCGGCCACGTCGAACGCCGGGGTGCGGCTGCGGCCGACCGCGAACACGCGCCCGCCCATCTCCACCAGCATGAGCAGCGCCTGCGCATCCGTCAGGTCGGTGATCTTGCTCGCGAGCGTGGACACGCCGTCCACGTAGCGCGGCCATCGTGCGGAGGTGACCAGCACGCCGACGCCGCCGGGATCGCGCTGCTCGGCCGCGTCGATCAGGGTGGTGAGCAGCGCGCGGTGCTCGTCGTCGAGCGGCGTGTGCAGGAACCCGCCGATCAGCTCCTGGTTGCCGCCGTGGCGCATGCAGTAGGCGAGCGCCTCGACGTCGCGGAGGGTGGTCGTGGGATACGTGAGCGACCCGGTGTCCTCGTGGATGCCGAGCGCCAGCGCGGTTGCCTCGGTCGGCGTCGGCTCGATCCCGCGCTCGGCCAGGATCCCCGCAAGGGTGCTCGAGAGCGCGCCGTCGGTCGAGCGCACGGCGTGGGCCTCGGACGCCCATGAGGGGAGGTCGTCGCCGTGGTGGTCGAAGAGCTCGACCTCGACCCCGGGGCGGCGCAGGACGTCGGCAAGGCTGCCGAGGCGGCGGTCGTCGGACGTCTCGACCACGATCGCCCGGGTGACTCCGGTGAGATCGCAGTCGCTCTCGTCGAGCAGGGCCAGCTCCTCGGCGTGCAGCGCCACGAACTCGCGCACGTTGCGGTTGAGCCCGCCGTGCAGCACGATCGCCGCACCGGGGTAGAGGCGGCGGACGGCCAGCATCGATCCGAGCGCGTCGAAATCCGTGTTCTGGTGGGAGAAGATGACCTCCGCCGGCCGCATGGGCAGAGGGTACCGGTTGGGCAGGCGGGGCCAACCGGGGTCAGGCTTCAGGCCGACCTCGGTTCCCGGGCGCCGGCCAAAACCGGGTCAGGCTGAAGCCTGACCCCCGAGCGCGATCGCCTCGATCTCGACCCGCGCGCCCGCCGGGAGCGCTGCCACCTGCACCGTCGACCGCGCCGGCGGCTCGCTGGTGAAGTACGTCGCGTAGACCTCGTTCATGGCGGCGAACTCCCCGAGGTCGGTCATGAACACCGTCGTCTTCACAACCCGGTCGAGCCCGCTGCCCGCACCCTCCAGCACCGCCTGCAGGCTCTGCAGCACCCGGTGGGTCTGTGCGCCGATATCGCCCTCGACGAGGCTCCCGCTCTCGCGATCGAGCGGCACCTGGCCGGCGCAGAAGACGAGGCCCGCGGCGGCGATTGCCTGGTTGTACGGCGCTCCGGCGAACGGCCTGGGCGCTCCGTCGACGGCGATCACGGTCTTGCTCACGATGCTGCTCCTTCGGTGATGGGCGGTGATTTCCCGGCGATCTGCTCGGCGCGGATCTCGGCCGAGCGGGCATGGGCCGGCAGCCCCTCCGCTCGCGCCAAGTCGGCGAGCGGTGCAGCAAGCGCCGCGACGGCGCCCTCTGGGATCTCCACGACCTCCTGGATGCGAACGAACACCCCGGGTGCGAGGCCCGACGAGAAGCGGCCGCGGCCACCGGTCGGCAGGATGTGGTTCGACCCGGCGACGTAGTCGCCGAACGCGGTGCCGCTCATCGAGCCGATGAAGATGGCGCCCGCGTGGCGCACCTGATCGAGCATGGCCCGCGGGTGCTCGACCATCAGCTGCAGGTGCTCGGGGGCATAGCGGTTGACGAAGGCCATCGCCGTGTCCGTCGAGTCCGCGTGGATGAGGGTGATCGTGCCGGCGTCCTCATCGCCGAGAGCTGCGGCCACGGCGTCCAGCACCTGCGGGTCCGCCGAGAGCAGCACCGAGATCGAGCCCGCCCCGTGCTCGGCCTGTGCGCGCAGATCCCAGGCGATCACCTCGGCCGGGGCGGATGCGTCTGCGATGACGACCAGCTCGCTCGGGCCGGCGAGGGACTCGATCCCGACCTCGCCGAACAGGCCGCGCTTCGCTTCCTCCACGAACGCGTTGCCCGGCCCGACCAGCACGTCGACCGGCGCGACCGACTCCGTGCCGAGCGCGAGCGCTGCGACCGCCTGGGCGCCGCCGACGGCGTAGACCTCCTCGATGCCGAGCAGGTGGCACGCCGCGAGCACCGCGGATGCAGGCAGCCCGCGCGGGCCGGGAGGCGAGCAGACGGCGATCTCCCGGACGCCCGCCACCTGCGCGGGGACGATCGCCATCACGGCGCTCGACGGATATGCGGCGAGCCCGCCCGGCGCATAGACGCCGGCCCGGTCGACGGGCACCGGGCGCGTGCTCACGATCTGTCCCTGCGGAAGCACCTGGCGAGTCGGCCGGGGCATCGTCTCGGACGCGGTTGCGCGGAGGTTCGAGGCGAGCATCTCGAGCGCCCCCATCACCTGGGGAGGCGTGTCGCGGGCGGCGCGGGCGAGGTCCTTGGGCCGGACGCGCAGGCGCTCGAGCTCGATGCCGTCGAACCGCGACGTCAGGCGCCGGATGGCGGCGTCGCCGCCGGTTCGCACCATGTCGACGATGTCCGCGACCGAGCCGCGAACGCGCTCGCGGTCCTCCGCGCTCGGCCGCAGCAAGCGAACGGCCTCGTCGACCTGCCCGTCCGTGATGTGACGCCGATCCACGGGCGGAGTCTACGGGGTCGCACGCAGCCCGTGAGACCCACGCGAGCGCCCCGTGCGGGCTCTACCTGGCGACGCCGGCGTGGGCCCAGGCGCGGTAGGCCTCGCCTGCCGCCGCCATCGCCTCACGCGCGCCCAGCGTGACCACGTTCGCCAGGTCGTCGTCGCCGCCCAGCAGCAGCGACGGCACGTACGCCAGCTGCTGGTTGGGATCGATCTCGCCGAACCGCTCCCGCGCCGCGACCGTCGCGTCGTCGCGCGGCGCGGCCGCGTTGCGGGCGAACTCGCCGCCCAGGAACTCGCCGAAGTCGTCCGCGACCGCCTCCGGCTCCAGCCTGCACGCGTCCAGCCGGTACACCGTCGTGTCGACCGAGAACGGGTCGTCGCCGGCCGCATAGGCGTACTGGTCGCCCCAGGCCGTCTCGCCAAAGCACCACCAGCCGTCGGCCCGGCCTTCCCAGGCCGACCGCCAGCCGTCGCGGCTGTTCCAGCGCCGCATGTCGCGCACCGACCACGGGCCGACGCCGAACAGCCGGAAGTACCCGCCGTAGGCGTCGAGGCCGTTGGTCAGCGACAGCAGCCGCGCGTGCTCGAGCGGGAGCACCGCGCCGCCGTCCCCGAGCAGCGAGTCGGGCGAGAGCATGTCCGCGGCTGGGCGCGTCCGCACTAGGCCGCGGCTGAGCAGGGCGGAGAGGCGGTCGTCGATCGTCATCCCTCGACTCGCTCGATCTGCGCGCCCAGCTCCCGCAGCCTCGCGTCGATCCGCTCGTAGCCGCGGTCGATCTGGCCCACGTTGCCGATCCGGCTCGTCCCCTCGGCGCACAGGCTGGCCATCAGCATGGCCATGCCCGCGCGGATGTCGGGGCTCTCCATCCGGTAGCCGTAGAGCTTGCTCGGCCCGGTCACCACCGCGCGATGCGGGTCGCAGAGGATGATGCGGGCGCCCATGGAGACCAGCTTGTCGGTGAAGACCAGCCGGTTCTCGAACATCTTCTCGAAGATCAGCACGGTGCCCTTCGCCTGCGTCGCGACGGCAACCGCGATCGACGTCAGGTCGGCCGGGAACATCGGCCAGGGGCCGTCGTCGATCTTCGGCACCTGATCGTGCAGGTCGTCGACGACCACCAGCTCCTGCCCGGGCGGCACGCGTACGCTCGTGCCGTCCACCACCTCGATGGTGACGCCGAGGCGGCCGAACGAGTGACGGATCGCCCGCAGGTGCTCGACCGCCGCGTCCTCGATCGTGAGGTCACCGCCTGTGACGGCGGCGAGGCCGATGAACGACGCCACCTCGATGTGGTCGGGGCCGATCCGGTGCCGGCAGCCGTGCAGCTCGTCCGCGCCGTGGACGACCAGCACGTTCGATCCGATGCCCTCGATGCCGACGCCCATCTTGCAGAGCAGCCGGCAGAGGTCCTGGACGTGCGGCTCGCACGCCGCGTTCATGATCACCGTGGTGCCGCGGGCCAGGGCGGCCGCCATCAAGGCGTTCTCGGTGCCGGTCACGCTCGCCTCGTCGAGGTGGATCTCCGCTCCCTCGAGCCCGTTCGGCGCCCGCAGCCGGTACTCCCGGTCAGCCTCCACGTCGGCGCCCAGCGCGGCGAAGGCCATCAGATGCGTGTCGACGCGCCGCCGGCCGATCACATCCCCGCCGGGCGGCGGCACGTCGGCAGAGCCGAACCGCGCGAGCAGCGGGCCGGCGGCCAGGATCGAGGCGCGGATGCGCGTGCACAGCTCCGGGTCGAGCGTCGTGCCGGTGACGTCGGCGGCCCACACGCGCACCGCGTTTTGGCCCTCCCACTCGACCTCGACGCCGAGCGCGCGGATCAGCTCGATCATCTCCTCGACGTCGCGGATGCGAGGCACGTTCTCGAGGGTGACCGGGTCGGCGGTGAGCAGGCAGGCCGCGAGGATCGGCAGCGCGGCGTTCTTGTTGCCGGCCGGGCGGATCGTCCCCGACAGCGGTCGCCCACCCTCGATCAGGAAAGCCTCCACCGTCCCCTCTCGTGTCGCCGTAGCCACAGCCATCTCAGAGTAGCCAGTTTCGCTCCCGTCTCCCCCGGTCCTGCTACGTTCGGGCCGACATGGCCGACGACCTGGTGCACGACCGCGACGCCGCCTGGGCACTGCTCACCGAGTGGACGCAGAGCGAGGCGCTGCGCCGGCACGCGCTCGCAGTCGAGGCGTCGGTGCGCGCCTACGCGCGGAAGTTCGGTGAGGACGAGGAGGCCTGGGGCAACGTCGCCCTGCTCCACGACTTCGACTACGAGCGGCACCCCACGCTCGACCAGCACCCGCAGGACGGGGCGCCGGTGCTCCGCGAGAAGGGCTACCCGGAGTGGTTCATCCGCGCGATCCAGTCGCATGGCGAGCACACCGGCGTGGCCAGGGTGACGCAGCTCGAGCACACGCTGTTCGCGTGCGACGAGGTCTCGGGCTTCGTCCACGCGTGCGGGCTGGTGCGCCCGGACGGGATCGCCACCCTGGAGGCGAAGTCGGTGCGCAAGAAGCTGAAGCAGCCGAGCTTCGCGAAGGGCGTCAACCGCGACGACGTCGTCAACGGCGCCGAGGAGCTGGGCGTCGACCTCGACGAGCACATCGCGTTCGTGATCGAGGCCCTCCGGCCGATCGCGCCGGAGCTGGGCCTGCGGGGATAGGCGCCGCGTCACGGGCCCGCCTGCAGGCTGCCCCGGTTGAGAGCTCCGGGCTATTACCGGGGCCAGGCTGAAGCCGGTCCCCCTATGAGCCGGCGGTCAGCGCCTCCGCCAGCCGCTCGACCTCGTCGTCCGTCGTCCACGCCCCCACCGATACGCGCAGGTACGGCGTGTTCGGGATGTAGCGGATCAGGATCCCGTCCTTGCCCAGCCTGCCGACCAGCGCCGCCGTGTCGTCCTCGCCGTCCACCGTCAGCGCGATCAGCGGGCCGCCGCCATCGCCCGGGTCGGCAACCGTGACGCCGGGCTGGGCGGCGAGGCGTTCCCGCGCCCGTGCTGCGTTCGCCGCCGTCAGGTCGGCCCAGCCCCGCCGGCCGCCTTCGAGCGACTCCACCCACTCGATCGCCGCCGCAATGCCGGCCAGCACCGGCGTCTCGAACGAGCCGGCGTCCCAGCGGCCGGCGTCCGGCCTGAATGCGCCGATCCGGCCCTGCGTCAGGTTCCAGAAGGTCGACTGCGCCGTCCACAGCCGCTCGTTCCACTCCGGGGACACCCACAGGCCGCCGGTGCCCTGCGGGCCGAGCAGCCACTTCTGGCCCGAGAACGCATAGAAGTCCGCACCGCTCCCCGGCGCGTCGACCTCGATCGCCCCCACCGACTGCGCCCCGTCCAGCAGCAGAGACGCGCCGGCGGCGTGGGCGGCCGCCGCCAGCCGCGGTGCGTCCAGCCTGCGCCCGGTCGTCCAGAGCACATGCGAGACCGCGACCATGCGCGTGCGCTCGCCGATCGCGTCCTCCACCTCGTCGGCCGGCACCTTCTTGACATCGACGCCGTAGCGGCTGGAGATGACGTCGAGCGGGCTGAGGATGCCCTGATGCTCCTCGGTGGTCGTGATCACCTCATCGCCGGGATTCCAGTCGATGCCGCCGATCACGATGCCGACGCCGTTCGAGGTGGACGTCGTCACCGCGACCTGGTCGGGCGGGGCGTTGACGCTGCGCGCGAGCGCCTCGCGGGCGCGGGCGCGCACCTCGAACACGTGCTCGAACACCGCCATGCCGATGCGCGGGCGGCGCACGGCGAGATCGAGCTCGTCACGCATCGCCTGCGCCGCCGCAAGCGGCATCGGCCCGTTGGTGCCGGCGTTCAGGTAGGTGACGCCCTCGAGCGAGGGCAGCTGGTCGCGGATCGTCATAGCAGCACCACCGAATCGATCGGGTCGTGGTCGGACAGCCGCACGGGAAGCCGGCCGTTCATGGGTAGGTCACGCCGCTCCGGCTCCCAGGGCGTCGGGCGGGTCTCCTCGGCCATACCGCGCACGAGGATGTGGTCGATGCGCCGCCCCAGTTGCTCGGGGTCCTCGAACCATCCGCGCGCCCGCAGCGAGCGCATGCCCGGCGAGCGGGCCGTCGCGTTCAGGTCGCCGGCCAGCACCATCGGCGCTCCCCGGGCGAACTGCTCGAGCACCCATCCGGCGCGCTCCAGCTGCTGCTGGTTGTCGCTGGTGCCGGCGTGGAGGTTGGCAACGACGAACTCGCGGCCGGTACGGCGGTGGCGGAGGCGCACCAGCTGCGCGATCCGCGGCTCACCGCGGAAGCGCTGCTGTCGGTTGATCAGCACGCGCCGGGCCGAGACGAGCAGCAGATCGGGCCCGTACAGCACGGCGTTCGCCTGACCCTCGAACTGCGTGCGGACGAGGTCGGGCAGCGCGCGGCCGACGGCGGCTCCGACCGCAAGGGGCAGCGGCACGTGCAGGAACGGCACGTGCGCGCCGTACGCCGGCGCCAGAGTGATGCCCATGCCGGTCGCCTCACCCAGCAGCGAACCGGCCCAGACCGGCACCTCCTGGAGCAGGACGAGGTCGGGCGCGTCCTCGGTCATCAGCGCGGCCATCTCGTGGAGCAGCTTGCGGTGCACGTGTGAGTGCTGGCGATCCGGCGGCACGTCCCTCCCGTGCGCGATGTTCCATGTGCGGATGAGGAGGCGGACGGGGTCGCTCACAGCGGCGATGGTACCGGCCTGTTCGCCGATCGCGGGCCGGATACGATTCGCACATGCGGCTTCCGGGGAGAGCGCGGTTCGGCGATGTCATCTCGCGCCAGCTGTCCATGTTCATGACCGACCAGCACGATCTGCTGCTTTCGGTCGAGCAGGCGCGGGTCTCCTACACCCATGCGCGGGCGGGCGACGCGGAGGAGCTGTACGGCGACTACATGGACCTGGTCGAGCAGGCGGAGGAGGAGCTGCTGGCGCTGCGCGACCGCTACGCCGAGACGATGGCAGCCCGGGATCGCTCCCGGTACGAGCGCGAGTTCTCGAAGGCGGCGGAGCGCCAGCTGCCGTCGCTGGCCGTCCGTCGCGCCTACCAGCGCGCGATGGATCCGGATCTCGACCTCGACGAGTGAACGGCGTCGTCGACTGGGTTACCAGTCACGGGTACCTGCTGATCTTCGTCACCGTCACGCTCGAGCTGCTGGGCATCCCGTTCCCGGCCGAGACGATCCTGGTCACGGCCGGTGCGGCGGCGTCGGCCGGGAAGCTGAGCCTCCCCGCCGTCATGGTCGTGGCGGCGATCGCCGCTGTGCTGGGAGCGACCGGCGGCTACTGGATCGGCCGGATCGGCGGCCGGCCGCTCCTCAACCGGCTGGTGGAGCGGGGATGGCCGAAGCAGCAGCAGGTGCTGCGCGTCGAGCGGTTCTTCGAGCGGCACGGCGGCAAGTCGCTCATCGGCGCTCGGTTCCTCCCGTTCGTCCGCGTCTTCGCCCCCTGGATGGCCGGCGCGGCGCACATGCCGCTGCGCAGGTTCCTGCTCTGGAATGTGGCCGGAGGCGTGACCTGGGTGGTGGTGGTCGCGGGCGCCGGGTTCGTGTTCGGCAAGTCGGTGACCGCGATCGCGCACTCGATGGGGCCGTGGGCGGTGGCGGTGGTGCTCGCGATCGCCCTGGGTGCCCTCACATGGCATCGCGTCCGCAGGCACGGCTAGGCTCGCCCGTCATGCCCCGCAAGCCGAAGCAGCTCCGTTGCCATTCCTGTCACCGCCGCGCGCTGCGCTGGCTGGAGGCGCGCCAGCGGTACATGTGCGACAGCTGCGGGAAGGTGTTCGACCTGGCCGTCGTGGAGCGTCACAACCCCGGGCAGGTCGAACATCAGATGACGCTCAAGCTGCCCGGCTGAGTCGGCGCACCCGGTTCGCGGATCGCTTGACGATCGAACATGTGTTCGCCTATGCTGGCAGGCCCGATGCCGGCACGCGCACGCATCCTGATCTGCGCCCTTGTCCCCCGCTTCGCGCTGCGGATCGCCATGGGCGGAGCGCTCGGCGACGAGCCGGCGGCGCTCGCGCCCGAGGCGGGCGGGCGGCCGGTGATCGGCGAGGTCAACGCCGCGGCCGCAGCATTCGGCGTGCGGCCCGGGATGCGTGCCGGCGAGGCGCTCGCGCGCTGCCCGCGGATCAGGCTGGTGACGGCTGACCCGGGGGCGGTCGCCGACGCGGCCGAGGAGATGCTGGCCGGGCTGGAGTCGATCGGGGCGGCGGTTGAGCCGCTGGGGGCCGGGCGGGCGCTGTTTCGCGCCGACGGGCTGCTGCGCATGCACGGCGGGATGGGGCGCCTGCTGCATGCGGCGGAGCAGCGCCTGCCCGGGGGAGGCAGGGTGGGTGCCGGGCCGGGCCGGTTCACGGCGCAGGCGGCCGCCGCCAAGGCCCGGCCCGGGCGCCCGCGGGTGATCGAGGCGGATGGGGCGGCGGGGTTCCTCGAGCGGATGGCGATCGGGCGCCTGGGGCTCGAGGAGCGGATGGTCGACGAGCTGGAGGCGCTCGGCATCCGGACGGCGGGCGCGCTCGCGGCGCTGCCGCTGCCGGCGGTGGCGGACAGGTTCGGCCCGGACGGCATCGCCGGATGGAGGCTTGCGCGGGGCGAGGACGAGCAGTACGTCGCTCCGCGGATGCCGCCGGAGCCGATGCGCGAATGGATCGACTTCGGCGATCCGGTGGGTGACGAGGCGACATTGCACCAGGCGGTGGTGGTGCTGCTGGAGCGCCTGCTGGCGGCGCCCCGGCGGGCGGGGCGGCCGGTGCGGACGCTGACGCTGTCGGCCCGCCTTGCGGCCGGCGGGTCGTGGCGGCGGCCGGTGCGGATGCGGGAGGCGACGGGCGAGGAGCGGCGCCTGCGCGATGCGCTGCTGCCGCACCTGGGAGAGCTGCCGGGAGCGGTCGAGCGGCTGGCGCTCGAGCTGGCCGAGCTGGGAGACGAGGGCGGCCGGCAGGAGCTGCTGATGCGGCCGGCGCACGAGGTGCGCAGGGAGCGGGCGTCGGAGGCGGCGCGGCAGCTGCGGGCTGCGATGGGCGACGGGCACCTGCTGCGGGTGGTCGAGGTGGCGCCCTGGTCACGGCTGCCGGAGGGGCGGGAGCTGCTCGTCCCGTACGAATAACCTGGGAAGCTCGTAGACTGGCCTTGTCGTGAGCCTTCGCGCAGTTCCCTGGAGCACCCGAGCCCGCTGGCTGGTTGCCTGGTGGGTGCTGAGCGTGCTGGTGCTCGTCTGGCTGGTGGTGATCTTCCTGATCCCCACCGACGTGCAGTTCCGGTGGCAGGACAACCTCAGGCTCATTCCCGTCCTGACGGCCGGGTGGCTCCTTCCCGGCTTCGCATTCGGCGGCTGGAAGGCCCTCCTCGTCGCTGCCAAGCGGTCTGATGTGCGCACAGGCACCGACAGGGCGCTCATGGTCGTATTCGCGATCTGGTCGATCGGCTGGCCGGCGCTCTGGATGACGACCCTCGCCGTCCAGGTGGTCTAACCGGTTCGAGTCGTTTGCCGCCTCAGCGGCCCGGGCACCCCACCCGGGATACCGACGGAGGAGGCAACGAACATGGCCGAGCAATCGCTTCAGGGCAAGACCATCGCCATCCTGGCGAGCGAGGGCGTGGAGCAGGTCGAGCTGACCGAGCCGCGCAAGGCGCTCGAGCAGGCCGGGGCGACGACGGAGCTGATCTCGATCCAGCAGGATGAGATCCAGGCGCTCAACCACATCGACAAGGGGGACACCTTCCCGGTCGATCACACGGTCGACGAGGTGAACGCCGAGAGCTACGACGCGCTGATGCTCCCGGGCGGGGCGCTGAACCCGGACAACCTGCGCCAGAACGAGCAGGCTGTCCGCTTCGTCCGCGACTTCTACGACACCGGCAAGCCGATCGCCGCGATCTGCCACGCGCCGTGGCTGCTGGTCGAGGCGGACGTGGTGCGCGACCTGACGATCACCTCGTGGCCGAGCCTGCAGACCGACGTCCGCAACGCCGGAGGCACGTGGGTCGACCAGGAGGTCGTTACCGAGCAGGGCGTCGTCACCAGCCGCAAGCCGGATGACATCCCGGCCTTCTCGAAGAAGATGATCGAGGAGTTCCAGGAGGGCCGCCACCAGCGGTCGCAGAGCCTGGCCGGTCAGTCGACCGCCGGCTGAGCCTCGAGCGGGCGGCTGCCGCGCCGGCGGCCGCCCGCAGGCTCATCGCTTCACCGAGTAGGCGAGCATGAGATAGCCGGCCGGGGAGGTGGCGCTGCAGTGGAGCACCAGCCTGCGCTGAGCGACGCCGTCGAACAGCTTGCTGCCCTCCACCTGCAGCGCCGGCGCGATGACGAGGTCGAGCTCGTCGACGAGCTCCGCCTCCAGCAGCTGCTGGGCGACCGAGATGCTCCCGTGCACGCCGATGTCGCCACCCGGCTGCGCCTTCAGGTCGGCGACGAACGTCGCCAGATCCCCGTCGATCGCGGTCGCGTTCGTCCACTCGTCCTCCAGCGGACGCGACGTGACGACGTACTTGCGGACGCTGTTGATGAAGCTCGCGAACGGCTCGATGTCGCTGGACGGCCAGAAACGGGACCACTCGTCGAACATGCGACGGCCGAGCAGGACGGCGTCCTGCGACCCGATCACCTGGGCCAGGTTCTCCTCCATCGCGTCGTCGAACTCGGTGAAGAACACCTCCGGCGCCTCGGCGACTCCGTCGAGGGAGAGCAGGGTGTAGACGACCAGCTTTCGCATGCAGTGGCTCCTTGGTTGTTCACGTCGGGACCGCCCGGCCGGTGGGAACTCATCGGCCTACCCCGGTGTCAAACCCGAGTCACGGGCGTTGATACGCGGCCGGCAGGACATCGTTGCACTCGCCCGGATCGTTGAGCCACGCCCGGGACTTGGGTGTCAAACAAGGCCGGAGGGGGCGGGGCGAAAGATGAGCCATTACGTGACTGGTCGTTGCGGTTCTGAGGTATGCTGGCGGGCATGGATCGAACATATGTTCGCCGCCTTGGACTCCCCCGCCCGGCCCGTGTCGTGACCGATTCGGCCGGCATGCCGGCCGCCGTCGCCGGCCGCCCCGTCTCCCACGTCCGCGACGAGTGGCGGGTCGAGGAGGGCTGGTGGACGCGCCGGCCCGTGCGCCGCGTCTACTACGACCTCGTGCTCGACGACGGCCGCAACACCGTCGTCTTCTGCGACCGCCGCCAGGGCCGCTGGTACGCGCAGCGGGCATGATCGAGCTGCACGCCCACTCCTGCTTCTCATTCCTCGACGGCGCCTCGCAGCCCCACGAGCTTGCCTTCCGCGCGGCGGAGCTCGGACACACCGCGCTCGCGCTGACCGACCACGACAGCCTCTCCGGATCGCTCGAGTTCGCCCATGCCGCCCGTGACTGCGGCCTGCGGCCGATCACCGGCTGCGAGATCACCCTCTCAGGCGGCGCCCACCTGACGCTGCTGGTCGAGACCGCGCAGGGCTACCGCAACCTCTGCCGCCTGCTCTCGCTCGCCTACGCCGACGACCGCCTCGCGCCCTCGGTCACCATCGACCAGCTGGCCGCCCACGCAGACGGGCTGCACTGCCTGTCCGGCTGCGCCCGCGACGGCCTCGTCGCCCGCGCGGTGGCCGAGGGCCGCATCGCCGAGGCCGCGGCGCACGCCCGCCGCCTGCGCGGCATCTTCGGCCGCGAGCGGTTCGCGATCGAGCTGCAGCGCCCCTACTGGCGCGGCGACGCCAGGCGCAACCGCCTGCTCTTCGAGCTGGCTGCCGAGCTGCGCCTGCGCACGGTCGCCACCGGCGACGTCCACGCCCACACCCCACGCCGCGCCTACCTCCAGGATGCGCTGGTCGCAATCCGCCTGAACACCACGCTCGATGCATGTGAGCGCGAACGCCGCGGCAACCGCGAGGCGGTGCTGCGAGCGCCCGCCGAGCTGGCCGCGCGCTTCCCCGCCGAGGCCGTCCGCGGCGCCGTCGAGGTCGGCGAGCGCTGCCGCTTCGACCTGACCAGCGACCTCGGCTACAGCTACCCGGACTTCGTCTCCGAGACCGGCGAGTCGGCCCAGCAGGCGCTGCGGCGGATCTGCAGCGACGAGCTCGAGCGCCGCTACGCGGGCAGCGCCACCGTCCACGAGGCACGCCGTCGCCTGGACGAGGAGCTTGCCCTGATCGACCATCACGGGCTCGCCGGCTTCTTCCTCCTGCACCGCGACATCCTCGAGCTGGCCCGCGACGTCGCCGTCCAGGTGCGTGGCAGAAGCGCTGCCCGGCGGCTGCTCCCACCCGGCCGCGGCCGCGGCTCCAGCGTCGGGTCGATCGTCTGCTACCTGATCGGCCTCTCGCATGTCGACCCCGTCGCCGCGCGGCTGTTCCTCGGCCGCTTCCTTGCGAAGGAGCTCGCGAGCGTCCCCGACATCGACCTCGACTTCCCCCGCGACATCCGCGAGGGGCTGATCCTCGAGATCCAGCGCCGCTACGGCGACGACCACGCTGCCCTCGTCGCCGCCTTCCCCACCTACCGCATCCGCGGTGCCATCCGCGACCTGGGCAAGGCGCTCGCCCTGCCGCAGGGCGAGATCGAGCGGATGGCGCGGATGACCGACGGCTGGGACCGCGGCGCGGAGTCGGCGCGCCTGCCCGAGCTGGAGAGCCCGCGCTGGCGCGCCTTCCGCTTCCTGATGGACGAGATCATGGGCCTGCCCCGCCACATCAGCCAGCATTCCGGCGGCATGGTCATCTCCTCCACTCCGCTGGTCGAGCTGGTGCCGGTGCTGCCCGCGGCGATGGAAGGCCGCCGGATCTGCCAGTGGGACAAGGACTCCTGCGCCGACGCCGGGTTCCTCAAGATCGACCTGCTCGGCCTGGGCATGCTGTCGGCCGTCGAGGAGTGCGTCGACCTGATCGCGAAGACGGCGGCCGAGCCGGTCGACCTGTCACGCGTCGGCTTCGACGACCCCGACGTGTACGCCGAGATCCAGGCGGGCGACACCGTCGGGGTGTTCCAGATCGAGAGCCGGGCGCAGATGCAGTCGATCGTGCGAACGAAGCCCGAGAGCCTCGACGACCTGACCGTGCAGGTCGCCCTCGTCCGCCCCGGGCCGATCGTCGGCAAGGCGGTCAACCCCTACATCGCGCGGCGCAAGCGACTGCGCGAGCACCCGGGCTACCGGGTCGAGTTCGACCACCCGCTACTGGAGGGCCCGCTGGGCGACACGCTGGGCGTGATCGTCTACCAGGACCAGGTGCTCGAGGTGGCGATCGCGCTTGCCGGGTTCACGACCGGCGAGGCTGAGTCGCTGCGCCGGGCGATGAGCCGGAAGCGCAGCCACGAGGCGCTCGCCGTGCACCGCGAGCGGTTCTGCGAGGGCGCAGTCGCCAACGGCGTGCCCCGCGAGACGGCCGAGCTGGTGTTCGAGAAGGTGCTCGGCTTCTCCGGCTTCGGCTTCCCCAAGTCGCACGCGGCCGCCTTCGCGATCCTCGCCTACCAGTCGGCATGGCTGCACCTGCATCATCCGGCCGAGTTCCTCTGCTCACTGTTGAACGAGCAGCCGATGGGCTTCTACCCACCGGCCACGCTGCTGCGCGACGGCGAGCGCCGCGGCGTCGCCGTGCTGCCGCCCGACATCAACCGCAGCCGTGCGACGTGCACCCTCGAGGACGGCTCCGTGCGGATCGGGCTCGGCTACGTCAAGGGCGTCGGCAAGGCGGCCGAGGACGTCGTCGCCGAGCGCGAGCGGGGCGGCGCGTACCGCGACGCGGGCGACCTGGTACGGCGTGCCCCGGTCGGCCGCGACGTGCTGGCGCAGCTCGTGCGCGCGGGGGCGCTGGAGCCGTTCTCGAGCGACCGGCGCCGGCTGCTCTGGGAGATCCGCCTGCACCGCGCGCCGGAGGCAGGCCAGCTGGCGCTCGCGCTGGACGCCGCTCCCGCCCCGCTGCTGCCGGCGCAGTCGGCGTGGGAACGCATGGTCGCGGACCACGAGACCATGCGGCTGACCACCGGCCCTCACCCGATGGCGCTGCTCCGCCCGGCGCTGCCGGAGCAGATCCGCACGTCACGCGACCTTCGCACCGACGAGAGCGGCACGACCGTCACCATCGCCGGCATCGTCGTCGCCCGCCAGCGGCCGGGGACGGCGCAGGGCATCGTCTTCCTGCTGCTCGAGGACGAGCACGGGATGAGCAACGTGATCGTCTACCCGGACGTCTACGAGCGTGACCGCATCGCCGTGCGCGCCGAGCCGCTGCTCGAGATCACCGGCCGCCTCGAGCGGCGGGAGGGCACGATCAACGTGCTGGCCGAGCGGATCGTCCCGCTGCGCCACCCCGGCCGCAGCGAGATCGGCCCGGCGCCGGCCGAGGTGCAGGACATCGGCGAGCTGCGGGCGGCCGCGCCGCAGGCGAACAGCTTCGGGCGTGGGCGGCGCTAGATGATTGATTCCACGGCGCCGTGCGGTCTGAGCGATCTGCGATCACACAGATCGCGAATGCGATCGCAGCCCACAAACCCCTGCAACCAACCACAGTTGGACGGTCAGACG
>DASQYY010000061.1:0-4647 GCA_035638975.1 Gaiellales bacterium
CACGTGCGAGCCGGGCGGACGCTTGCCCAGGCGGTCGGCGACGTCGCGGCGGACCTCCCCGAGCCGATCCGGTCGGCCGTTCGTGACGCGGATGCCGCGGTTCGCCTCGGTGCCGCGCCCGCCGAGGCGCTCGCGCTGATCGGCGGAGACGGCGCTGGCATCCTTGCCGTGGCAGTGGGCGCACAGCTGCGTGCCGGCGGCGACCTTGCGGCGCTGCTCGACGGCCTGGCGGAGGCGCTCGTCGAGCGGGAGGAGCAGCGGCGGACGGCTGCGATGCTGACCGCTCAGGCCCGCGCCACGGCTCGGATGGTGTCCGCGATGCCGGGCTTCGCGGTGTGTGCGCTGGCCGTCATCGACAGGTCGGCATTCTCGGCGCTGATCGGATCGCCGCTCGGCCTGGCCGCGCTGGCCGCATCCGCTGTTCTCACCGCGTCGGGGCTGACCCTCGTCCGGCGGCTGGCCGCCGTCGCGGGATGATGCAGCTGGTGATGCTGGTCGCCGCGGCAGCGGCCGCCTACCAGGCGCTCTGCTCGTGGCGTCGAGACCGGGATCTGAACGGCTCCGGGCGGATCGAAGGTCATCGCCTCGACCTGTTTGCAGCCGTCGGGAAACGCGCGCGCGCCTTGGGGATCCGTCCGCCCGCCCCGCCGGGGATCGAAGGGCACGGCCCACGCACCCCGAGCGGGTCGGAACGCACGGCGGACACGGCCGAGCTGCGGGCCGGCTCGCTGACCGTATTCGGCGCCGCCGGGCTGCTGGCAGTTCTGGCGACAGGATCGATGGTGGGCCTTGCCGTCGGTCTGGGATCCGGTGTGTTCGGGTGGGTGTTCCCCGACCTCTGGCTGCGGGCCGCACGGCGTGCACGTGCTGACGAGATCGAGCAGCAGGCGCCGCTTGCGCTCGATCTGATCGCGTCCGCCGTTGCTGCGGGGATCCCCATCGACGATGCGATGCGCCTCGCGGCGGAGGTGTCGACCGGAGCCCTGCACGAGGAGCTCGAGGTCGCCCTCGCCAACCTCCGACTCGGTCAGCGCAGGCACGTGGAGCTGACGGAGCTCGCCGAGCGCACGGCGTCGCCCTCACTGCGCAGGCTGGGAGCCGCCCTGCGCATGAGCGATCGGCTGGGCGTGCCGCTGGCAGAGGTGCTGCGCACGCAGGCCGCTCGGGCGCGCGTCGAGCAGACGCGGCGGATCCAGGAGCGTGCAGCCCGGGCGTCCCCTCGCATCCTTCTCGTGGTCGTGTTCCTGTTGGTGCCCGCCGCCATGTTACCGGTCATGACCGCCCTTGCCCTGGTTGCCGCCCACTCGGTCGGGCCGGTGATCGACGGCAGCATGTGATCGAGCTGTTGCGTGTCGTCACACGCACGTGACCGGTGGATGCGTAGCGTCTCCGTCATGGAGCGGGGGCAAGCAACGGTGGAGTACGGCGCGTTGGCTGCGATGGCGCTGCTCGCCGCCTGCGCCCTCGTGCAGTTCGCGACGCCCGTGGCCGGCCTGGCGTCGGACATCGTCCACGCGATCGTGCCGCGCCTGCACCACGCACCGCGACGCGCCCACAACCACCACCACCGCCACCCGTCGCACCGCCGCCAACCGCGGCGGCGGTGCATATGCCCATCTGCGCCGGCTCAGCCGGGCGCCAGCACCCGCGCGACGCCGTCGACCACCAGCGTGTCGCCCACCCATGCGCGCGTCGCCAGCGTTACCCGGCCGCGTTCGCCGACCTCCGTCACGTCGACCTCGCAGCGCACCTCGTCGCCGATCCGCACGGGTGCCCGGAAGCTCAGCTCCTGGCCGAGGTACACCGTCCCCGGCCCGGGCAGGTCGTTCGCGAGCAGCGAGGAGATGATGCCCCCGACCAGCAGCCCGTGAGCAATCCGTCCGCCGAACCGCGTCGTGGCCGCGTAGCCCTCGTCGAAGTGGATCGGGTTTCGGTCGCCGGTGGCCTCGGCGAAGTGCTCGAGCACCTGCTCGGTCACCGTTCTCGTCGTCTCCGCGCTGTCGCCAACCGACACGCTCACATGTACAGCCCTCCGTTGATGTTGAGGCAACTCCCGGTGATGTAGCCGCCGTCGCGGACGAGGTACTCGACGCCGCGGGCCACCTCGTCGGCGTCGCCGAAGCGGCCAAGCGGGATGCGGGCGACCAGCCGCTCGAGCACGTGCTCCGGCACGCCCCGCAGCATGTCCGTGTCGATGAACCCGGGGCATACGCAGTTCACCGTCACGCCGTGGCGAGCGACCTCCAGCGCCAGCGTCTTCGTCCAGCCGATCAGCCCCGCCTTGGTCGCCGCGTAGTTGCTCTGCCCGTAGTTGCCCATCTGCCCAACGAAGCTCGAGATGGTGACGATGCGGCCGAAGCCGCGGTCGCACATGCCGTCGATCACAGCCTTGGTGACCCGGTGGGTGCCGATCAGGTTCGTCTGCACGACCTCGGTGAACTGCTCGTCCGTCATCCGGCGGAGCGTCGCGTCGTCCGTGATCCCCGCGTTGTTGACGAGCACGTCCACGCGACCGAACCGCACCTGCGCCGCCGTGGCGATGGCGGCGGCGGTGGCCGGGTCGGCGATCGGACCGGGCACGACGATCGCCGCGCCGCCCGCCGCCTCCAGCTCGGCGGCCAGCGCCTCGGCCTCCCCGACGGAGCTTCGGCAGTTGATCACCATCCTGCAGCCGGCCGCCCCCAGCCGCGAGACAACCGCGCGGCCGATCCCGCGGCTGCCGCCCGTGACCACGCACACCAGCTGCTCCATCTCGGCCATGGCCGATTGTGCCCCACCCGGGCAGGCGCCGTCACCTAGGAGGGTGCTATCGACACTTAAGCGGAAGCCTGCTCAATCATGTGTCGAACCGGACGATTGACAGGGGGCGCTTCCCCCGCACCTGCAGCGCCCGCCTGCCAATGACTCTGCCCGGACGTGACACGGCCTCTCCCGACCGCCTGACCCAGGGGGTGGCGTACGGGCGCATCGTGATCGGCGTCGCCCTCGCGCTGTTCCCGTTCGGGTGGGCGGGGAGCACGCCGGCGCAGTACGCGATCATCCTGGCGCTTGCAGGAGCCGTCGTGGGAATCGGCGTCCTCCAGCTGCGATGCCCTCAGATGGCCTGCGTGCCCCGTCTGGCCGCGAAGCTCGACGCGCCCATCGCGGTGGCGGCCATGGCGGCGTACCCCGAGGATCACAACCGCCTGCTGTTCGGCCTCGTTATGATCTCGATGCTCGAGGCCGCCGCGTTGCTGAACGGGAGCTGGCTGCTGACCACCTGGCTGGTCGACATCGTCGGCTATGCGGCGCTGGAGGCCTATCACCCGGCCGGAAACGGCGTGTCGATCATCGCGCGCATCCTCATCGCCACGACGCTCGCGGTCGGCGTGCACGTCGCCATCGGGCGCTTCGACGCGCACCGCCAACGGTTCGCTCGGCTCACGGCCGGCCTCGAGGCGATCATCTGGGAGATCGACCCGACCGGGGCCCTGACGTACGTCAACGATCACGCCCGGCGGGTGTTCGGCCCGGTCCTAACCATCACCGAGCTACTCCAGCTGCCCGACCCCGCATTCGTCGATCTGCTGTTCGAGGAAGGCCACGCCGACGTCCACGTCCAGGCACATACGGTCGACGGCCACGAGCTCTGGCTGCACGTCACCGGCAGCGTGTCGCGTGACAGGCGCGGGCGGCCTGTCAGCGCGCACGGCGTCGCCCATGACATCACCGAGATCCGCCAGGCCGAGCAGCGCTTCCGGTCGCTCGCCGAGCACGCACCGATCGGGATCTTCCGCAGCGATCCGGCCGGCATGTTCACGTACCTCAACCCGCGTGTCTACCAGATGGCCGGCATCGCCCCGGATGACGTCACCCCCGGGCACTGGATCGAGCGGGTGCACCCGGATGACCGGGAGATCGTGGAGAACGTGTGGGCGCAGGCCGCGTACAGGCCGAGGCCCTTCCAGGTCGCATGCCGGGTCGTACGGCCGACCGGCGAGGCCCGCTCGATCATCCAGCTGGCTGTGCCCGTCTGGGACGGCCACGGCGTGCTGGTGGGCTTCGAGGGGACGGTCGACGACGTCACCGAGCGGCTCGCCGCCGACCAGGCGCTGCGCGAGTCCGAGCAGCGCCTGCGGGACGTGTTCGACAACGTCGACCTCCTGGCCACGATCACGGACGTCGACGGCAGGATCGTCTACATCAACCACGCGCTCGCTGCGGCCTCCGGCCGCACGCCGGCGGACCTGATCGGCCATGACTGGATCGAGACGCTCAGCGCGGACGCGGACGCCGACGTGGTGGAGCACTTCTACAGCGAGCTGCGAGCCGGGCGGATCGTGCGGCAGGACGAGAACTCGATCACGACGCGCGACGGCCGGGTACGGCTGATCGCCTGGAGCAGCACGATCCTGCGAAACGGGGACGGCAGCGTCTTCGGCGCGGCCAGCATCGGCCAGGACATCACCGAGCGGCGCACCGCCGAGGCCAACCTGCGGGCCAGCGAGCAGCGGTTCCGGACACTGTCGCAGCACGCGCCGGTCGGGATCTTCCAGACCGACGCGGTGGGCGGGTGCACCTATGTGAACGAGCGCTGGTCGCAGATGACGGGGATGACCGCGGAGGATGCCGCCGGCAGCGGATGGGGGGCGGCGATCCATCCGGACG
>DASQYY010000062.1:0-11813 GCA_035638975.1 Gaiellales bacterium
CTGAACGAGATGACCGAGTGGGTGCCGGCCGACAAGCTGGCCCTCATCCGCGATTACGAGATCTACGAGGCGACCGGCGGGGCCGACCGCGTGCTTGCCCACCTCGCCTCCCTGGCCGACCAGCAGCTGCTCGAGTTCGACGAGCTGGCGGCCGCGCTCGGGTATCCGCGCACCGTCAACCCGATGGACTACGCCGTGGCCCCCCGCGGGTACCGGGTGCTGTCGAAGATCCCGCGCCTGCCGGAGCACGTCGTCGACCACGTGGTCGGCTACTTCAACGGGTTGGAGGCGTTCGTGCGGGCGTCGGTGGAGGAGCTGGAGGAGGTTGACGGCGTCGGCTCCGTCCGCGCCCGCGAGATCAGGGAGGGGCTCCGCCGCCTCCAGGAGCAGAACCTGGTCGACCGCTACCTCAACCTGTAGCGGGCGGCGTGCCGGGCGACCCGGACGCGGTTGCCGCAGGCAGGCGAGCACCACTGGCGCCGCGGGGTCGCGGCGATGAACAGCCGCTCGCACCCGTGCGCACCGCAGACGCGCAGCCGCTCGCGGTCGCGGCCGGAGAGCAGCTCGATCGCCGACCGCGCCACCGCTCCCAGCACCGACGCGTCCGGGCCGCCGGGGGTGCTCAGCCACATCCGCGGGACGCCGGCTGAGGGCCAGTTGAGCTGGAGGCAGGCTGCCGCCGCGGCGCTGCGCGCGTTCAGCCGGTCGAGGGCGCTCGGTGACGGCGAGGTGCGCTCGACCGCCGACCGAAGCAGCGAGTCGACGGCGTCTCTCAGCGCCCGCAGATCGGCCAGCCCGTCGGGGGTGACGTCCGCCCGCAGGCCGTGGTCGCGGAGCCAGCGGCCGGCGGTCGTGGGCTCCGCCAGGTCGGCGTCGGTGGAAGGGTCGCAGAGGTCGAGTGCGAGCATCTGCGAAATGCTAACGCATATGTTGGACAGATACCGTTAGGATCGTTTGCGCTAACGGCCATATACGAGTCTACACATTAGCACGGCAGCTTATTGCGAGCGGTTGCGCATGCTCGCCCGGACTCGCCCTCAGAGTCGCGGTCTGATATCATTTACCCCTCTCGGGGTACTAAAACTGCCGCTCCCACGGCGGAGGAGGTCAGACGTCACGTGTATGAAGTTGGGGACAAGGTCGTGTACCCGCATCACGGCGCGGGCACGATCGTGAAGAAGGAAGAGCGTGACGGACGCGAATACCTGACCATCCAGATCATCCACAACGATATGACCGTGATGATCCCGTCGGACAGCGCGGACCGAGCCGGCCTGCGCAAGGTGATCGGCGAGGAGACGGTCGACGAGGTGCTCGGTGTGCTGGGCGGTGATGGCACCAAGATGCCGAAGAACTGGAACCGCCGGTTCAAGCACAACCGGGACAAGATGAAGACGGGGGACATCTTCGAGCTCGCGGAGGTCGTCCGCAACCTGGCGCAGCGTGACCAGGAAAAGGGACTCTCCACGGGCGAGAAGCAGATGTTCTCGAAGGCCAAGCGCATCCTCGCCTCGGAGTTGATGTACGCCAAGGGCATGGAGGAAGAGGAGGCGCGCGAGTACCTCGAGGAGGTGCTGGAGGAGATTGGCGCGGCCCGCAAGGCCCGCGCCTAGACGCGCTTATACCCTGGTTCGGCGCCGGAGGCCCGCGGGCCCAGCCGGCGGACGGGCCACATGACCGCCTCCTGAGGAGGAGCAGGCGATGATTCTCGTCTCACGAATCGTCCTGTCTCTCTTGAGTGCGCTTGGTGCCGTATACGCTGGCCGTTCTCTTGATCTGGTCAACCGTTTCGATTCGTCTTCTTACGCGTACGCCACGTTCGGCATCATCGTCTTCCTCGCGTTCGCCGTCGGCTGGATGGTCGGCGGGCTCGTCGGGAAGGGACTCGCGCGCGGGTTCAAGAGAGTTGAACGGGCAACCCAATCTCGCAGCGCCGGCGAGCTGACCGTCGGCGCCATAGGCCTGCTGGTGGGCCTGCTGGTGTCGGCACTGCTGTACCTGCCGGTGCATGCGCTGCCATATATCGGCAACTGGATACTCCTGCCGATGGTGCTCGTGCTCGGGTACCTCTTCGCCTTCACCGCCGCCAGGAAGCATCGCGGCATCCTTCGCCTGGTGGGCGTGCATTCGCTGGGCGACGCGGACGCCGAGCGCGGCCCGAACAGCAGCTCGACCCTGGTCGACACCAGCGCGATCATCGACGGCCGCATCGCCGACATCGTGCGCACCGGCTTCCTCGGTGGCGAGCTGGTGGTTCCGGAGTTCGTGCTGAAGGAGCTGCAGCAGGTCGCTGACTCGGCGGACCCGCTGAAGCGAGCGCGCGGCCGGCGCGGGCTTCAGGTCGTCCAGGACCTGCGCAGCGACGTCAGCGTTGCCACCCCGGACGTCGACTTCCCGCAGGTGCCGGACGTCGACGCGAAGCTGCTGAAGCTCGCCAAGGAGCGCGGCATGCCGATCCTCACGACCGACTTCAACCTGAACCGGCTCGCGCAGATCCAGGACGTCCAGGTGCTGAACGTCAACGACCTCGCGAACGCGCTGAAGCCCGCCGTGCTGCCGGGCGAGCGGCTGGACGTGCTCCTGATCAAGGAGGGCAAGGAGCAGCACCAGGGAGTTGGCTACCTGGACGACGGAACGATGGTCGTGGTCGAGCGCGCCCGCGAGCGGATCGGGCAGACGCTCGGAGTGCAGGTGACGTCCGTGCTCCAGCAGCCGTCCGGCAAGATCATCTTCACGAAGATCGCCGACGACGGCGGCTGAGCCTGTGGCCGACGTGCTCTCGGCGTGGGCGATCGTCGTCGGCGCGGGCGACGGTGCCCGGCTGGGCGCCGACCGGCCGAAGGCGTTCGTGGCACTCGCCGGCAGGGTGCTCCTGGCGCATTCGGTCGAGCTGCTCGAGGAGCACCCGGCGATCGACGGCGTCGTGCTGGTCGTGCCCGAGGGCTGGGAGGAGCCCGCGTCGCTGCTCGCCGACGACCTGGCCGCCGGCAAGGTGGCCGCCGCGGTGGCGGGCGGCGCCACCCGCGCGCAGTCCGTCGCTGCCGGCCTGGCCGAGGTGCCCGACGACGCCGATCTGATACTGGTGCACGACGCGGCGCGGCCGTTCGCCTCCGCCGATCTGGTCTCCGCGGTGTTGGGGGCGCTCGGCGATGCCGATGGAGCCGTGCCCGGCGTGCCGGTGACCGACACCATCAAGCGGGTCGAGGGCGGCCGCGTGGCGGGGACGCACGACCGGTCGCAGCTGGTTGCGGTGCAGACGCCACAGGCCTTCGCGGCCGGCGCGCTGCGCCGAGCCTACGCTCAACGGCCCGAGGTGGTGGCGGCAGCGACCGACTGCGCGTCGCTGGTCGAGGCCTCGGGCGGATCGGTGGCCGTCGTCCCGGGCGAGGCAGGCAACCTCAAGATCACGACCGCCGCCGACCTCGAGCGAGCCAGGGAACGGCTGGCGGGGGAGGCCGGATGACCGAGGGCATGCGCGTTGGGATCGGCTTCGACGCCCATGCCTTCGCGGACGGCCGGCGGCTGGTGCTCGCCGGGGTCGACATCCCCAGCGACCGCGGGCTGGCCGGCCACTCGGACGCCGACCTCGTCTGTCACGCCGTGACGGACGCGCTGCTTGGCGCGTGTGGAGGCGATGACATCGGTGCGCTGTTTCCATCCGACGACCCGGCGCTTGAGGGTGCCTCCAGCATCGACCTGCTGCAGCGCGCCTGGAGCTCGCTCGAGGCGCACGGCTGGAGCATCGTGAACGTCGACGCCGTTGTGGTGATGCAGGAGCCGAGGCTCTCGCCGCATCGCGAGGCGATGAAGGCGTCGCTGGCGGCAGCGCTCGGGGTTGAGCGCGACCGCGTGACCGTGCGTGCATCGACCACCGACATGCTCGGCTTCGTCGGGCGCGGCGAGGGCGCGGCGTGCCAGGCGGTCGCCCTCGTGCGGTCACCCAGCCGAGCCGCATGACCGGCGTCGTCTCGTTCGACCTGGACGGCACGCTGTGGGAGTTCGGGCCGATGATGGAGGGCGCCCTGGCGTCGGCGATCGACTCGCTCGAGCGCCATCATCCTCAGCTCGCCGGCATGCTCACCGTCGACGACCTGCACCGCCACCGGGAGCTGGTCGGCCGGGAGCTGCACGGGACGCTCGAAGAGCTGCGGCGCGAGTCGATGCGGCGGGCGCTCGGTTCGGTCGGCCACCATGATCCGCAGCTCGCCGAGTGGCTGGCCGATGAGCTCCTGGCCGCGCGAGCGCGGGTGGTGGGCGTGCACTCGGACGTCGAGCCCGTGGTCGACGAGCTGCTGCGACGCGGGCACATCGTCGGTGCCATCACCAACGGCAACTTCCCGTTCGAGCGATTGCCGCTCGCGGCCCGGTTCGCGTTCACCGTGCACGCGGAGGAGGTGGGAGAGGCCAAGCCGGCGGCGGGCCCGTTCCGCCGGGCGGTGGAGCTGGTCGGGCGGGACCCGGGCCGATGGGTGCACGTCGGCGACGAGATCGTCACCGACGTCGAGGGAGCCCAGGCATACGGGATGCTTGCGGTCTGGCTGAACAGGTCGGGATCCGCGGCTCCGCCCGGCGCCCGGCCCGACGGCGAGATCGCGTCCCTGCACGACCTACCCGACCTGGTCGACAGGCTGTTGGCGGGGCGCTAGCTAGGTCGGCAGCGCCGCGACATCGCCGTCGATAACGGCGAGGCCGTCCGCGACCAGCGCGGCCAGAGCCTCGCCGTCCAGCTCGGAGACATGCAACGGCCCAGCGACGAGCCGCTTGAGCACCGTGCTTCGGCGCTGGCGGAAGGAGCCGTGGAAGGGCGACTGCTTCCGCTCGGGGGCGAAGGTCATCCCCGCCGAGGGGCACCGGGCGGCGAGCGGGCAGGCTGTGCAGCGTGGCCGCCGGGCGATGCAGATGGTGCTGCCAAGGTCGAAGAGCGCCTGGTTCCAGTCGTAGGCGCGGCCGGCCGCAGGCGGCAGGTCAGGATCGCCGAACGCGCGTCCGAGCACGCGCCGGGCATTGACGTCGGGCGCCGCGATCTGCGCCCCGAAGGCGAAGCAGGCGATGGCCGCGGCGGTGTAGGGGCCCACGCCCGGCAGCTTCCGCAGCTCGGCGGGATCTCGCGGGAAGCCGCCCCTCCGCACGACCTCCTGCGCGCACCTGTGGAGGTTCACGGCGCGGCGGTTGTAGCCGAGGCCGGCCCAGGCCCGGATCACGTCCGCCGGTGAGGCCGCGGCGAGGGCCTCGGCAGCCGGCCACCGCTCGAGCCACTCCAGATACCGGGGCACGATCCGGGAGACCTGCGTCTGCTGCAGCATCACCTCGGAGATGAGGATCGCGTACGGATCGTGGGTGTGACGCCAGGGCAGGTCGCGGCCGTGCCGGCGGTACCAGTCGAGGACGGCGGCCTGCATGGCCGCGCCGTCGGCCACGTCAGCCGCCGGCATCCCGCCGCTGGCGTCCTGCGCAGCTGTCAGGGCTGGTCGCACCGCTGGCAGGCTAGTCGCGCAACGTGGTTCGCGCCCATGCGCACTTCGCGTTTCCGGGGTAACCTCCTGGCGGGTTTGTGTCGTACGGATCGAGGGGGGAAGATGAAAAGGAAGCTCGCCGGCATCGCCGCCGTGGCACTGTTCGCGCTGATGGCCGCGGCGACACCCGCCGGGGCCGCAGTCAAGCCGTTCACGACACTCGGCTCCGCGCCCAACCACTCGGGGACGACCATCCCCTATTTCAGCAGCTCGTTCACGTTCGGGGGAGTCACCTACCCGTATCAGATGGTCGGCACCAGCCCGTTCACGTCGGGTGCCACCACGCGCATCCCCAACGAGATCGTCCCACTGCGGTTTGTCTTCGCCGACGGATCCGTGTTCGACGCCGGCACGATCGTGGGCCAAGCCGTCCGGTCGCCGATCTGGCAGCGGGCGCACTTCCTGTCCGGCTTCACGCAGTACGGTGATGCCATTCAGCGTGCCGAGTTCTGGCGCCCGCTCCACCCCGGCTACCACGTCCTGCTGAGCCGGCCGACGGTGATGCCGACGCTGACCATCGACGTGCCCTCGAACCAGGGCACCGTCATCCCGGCCGGCACGACCTTCGGCAACCACGTGGCGCTGAAGCGGCTCGGCCTTGTCAACTACTCGTGGTTCGCGGGTCGTTACGGTCGCATCATCAACGGGCTGCACGTGAGCGCGCGCACGTTGCCCATCCTGCTGACGCATGACGTCATGCTCGACTTCAAGACGCCGCTCGCCTGCTGCGTCGGAGGGTTCCATAGCGCGTCGTCATCGCGGAACGGCAACGGCGACCGGCAGGTTCAGACCGCGATGTTCGCCGATTACGGATCCGAGAACGTGCTGGCCCACGTGGACAACCCGAACGCGAGCTTCGCCGAGGACATCAACGCGCTGTCGCACGAGCTGTCTGAGTGGATGAACGACCCGTTCATCGACAACGTCGTTCCCGTCTGGCAATCGCCGCTCGCTCCGCAGTACGGATGCAGCAACGTGCTCGAGACAGGCGACCCGCTGGTCGGGGTGTCGTTCACGGTCAACGGCTACCACCCGCAGGACGAGGCGTTCCTCTCCTGGTTCGCCCATCAGACGCCGTCGATCGGGATGGACGGCCGCTACACGTACCTGGGGACGTTCACCTCGCCGTCTCCCCTCTGCTAGTCGGACGTTCGGCCGGGAGGGCGCCGATCGCCGCCCTCCCGGCCCGCTTGCCGCTTGCGCCTCTGGCTACGCTGCCCGTATGACAGAGCTTGGCCTGCTCGACGCCTATTCCCAGGCGGTGATCGGCGCCGTGGAGCGCGTGTCGCCGTCGGTCGCGAGCCTGCGCGTGCGGCTCGGCTCAGGCTCGCGACTACGCGAGGCGGGCGGCTCGGCGGTCGTCATCGCCGGCGATCGGCTGGTCACGAACGCCCACGTCGTCCCGGCCTCGACCCGAAGCGGCACAGCCTCCTTCCCCGACGGCCGTGAGTTCCGCTTCGAGGTGATCGGCCGCGATCCGTTCAGCGACCTCGCGGTGATCGGCGTCCAGGGCGCCGGTCTGACGCCCGCCGAGCTCGGCGATGCGTCGACGCTGCGCGTCGGCCAGCTGGTGGTGGCCGTCGGCAATCCGCATGGGTTCGCCGGCTCCGTCACCGCGGGCGTCGTCTCCGCGCTCGGCCGGTCGCTGCCCGCCCGGTCGGGCGGCACCATGCGCATCATCGACAACGTCATCCAGACGGATGCCACCCTCAACCCGGGCAACTCGGGCGGCGCGCTCGCCACCACCGACGGCCGCGTGGTCGGCATAAACACCGCTCTCGCCGGCGCCGGGCTCGGCCTGGCCGTCCCGATCAACGACCACACCCGCAAGCTGATCGGGTCGCTCATGCGCGACGGACGCGTGCGCCGGGCCTACATCGGCGTCGGCGCCGCCCCGCGGCCGCTGCCGCCCCGCGCAGCGTCGGTGCTCGGCCGCTCGGTCGGCGTCGAGCTGATCGACATCGCGCCGGGGAGCCCCGCTGCCGCCGCCGGCCTTCGTTCCGAGGACATCGTCGTCGCCCTGAACGGTGCTCCGGTCGAGCGCACCGAGGATCTCCAGCGCCTGCTGTCGGGCGAGGCGATCGACCGGCCTCAGACGGCGACCGTGGTTCGCGCCGGCGACCTGATCGACGTGACGGTGCGGCCGGTCGAGCTGACCGCGGCCTGACCCGACCGCGTAGGCTTGCGGGATGCCCTCGGCGGATCTCGCACTCGCGCTCGAGCTGGCCGACCTGGCCGACTCGACCAGCCTGCCGCGGTTCGGGGCCCATGACCTGCGCGTCATCGAGAAGGCGGACAGCAGCCCGGTGACCGACGCCGACCATGCGGTCGAGCAGGCGCTGCGGAGCCGGCTCGCGGCCGAGCGGCCGAGGGACGGCGTGCTGGGCGAAGAGCACGGGGCGACCGAGGGCGGCGCGCGCTGGGTGCTCGACCCGATCGATGGCACCCGCAACTTCGCGCGGGGGATTCCCGTCTGGGCGACGCTGATCGCGCTCGAGCGCGAAGGCGTCGCCGTGTGCGGCGTCGTCTCGGCTCCGGCGCTCGGACATCGCTGGTGGGCGGAGCGGGGCGGAGGCGCGTTCTGCGACGGCGAGCGGATCGTGGTGTCGAACACCGCGGAGCTCTCAGATGCTGCCGTCTCCTGCGCCCACGGCTCCGACCTGGCCGCGCTCGAGCCGCTCGTCTGGCATGCCCGCGGGTTCGGCGACTTCTGGCAGCACATGCTGGTCGCCGCGGGCGGGCTCGACGCGGCCGTCGATGCGGCGCTGTCGCACTGGGACGTGGCCGCCGTCGCCCCGATCGTCGAGGAGGCGGGCGGGCGGGTATCCGGGCCGCGCGGCGAACCTGCCGCGGCCGGCCGGCAGCTCGTCAGCTCGAACGGCCGAGTGCACGATCAGCTGCTCGCGAGCCTGGCCGGCAGCTGATCAGTCCAGGCCCGCGAGCCGTTCGACCACGCGCCGGCCGTCGGCGTCGAGGAAGGGCGGCTCGCCCGCCGCTGCGTTGTCCCGTGCGTGAGCGGGCGACGATGTCGCCGGCAGCAGCACCGAGACCCGCTCGTCCGCGAGGATCCACTTGAGCAGCGCCTGTGCCCACGTGCCGACGCCGAGCTCGGCCAGCGCTCGCTCGTCGACCCGGCGGATCAGCGCGCGCTGGGAGAACGGGCGCATCACCAGCACGCCGATGTCCAGCTCCTGCGCGAGCGGCAGGATCGTCCGCTCCACCTCCCGTTCGATCGGGTTGTACGGGATCTGGATGACGTCGATCCGGCCGGTGCGCATCACGTCCGCGAGTTCGTCGAACGCGCTCGGGGAGTAGTGCGTCGCGCCGATCAGCCGCACGCGCCCCGCGCCGCGTTCTTCCTCCAGCCACTCCAGCTGCTGGCGCCAGGCGCGCAGGTTGTGGATCTGCTCGAGCAGGATGGGCCCGCCGTACAGCTGCAGGTGCCGCTCGAACTGGCGGCGTCCCTCGGCGACCGTATCCGCCCAGATCTTGGTGACGACCAGCGGCTCACCCGGCAGCGATGCCAACGCTGCGCCGATCCGTTCCTCCGATCGGCCGTACATCGGGGAGCTGTCGATCAGCGTCGTGCCGGCCTCGAGGGCTGCGGCCAGCACTGCGTTCACGGTGTCCTGTTGCTCCGGGCCGACGTCGAACGTCTGCCATGACCCGATGCCGATCACGGGGATCTCGAGCCCGCTTCGTCCCAGGCGGCGTGAGGCGATCGGCATCGCCGTACGCTACCCGGCGTCGGTCACCCGGTGCTCCGCCCGCTCCAGCCAGGCCGGCTCGATCTCGACCCCCCAGCCAGGGCCGCGGGGGGTGTCGACCAGCCCGTCGGCGGCGGTCAGCTGCTCGCGGAACAGGCCCCGCTGCCATGGGTAGTACTCGTCGTCCTCGATCGAGAGCTCGATGTAGGGGCCGGCATTCGGGATCGCGCACATCAGGTGCAGCGAGAACACCGTGACCAGGGTGAGGTTCGCCGAGTGCGGTACCACCGGGATGCCGGCTTCCGCGGCCATGGCCGCGACCCGCAGCGCGCGGGTGAACCCGCCGACGTAGCAGACGTCCGGCTGGGCGACGTCGACGGCGTGCAGCTCGAACATGCGCCGCCACGTCGGCAGCAGGCAATCCTGCTCGCCGCCGGTGACGTCGAGGTCGAGCGCGGCCGCGACCTGCGCCGTCCACTCGAGCTCCCAGTACGGGCACGGCTCCTCGTAGTGCACCACCCCGTGCGCCTCGAGCATGCGTCCCACCTCGATCGCACGCTCGGGCGTATAGCAGCTGTTGGCGTCCACGAGCAGGCGGGCATCCTCCCCGACGGCCGCGCGCACGGCGGGGATCAGCTGCTCCGTGCGGCCTGGCCACTCGTCGCTGTCGCGCCCGTTCTCAGCGCCGACGCGCACCTTGAACGCGCGATAGCCGTGCGCCTGCTGCAGGTCCGCCAGGCGTCGCGCCTCGTCGTCGGGCGTGATGTCACGGCGCATGCTGGACGCGTAGGCGGGAAGCGGCCGCGGGAAGCCGCCCGCCAGCTCGCAGACGGGCACGCCGGCCCGCTTCGCGCGGAGATCCCAGAGCGCCGTGTCCAGGCCGCCCAGCGCCCGGCAGACATAGGAGCCGGGGAACTTGAACTCGCGCTCCAGGATCGCCCGGCCGAGGCCATCCGGGTCATCGGCGTCCCAGCCCAGCGCATGCGGCGCGACCTGGCGGTGCAGCACACGTGCCGTGATGTCGGCGTTGTAGGGAGCCACCTGCCCCCAGCCCTCCGCGCCGTCACGGGTTCGAACGCGCACGAGCGCGACGTCCTCGGTCGCGAACGACTCGACCGCCGCGATGCGCGTCTCCTCAGGGCACAACGACGACCCTCAGTGCCTCGCCCGCGCGGGCGGTGGCGATCGCGTCGTTGATCTGATCGAGGCCGAAGCGATGGGTGATGAGCGGCTCCAGCTGCAGCCGGCCGGCCAGGTTGAGGTGGGCGAGGTGCGGGACGTCGGAGTGGGGCCGGGCCGAGCCGACCTTGCTGCCTACGATCCGAAGCCCGCGCTCGGCGATCACCTCGGGATCGAGCGCGACCGTCGTTCCCGACGGCAGGCCGACGAGCACCGCCGTCCCGGCGTCGGCAAGCATGGCAACGGCGCCTTCCACGGCTGACGCGGACGGTGCGGTGACGACGACGAGGTCGAGGCCGCGCCCCCCGGTGAGCTCGAGCGCCCGCTCCACCGCCGCGGCCGGCTCGGCGGTGTGCGTCGCCCCGAACGCCGCGGCGGAGCTGCGCTTGCCCTCCACCGGATCGATGCCGAGGATCAGCGGTGCTCCGGCCAGCACGCAGCCCTGGACGGCGTTAAGCCCGACGCCGCCGAGGCCGATCACCGCAGCCGCGGCACCGGTGCGGACACCGGCGGTGTGCAGGACGGCGCCGACGCCGGTGATGACGCCGCAGGCGAGCAGGGCGGCCTGCTCGGCCGGGATCTGCGCCGGCACCCGCACGACCTGCGACGCGTGGACGACCACCCGCTCGGCGAACCCGCCGCAGCGCAATCCCTGGTGCACGGGAGCGCCGCCGAGAGTCAGCGGCGTACGGGAGAGGTCGCTGAGGTGCGACCGGTTCTCGCAGAGCCCGGGCAGGCCCGCGGCGCAGGTGGGGCACCGCCCGCACCAGCGGATGAGCGTGACGACGACCGGGTCGCCCACCGCCACCCCGTCGATGCCGTCGCCGAGCTCGTCGACGACACCGGCCACCTCGTGGCCGAAGACGGCGGGCAGGTGACCGCCCCAGGCGCCGTCCATGTAGCTGATGTCGCTGTGGCAGATGGCGCAGGCGGTGACGCGGACGCCGATCTCGCCGGGCCCGGGGGCGCGCAGGTCGAGCTGCTCGATCGTCATGGGGCCTCGGAACTCGTGGGTGACGGCGGCCCTGATCCGGCGCGCGGGGGTGCGATTGGCACCAGGTTCCATAGGCCCGGGAGTATGACGCGGCCCGCCGCCGACGCCGCCCGGTGGCGGAAAGGTGCCAGGCACTTTTCCGCCACCGACCTTGGAGTTGCACAATCGTTACGTCCTGAGACGGAGTCGTGAGCCCCGCCGTCGTGCGAGAATCGCTGGATGGAGCCGATCGATCCCCAGGATTGGCAGGCGCTGGTCGACGCCGGCCAGGAGCAGGACGCAGAGCCCGGCCAGGTGCTCGTGCGCGAGGGCGCCACCGGCGGCTCCCTGTTCGTCGTGCTCAGCGGCACCGTCCTCGTCACCCGCGGCGGCCGCCGCATCGGCGAGCTGGGGGAGGGCGCCCTGCTCGGTGAGGCGGCC
>DASQYY010000063.1:0-10048 GCA_035638975.1 Gaiellales bacterium
ATCCCGAGAGCCTGATCCAGGGGCTGCACATCTTCCCCTTCGGCGGCGTCGAGCGTTCCGCGGAGTGGCTGGCGGAGATCCGTGGTGCGGAGGCGACGATCCCGGCGTGAGCACGGTGCGACCACATTCCAAGCGGAAGGACGGGCATGCGGACGGTTCTTGAATCGACCAGCAGGACGGTCGTGATCGGGGACGGTGCTCCGTTCTGCGTGATCGGCGAGCGGATCAACCCGACGGGGCGCAAGGCGTTCCAGGCCCAGCTGCAGGCGGGCGACCTGTCGCAGATCGAGATCGATGCGGCCGAGCAGGTGGCCGGCGGCGCGGACGTCCTCGACGTCAACGTCGGCGACCCGCTCGCCGACGAGGTGGAGCTGATGCGCCAGGCCGTGCCGCTCGTCCAGGGGCTCGTCGACCTCCCGCTCTGCATCGACTCCTCGGTGATCGAGGCGCTCGAGGCCGGCCTCTCGGTGTACCAGGGCAAGGCGCTCGTCAACTCCGTGACCGGCGAGGACGGGCGGCTCGAGCAGATCCTGCCGATCGTGGCACGGCACGGCGCCGCCGTCATCGGCCTGGCCAACGACGACGAGATCCCGATGGACGCCCAGCGCCGGCTCGAGGTGGCGAAGAAGATCGTCTCCGCCGCCGGCGATCACGGCATCCCGCCGGAGGACGTGGTGATCGACCCGCTGGCGATGCCCGTCGGGGCGGAGCCGCGTGCGGTCACGCTGTTCATCGAGACGGTCCGCCTCGTGCGCGAGCACCTCGGCGTCAACATGACCTGCGGGGCGTCGAACACGTCGTTCGGGCTGCCGGGGCGCCACGCGCTGAACGCCATGTTCCTCGGCATCGCAAAGAGCCATGGGCTGACGAGCGCCATCATGGATGCACGGTCACCGCAGGTGGTCGAGGGCGTGCGCGCCGCGGACTTCCTGCTCGGCGACGACGAGTGGGGCGCCCGCTGGATCGCAGACCATCGCGCCAAGCAGGCGGCCGCCGCCGCGGGGTAGGCGCGCGTGGCAGCTGAGCCAGAGACACCCGAGGCTGGAACCGGTCGCGTCCGGCTGACGTTCAAGCCGGACGGCGGCGAGGTCCGCGTCCCGGCCGGCACGACCGTGTTCGACGGCGCGAGCTGGAACGGCATCGCCATCGACTCGACCTGCGGCGGGCACGGCACCTGCAGGAAGTGCAAGGTGCGGATCACGTCGGGCAACGTCCCCATCGACACACTCGACCCACGCGCCTTCACGCCCGACCAGCTGAACCTCGGCTGGCGGCTGGCCTGCCGGGCGCTCGCCACGCACGACCTCGAGATCGAGGTGCCGCCGCTCGAGACCCGGCCCAAGGCGGC
This sequence comes from Gaiellales bacterium, assembly GCA_035638975.1. Lineage (GTDB taxonomy): Bacteria > Actinomycetota > Thermoleophilia > Gaiellales > JAICJC01 > JAICYJ01. Next base: position 1,349 of record DASQYY010000063.1, read on the forward strand.
GCTGGTCGGCGTCGGCCGCCACGTGATCCTGCGACCGGCCGTGCAGAAGCGCTACCTGGAGCTGGATGAGCCCTCGCTCGAGGACCAGGCCTCCGATCTCGAGCGCGTGATCGGGGCGGTGGACGACCTCGATCTGCGGGCCGAGCTGGGCGCAGCCCGCGGCCTCGGCCGGACGCTCCGCCAGGCCGACTTCAAGGTGACCGCCGTCATCTGCGACGACGTGCTGATCGACGTGGAGCCCGGAGACACCAGTGAACGGCGGCACGCCATCGCGTTCGACCTCGGCACCACCACCGTCGTTGCGACGCTGCTCGACCTGTCCACCGGCCAGCCGCTCGCGGTGCGGTCGATGCTCAACCGCCAGCAGCCGTTCGGCGCGGACGTGATCTCCCGGGTGTCCGCCACGATGATGGACCCCGACGCGCTGGAGATGCTTCAACAGCGGGCCCACGAGACGATGAACCAGCTCGCGACCGAGGTGTGCGAGGAGGCCGGCCTGCCGCCGCACGAGGTCTACGAGATCGTCGTCTGCGGCAACGTGACGATGATGCAGCTCGCGCTCGGCATCGACCCGGAGCCGCTCGGCATGTCGCCCTTCATCATCACGGCGCGCCGGCTGCCGCCCTCGCGGGCCGTCGACTTCGGCGTGAGGGTGCACCCGCGGGCGCCCGCTGCGGTGTTCCCGGCCCTCGGCGCCTACGTCGGCGGCGACATCGTGGCCGGCATGCTGGCAACCGGGCTCACGCGCGACCGGCGGATCCGGCTGTTCATCGACGTCGGCACGAACTCCGAGATCGCGCTCGGCTCGAGCGAGCGGGTGGTCGCCACCGCGGCGCCCGCCGGCCCGGCATTCGAGGCCGCGCAGATCCGCTGCGGCATGCGGGCCGCCGAGGGGGCGATCGAGGGTGTTGCCATCAAGGGCGACGAGCTCACGCTCGAGGTGATCGGCGACACGGCTCCGGTCGGCATGTGCGGCTCCGGCCTGGTCGACGCGGTGGCGCAACTCGTGTCCTGCGGCCTGCTCGACCACAGCGGTCGGTTCATTCCGGACGAGCAGGCGGCGCAGGAGCATCCGGAGCTCTCGAAGCGCCTGGTCGCCGTCGGCGAGGAGCGGGTGTTCGTGCTGGCGTGGCGCGGCGACGATCCGGCCAACTCCGTGTACCTCTCCCAGCGCGACGTCCGCGAGCTGCAGTTCGCCAAGGCGTCGATCGCGACGGGCTGGACGATCCTCCTGAAGGAGCTTGGCATCGGCGTGGAGGACATCGGGCAGGTGCTGCTTGCGGGCAGCTTCGGCTCGTACCTGTCGCCGGCGAGCGCCGTCAGGATCGGGCTCGTGCCGAAGATGGCGCTCCCCCGCATCATCTCGGCTGGCAACGTCGCCGGGGAGGGCGCCAAGATGGCGGCCCTGTCGCTGCGGGAGCGCGCCGCGGCCGACGCCATCCTGGACGAGGTCGAGTACGTCGAGCTGTCCGGGCGCGCCGACTTCAACGACCTGTTCATGGATCAGCTGGGGTTCCCGGGATGACGACCGGCGTCGTCGCCTGCGGCGCCCTGGCCGTCCACGTGACTGCAATCGCGAAGCGCCGCGGCTGGGACGTCGAGGTGCACCCGCTGCCGCCCGAGCTGCACAACCGCCCGGAGCGGATCGCACCGGCGGTCGCCGAGCTGCTCGACGGGCTGGGCGGCCGCTACGACCGGCTCGCGGTCGCCTATGCCGACTGCGGCAGCTACGGGGCGCTCGACGGCGTGCTCGCCACGCGCGGCGTCGCCCGCCTCGATGGCGACCACTGCTACGACGTGTTCGCCCGCGCGGGTGTGGCCGAGGCGCTGGCCGACCAGCCCGGCACGTACTTCCTGACCGACTTCCTCGCGCGCACGTTCGAGCGGACGGTCTGGCGGTCGCTCGGCCTCGACCGCCATCCCGAGCTCCGAGACGACTACTTCCACTCCTACACGCGCGTGATCTGGTTGGCGCAGCAGCGCACGCCCGCGCTCGAGGCGGCCGCCCGGCGGGCCGCAGACCTGCTGCAGCTTCCGCTGGAGGTCGTCGACGCCGGCGAGTCCGGGCTCGAGCGCCAGCTCGAGCGGCTGGTGGCGGCGTGAGCGCGCGCGGCATCCGCGCCGCGATGCTGCCCGCTCCGGGGACGCCGCTTCGCGTCGTCGAGCTCGATCTCGAGCCGCCCCGGGCCGGCGAGGCGCTCGTCCGGCTGCACGCGAGCGGCGTCTGCCAGGACGACCTGAACGTGCTCGACGGTACCGTCGACGTGCCCTCACCCGTCGTGCCGGGGCACGAGGGCGCCGGGGTGGTGGAGGCGGTCGGCGAGGGCGTGGAGCACCTCAGCCCGGGCGACCACGTCGCCCTCTCGTGGGCGCCGTACTGCGGCACCTGTGAGGAGTGCCTGCGCGACCTGCCGCACCTGTGCGGGACCGCGTGGCCGCTGATGCTCGCCGGCGGCCTGCTCGACGGCACCACGCGCCTGCGGTTCGGCGGTGCCGAGGTGCACCACTACTGCTTCCTCTCCTCGTTCGCGGAGCGCGCCGTTGTGCCGGCCCGCTCGTGCATCCGCATACCGGAGGATGTCCCGTTCGAGGTGGCGGCCCTGCTCGGGTGCGCCGTGACCAGCGGTGTCTGCGCCGTCTGGCGGACCGCGGGCGTGCGCCCCGGCGACCGGGTGGCCGTGATCGGCACGGGCGGAACCGGACTGTCGGCCGTGATGGGCGCGGTGGCATCGGGCGCCTCGGTGGTGGTTGCGGTCGATCGGCGGGAGGAGCGCCTGGAGAAGGCCCGCTCGCTGGGTGCCACCGCGGCGGTGCCCTTCCGGGGGGAGCCGGAGGCCGTGGCCGAGCAGGTGGTCGAGGCGAGCGGCGGCGGCGTCGACTACGCGATCGAGTGCACCGGCCGGCCCGGGCCCATGCGCGCCGCCTTCCTCTCGACCCGCAAGCGCGGCGCTGCCGTCATGGCCGGGATTCCGCGCGCCGACGCGGAGTTCGCCGTCCCGGCCCTTTCCATTCCGCGGATGGAGCGGCGCGTGCTCGGCTCGATCTACGGGTCCGCGCGGCCGGATCGCGACTTCCCGCTGATCCTCGAGGCCTACCGCCGCGGCACGCTGCCGCTCGACCGGCTGATCTCCCACCGGTTGACGCTGGACGAGGTCGAGACCGGCTTCGACGCGGTGCGCTCCGGGGAGGCCACCCGCGTCGTGCTCGACCTGGCCGGCGCGCGGTGACCGAGCACGCGACCGGCGGGTGCCTGTGCGGAGCCGTGCGCTACGAGGTCCGCGGCCCGCTGCGAAGCGTGCTGGTGTGCCACTGCGAGGAGTGCCGCCGCTGGCACGGCGCGCCTGCGCAGAGCACCGCGGCACCCCGTGACCGGTTCACGCTGACCGAGGAGCGGGGCCTGCGCTGGGCGGTGAGCCCGCGGAGCGACGCGCACGCACGGCGCGGGTTCTGCGGCGAGTGCGGGTCGAGCCTGTTCTGGGACGCGCCCGGCCGCGACTACGTTGCCATTGCGGCCGGAACGGTCGACGGCCCCACCGGCGTGCGCACCGCCGCCCACTGGTACGTCAGCCAGAAGGGCGACTGGTACGACCTGCCCGACGACGGGCTGCCGCGGCACGAGGGCTCAGCGGCCGCCGCCGGCGCTCAACCCGACCCGTAGCTGAATGTGACCTCGACCGAGACGGTCACCTGCTGCTTGCCCTGGCGCACGGGCATCACGGGCATCGCCTGGGCGTTGTCCAGCGCCATCCCGTAGGTTGGTGTCGGGTAGCCGGTCGGAGTGTCATCCACCGAGATCACGCCGGTCACCTGATCTCCGATCAGCGCCGCGGCCGCATCGGCGTGCGCCCGCGCATCGGCGACGGCGGCCCGCAGCGCCGCGTCATAGCCGGCGCTCTGGCTGGAGAGCGAGAAGTCCGGGCCGGACGAGCTGTCCGCGCCTGCCGCGAGCCCCTTCGAGACGAGGCCGCCCGCGCCATGGACGGAGTGCACCGTCACCTGCAGGTACTCGCTCGCCTCCCAGACGCCGCGTGAGGTGTCCTCGTAGACGTTGCTCGACGTCTGCAGGTCGCCTCGCCCCACGCCGTTTCGCTCCATGGCCGCGATCACGCGGCGCATCGCAGAGCCCGCGTCGGAGACGGCGGACGCCTTGGAGCCGCTCGACCCGTTGGTCGTGAACGAGATGCTCGCGGTGTCGGGGTTGACCTGAACCGTCCCAGTTCCGGTGAACCGCAGGTACTTCGCGAGCGGCGCCGTCGCCGGCGCGACCTGGGCGGCCTGCGCCGGCGCGGGCCGCCCACCGCCGTGGCCGCCCATCAGGAGCGCGACAGCCGCCCCCACCCCGGCCGCCAGCGCCGGCACCATCATCCGTTGTCCACCCGCCATCGTCCCACCTCCGTCGCGTTCGTTCGAAGGTGAGACCGCCGCGGTGGGCGGCCGGTTCCCGGTCCGGGGTTACCCGTCCTCGAGCGACTCCGCCAGCAGCGTCGCCACGTCGGCCACCCGCAGGTCGCTGCCGCTGGTGCGCACGCCGTCGTCGAGCATCACGGTGCAGAACGGGCACGCGACGGCGAGCGTCTTCGCTCCCGTCTCGGCCGCCTGCCGCACGCGTTCCTCATTGATCGCGTTGCCGCGCTCCTCCATCCACATGTGCGCGCCGCCCGCGCCGCAGCAGAACGTGCGCTTGCCGTGGTTCGCCATCTCGACGGGCGTCCCCACCGCCTCCACCAGCGTGCGGGGGTCGGCGATCACGTCGTTGTGCCGCGCCAGGTAGCACGAGTCGTGGTAGGTGATCTGCTCGCTGCCGGCCGTGGCCGCCAGGCGGCCGTCGCGGACGAGCTGGGCGAGCAGCTCCGTGTGGTGCATCACCTCGTAGCGCCCGCCGAAGTCGGGGTACTCGTTTGCGAGCGTGTTGAAGCAGTGCGGGCAGCTGGCGACGATCTTCGTCACACCGGCGTCGTTGAGCGTCTCCACGTTCTCGGCGGCGAACGCCTGGAAGACGTACTCGTTGCCCATCCTCCGTGCCGGGTCGCCGGTGCACGACTCGCGCGGGCCGAGGATGGCGAAGTCCACGCCGGCCGCCTGCAGCAGCTTCGCCGTGGACACCGCCGTCTGGCGCGCCCGCTCGTCGAAGGACGCGGCGCACCCGACCCAGTAGAGCACCTCAGGCGGCTGCTCTCCCGGCTCGAGGATGCGCACGCCGAGGCCCTCGCTCCAGTCGGCCCGCTCCTGCTGCGCCTTGCCCCACGGATTCGACGAGCGCTCGATGTCGCGCATCATCGGATCTGCCTCGGCCGGGAACCGCGCCTCCGCCATCACCAGGTGCCGCCGCAGGTCGACGATGTGGTCGATGTGCTCGATCGACACCGGGCACTCGCGTACGCACGCGCCGCACGTGACACAGTCCCACACCACCTCGTCGGTGACCGCGTTTGGCACGAGCGGCACGCCGGCGGCTTCCTCGTCACCCGCAAGCAGCTTCGGGCCCTGCTCCAGCATGTGGTCGCGCAGTCCCATGATCAGCAGCTTGGGGGAGAGCGCCTTGCCGGTGTTCCAGGCCGGGCACACCTCCTGGCAGCGTCCGCACTCCGTGCAGGTGACGGTGTCCATCATCTGCTTCCACGTCATGTCGGTGAGCGTCCCGGCGCCCATCCGGATCTCATCCTCCGGCACGTCCGGGTCATCGAACACCAGCGGCTCCAGCCGCCCCCGCGGGGTGGTCCGCCCGAAGTAGACGTTGATCACCGCGGTGATGATGTGCAGGTGCTTGGAGTAGGGCAGATAGGCGAGGAACGAGAGGATCAGGAGCACGTGCGCCCAGACGAAGACCCGCTCGAGCGTCTCCGTCGGCTGGCCTGTGCCAAACAGGTTCGAGAGCGCGTTCGCGGCGGGCGACCACGAGGCCGGCCACTCGTTGATGCCAAGGGCGATCCGCGTGGCGTGCCAGAGCAGGAGCGTCGTCACGATCCCCGCGATCCAGAGCAGGATCAGGTCGGCCTCGCCCAGATGGCTGCCTTCGAACCGCGCCGGACGCACCACCTTGCGGATGTAGAACGCCGCGCAGACGCTCGCGAGGACGAGCACCGCGAACAGGTCGACCAGGAAGGCGAACCACCCCTGGTGGCCCAGCCACGGCAGCGTCGCCCCCTTGTCGACCGCGCCGATCATCGCGATCACGATGGTCGGGAAGAGGACGATGAAGCCCCAGAAGATGAGCGCGTGCATCAAGCCCGGGCCGATCCGCTGCAGGATCTTCTTCTGCCCGAGGGCCACCACCGCCTCCTGGCGGACGCGCTGGGGGACGTCGTCGAAGCGCTCGGCCGGCCTGCCCAGGCGCATGATGCGAACGAGCATGCGCGCCCGCCGGGCGAACAGCCCGGCGCCCACCGCAAGCGCGGCGAGCAGCGCGATCAGCCCGATGGTGCTTATCCCGCTCCCGCCTTCCGCAGCTCGGCGGTGATCGCCGGGATCACCTCGTGCAGGTCTCCGATCACCGCGTACTCGGCGTGCGAGATGATCGGCGCCTCCGGGTCGGTGTTGACCGCGATGATGCGCTTCGCCCCCTTGCAGCCGGCCATGTGCTGGGTCGCGCCGCTGATGCCGCAGGCCAGGTACACCTCGGGCGCGATCTTCGTGCCGGTCTGCCCGACCTGATCCGTGTGCGGTCGCCAGCCGGCGATCGTGACGGCGCGCGAGCACCCGACGGCACCGCCGAGCAGCGCCGCGAGCTCCTCGGCCGGAGCGAAGCCCTCCGGCGACCCGACGCCGCGGCCGCAGCTGACCACGAACTTCGCGTCCGCAAGCGTCACCCCGCCGCCGGCGCTTGTGCTGACGCGCTCGACGACGCGCACGGCGGTGTCGGCATCCGACAGCTCGGGGGCGAACCGCTCCACCGCGGCCGCCGGGCCGGCTCCGACGGATGACGCCTCGACCGCGTGCGGCGCGACGGTGAGCAGCGCCGTCTCACCGTGGACGCGCGCCTCCTCGAGCAGGCTGCCGCCCCAGCGGATGCGCGTGACGGTGAGCTCGGCGCCCGCCCCCACCTCGGTGCAGTTCGCTGCCAGCGGTGCATCGGCGATCGCCGCGGCATGGGCCATCACCTCGTTGCCGCGCTCGGTGCCGGCCGCCACCACGGTGTGGGATCCCAGCCGTGCGGCCAGCTGCGTCAGCGCCCGGCCGAGCGCGACGGGGGCGTGGCTCGCGTACACCTCATGATCCGGGACGTGCACGGTCGCGACGCCGTGCTCGCCGAGCAGGCCCGAGGCGGCCTCCGCGGACGCGCCTGCCACCAGCGCATGCACCTCGCCGCCGCCGGCCAGCCCGCGGGCGAGCGCGAGGGCCTGCAGCGACACCTCCTCCGGCGTGCCGTCCTGGTGCTCGACGTAGACGAGCGTCATGCCACCAGCCCCGCACGTCGCAGCACGTCGACCACCGCCGGCGCTGCCGCGGGCCCGTGCCCCAGGATCTCCGCCTGGCTGGTGTCGCCCTCGGGCAGCTTCAGCCGGATCTTCTCCACCCCGGGCGCCGTGCGCTTCGGGCTGCGTGTCTCCAGCGGCTTTCGCTTGGCGCGCAGGCGGCCGGGGACGGACGGATACCGCGGCAGGTTCAGCCCCTCCTTCACCGTGACCACCGCCGGCAACGCGACGTCGTAGACATCGCGCCCGCCGGGGACCTCCTGCTCGCAGCGCGCGCGGCCGTTTTCGACGGTGATGCCCTTGACGCCGGTCACGCACGGGCGGCCGAGCGCGTGCGCGACGCGGATGCCGACCTGGTAGTTGCCCGAGTCGGCCGACTCGTTGCCGAAGAAGATCAGGTCGTACTCCACGCCCGCGGCGCGGTCGGCCTCGATCGACGCAAGGATCGCCGCCGCGGTCGCCTGGCCGTCGAACTCCTCGTCGGTCTGCAGCAGGATCGCGCGGTCGATGCCGAGCGCCATGGCGTCGCGCAGCTGCTCCTCGGCGTCGGACGGGCCGAGCGAGAGCACCACTGACTCCCCGCCCTGCGCCTCGATCAGCCGGACGGCCTCCTCCACGCCGCACTCCTCATGCGGGCTGATCGTGAACCCGAGGTGCCGGGTCTCGATCGCCTGCTCGTCCGGCGTCAGCACGATCGTGCCGCCGGTCATCGGCACCCGCTTGACGCACACCAGGATGTTCACGAGCGGATCCGTTCGTTGTCCGGGTCGAAGATCGGCGTCGAGCCCGCGACGGCGACCGTTACCGGGTACCGCTCGTTGAGGTACTCGACCGCGAGCTGCTCGCCCACGTTCGCGTGCTCGGGCGGCAGGTATGCCATCAGCAGGTGCTTGCCGACCGACGGGCCGGCGCCCGCGCTCGTGACGTATGAGCGGCGCCCCTTCCGGTCGGTGAGCGGCTTGCCGTCCCGGGTCTGAATCGGCTCGCGTCCGAGCATGTAGCGCTTCACGCCGGAGGCCGACGTGTGGTCGTCCACCGTGAGCGTGCACATGACCGCGGCCGGCTGCTCCTCGCGGTGGCGCACGTGCGCCTCCTTGCCGACGAAGTCCTCGTCCTTGACCTTGCCCCACGCCATTCCGGCCTCGACCACGTTGTACTCGCTTTCGAGCTCGAACCCGTAGGCGCGGTAGCACTTCTCCAGGCGGCCGGTGGTTCCGTACACGCCGATCCCGACCGGGACGAGACCGTGCGGCTCGCCCGCCTCGCGGACGAGATCCCACAGCTTGCG
>DASQYY010000064.1:0-7071 GCA_035638975.1 Gaiellales bacterium
CGGTTACACCGAGGCGGAGCTCGGCCGCATCTCCGGGCCGCTGGGGCTCGACATCGGGGCCGTGACGCCGGCCGAGACGGCGGTGTCGATCCTGGCCGAGGTGATCGCCACCCGCCGCGGGCGAGAGGGCGGCCGGCTCTCCCAGTCACCCGGGCGGATCCACCCGGAGACCGTCCACTCCTGAGCGGCCGCGCGGTGCGCACGGCGCTGATCGCGGACATCCACGGGAATCTCGTCGCACTGCGAGCGGTGGTCGCCGACCTGACCGCGCGCGGCGCCGACCGCATCGTCTGCCTCGGCGACGTGGCCGCCACCGGGCCGCAGCCGGCCGAGGCGATCGAAGCCGTGGGCCAGCTCGGGTGCGAGGTGGTCATGGGAAACACGGACGAGTGGCTGCTCGAGCCGACCGAGGAGACGATCGAGGACGACGACACACGACGGATCGCGGAGATCGATCTGTGGGCGCGCGATCAGCTGACCTCGGAGCACCTGGCCATGCTCGGCGGCTACCGGGCCCGGGTGGAGCTGGACGGCATGCTCTGCTACCACGGCTCGCCGCGATCGAACATGGACGCGCTGCTGCCGACCACGCCCGACGGCGAGCTGGCGCAGCTGCTCGCCGGCTATGCGCACCCGGTGATGGCGGGTGCCCACACGCACATCGCGATGCTCCGCCGGTTCCGGGAGTCGATCGTGATCAATCCGGGGAGCGTCGGCCTCCCCTTCGAGCAGGTGGCCGGCGGCGCGTTCCGCAACCCGCCCTGGGCGGAGTACGCAATCGTCGACGGGAGCCAGGTGGAGTTCCACCGCGTGCCGCTCGACGTCGGGGCCGTCACGGAGGCGGCCCTGGCGAGCGGGATGCCGAACGCGGGATGGTGGGTGAAGGACTGGGCCTGGAGCTAGGCGCGGCTCTGGGCCGCTACTCCCACTCGATCGTGCTCGGCGGCTTGCTGGAGATGTCCAGTGCCACGCGGTTCACTCCCGGGATCTCGTTGATGATCCGGCTCGAGATCCGCTCCAGGAGGTCGTACGGCAGCCGTGCCCAGTCGGCCGTCATCGCGTCCTCCGACGACACCGCCCGGATCACGATCGGATACGCGTAGGTTCGCGAGTCCCCCTGCACCCCGACGCTCCGGATCGCCGGCAGGATCGCGAACGTCTGCCACAGCTCGTGGTACAGCCCCGCCCGGCGGATCTCCTCCAGCAGCACCGCGTCGGCCTCGCGCAGGATGTCCAGCCGCTCCTGCGTCACCTCGCCGATGATGCGGATTGCGAGCCCGGGGCCCGGGAACGGCTGGCGCCAGACCATCCGTTCCGGCAGCCCTAGCTCTTCCCCGACCCGGCGCACCTCGTCCTTGAAGATCAGCCGCAGCGGCTCGACCAGGTCGAACTCCATGTCCTCCGGCAGCCCGCCGACGTTGTGGTGGCTCTTGATCTTCGCGGCCGTACGGCTGCCGGACTCGATCACGTCGGAGTAGAGCGTGCCCTGCACCAGGTGCCGCACGTCGCCCAGCTTCGCCGCCTCGTCCTCGAACAGCCGGATGAACTCCTCACCGATGATCCGGCGCTTCGTCTCCGGATCGGTGACGCCGGCCAGGCGGCCCAGGAACCGGTCCTGGGCCTGGACGTGCACGAGCGGGACGTGGAAGTGATCCTCGAACGCCTCGACCACCTGCTCGGCCTCGTCCTTGCGGAGCAGTCCGTGATCAACGAACACGCAGGTCAGCTGGTCTCCCACCGCGCGGTGCACAAGCAGCGCCGCGACGGCGGAGTCGACCCCGCCGGAGAGGGCGCAGATCACCTGGTCATCCCCCACCTGGCGACGGATGCGCTCCACCTGCTCCTCGATGAACTGCAGGGGCGTCCATGTCGGCGGCGCCTGGCAGGCCTCGAGCACGAACTGGCCGAGCATCTCCGTTCCCCGCGGGGTGTGCGCGACCTCGGGATGGAACTGCACGGCGAAGAAGCCGCGGTCGGCGTCCTCCATGGCCGCAATCGGCGTGGACGCCGTGCTGGCCGTGACCGTGAAGCCATCAGGGGCACGGACGATGCTGTCACGGTGGCTCATCCAGCACGACTGCTCGGCCGGCAGGTCGCCGAACAGCAGGCTGCCCTCCGACAGCGTCACCGGCGTCTTGCCGAACTCGCCAAGGCCCGTGTTCGCGACCTCACCATGCATCGCCTGAGCCATCGCCTGCGCGCCGTAGCAGATGCCGAGCACCGGCACGCCGAGGTCGAACAGCGCCGGGTCGACCGACGGTGCGCCCGGCTCGTAGATCGATGACGGGCCACCGGAGAGGATGATGCCGATGGGGTCGCGGGCCGCGATCTCGGCCACCGGCATGTCGTGGGGCACGATCTCCGAGTAGACCCGGCACTCGCGGACACGCCGGGCGATCAGCTGCGCATACTGCGCGCCGAAGTCGATCACCAGCACCGGGCGGTGAGGCGGCGGCGAGTCGGCCAGCGCCGCGCCGACCCCCTCCGCCTCGGTCCGGTGCTGCGTCAACGGCTCATCCCGATCGCCTGCTCGCGCTGCAGCTTCTTGCCCTCGGTCTGCAGCGCCGGTGCGAACATGATCTCGGCCTTCTGGAAGGCCTGGATCGTGTCATAGCCGGTCGTCGCCATCGACGTGCGAAGCGCCCCCATCAGGTTCAGGGTGCCGTCGTTCTCCTTGGCCGGGCCGATCACGATCTCCTCGAGCGTGGCCACCTGGTCGGTCTTCACGCGGGCGCCGCGTGGCAGGCTGGGGTGAAACGTCGCCATGCCCCAGTGGTAGCCGTGCCCGGGGGCCTCGGCCGCCCGTGCCAGCGGTGAGCCGACCATCACGGCGTCGGCGCCGCAGGCGATGGCCTTGGAGATGTCGCCGCCGGTGCGCATGCCGCCGTCGGCGATCACGTTCACGTACTGCCCGGTCTCGAGCAGATGCTGCACGCGAGCGGCGGCCGCGTCGGCGATCGCCGTCGCCTGCGGCACGCCCACGCCGAGCACCCCGCGAGTCGTGCAGGCCGCACCCGGCCCCACACCCACCAGCACCCCGGCTGCCCCGGTGCGCATCAGGTGCAGCGCCGCCTGGTAGGAGGCGCAGCCGCCGACGATCACCGGCACCGGCATCGACGCGATGAACTCCTTCAGGTTCAGCGGCTCGACCACGGTCGACACGTGCTCCGCCGACACGACCGTGCCCTGGATGACGAGCACGTCCAGCCCGGCGTCGAGCGCCAGCTGCCAGTACTCGCGGACGCGCTGCGGTGTGAGCGACGCCGCCGCCAGCACGCCGGCGTCCTTGATCTCCTTGATCCGCTTGCTGATCAGCTCCGGCTTGACCGGCTCGGCGTAGATCTTCTGCATCTCCCGCGTCGCCTCGGCCTTGTCGAATGAGGCGATGCGCTCCAGCACCTCGTCGGCGTTCTCATACCGCGTCCACAGGCCCTCGAGGTTGAGGACGCCGAGGCCGCCGAGCTGGCCGAGCTTGATCGCCGTTGCCGGCGAGACCACCCCGTCCATCGCCGAGGCCAGCAGCGGCAGCTCGAGCAGGTGCGGGCCGAGCCGCCAGGCGATGTCCACGTCCTCCGCGTCGCGCGTGCGCCGGCTCGGCACGATCGCGATGTCGTCGAATCCGTATGCGCGACGCGCCTTCTTGCCGCGCCCGATCTCAATCTCCAACACGCACGACCCCCTTCAAAAACACACGCGGCCCTTGCGGGCCGGGAGAGGAAAACCACCTGTCAGCTCGAACGCTCAACGTTCGCCGCATTCTATCAACCAGGTCGGCGGGAGCTCGAGCCGAAACGACGCCTCAGGAGGCGCGAACGGCGGTGCCGGTGATCTCCTGCACCTCGACCAGGGCGGCGAAGCGCGGGACGTCACGCGGGTCGAACACCCCGGCGCCGACCACCTGGGTGTTGGCGGCGCCGCAGGCGAGCCCGTGCCGCAGGCACTGCTCCGCGCCCTGTCCGGCCTGGTGGGCCGAGAGGAACCCGGCCAGGAAGGCGTCGCCCGAGCCCACGGCCGACACCGACTCGATGCGCGGGATCCAGGCCCGGTAGAGATGCCGACGGCCCTTGCCCTCCTGCAGGAGCGCGTAGCAGCCGGTCTTCAGCGTGACGAGCACCGCGCCGGCGCCCATCGCCGCGATCGTGACCAGGCCGGCCTGGAAGTCCTCATCGGTCTGGAACTCGTTGCCGACCAGCGCCTCCGCCTCGCGCTGGTTCGGGAAGACGAACGCGGGCTCGGCGGCGAGCGCCAGCCGCAGCGGCTCACCCTCGGTGTCGACCGCGGTCGCCACCTTGCGGCGGTTGAGCTCGCGGATCAGATCGGCGTAGAAGCTGGTCTCCACCCGGCGGGGCAGGCTGCCGGCCAGCACGACCGTGGACACCGCGCCGGAGAGGTAGCGCACCCGGTCGAGCAGCGCGGCCATCTCCTCGGGCGCCACCTCCGGGCCGTACTCGTTGATCTCGGTCTGCAGGCCGCTGGTCGGGTCGACCACCGCCGTCGAGGTGCGCGACTCGGCCCCGATCCGGACGAAGTCGTTGACGATGCCCTCGGCGTCGAGCCCGTCGGTGATCTGCGTGCCCGCACGACCTCCGGCGAGGCCCGTGGCGATCACCGGCTCGCCCAGCCGGCGCAGCGCGCGCGCAACGTTGATGCCCTTGCCGCCGGGCATCACCAGGCCCTGCTGCGCGCGGTGGCGCCGGCCCAGCTGGAGGTTCGCCACCGTCAGCGTTTTGTCGACCGCGGCGTTGACGGTAACGGTGAGAATCATTCCGAAGGCCGGAGAGTGAGTGGTGCGAGAGATCGCCCGGCGCCGTCCCCAACCGCGCCGCGAGGCACCCGTAGCTTACACTTGACCGGCCGGGGGGCCCTCGTACAGTGGAGGCATGTTCGGCAGCCGCGCCCGGTCGATCGTTACGGTGACCGTGATCATCGAGGCCACGATCGCCGGCTGGGTGCTCGGCCGGCCGGCGGAGGCGCTACTCCTGATGGTGCTCGCGGTGACGGCGGCGGACACGTTGTGGGGGCTGCTGCGCCGCCACGCGCTGAGCGACCTGGCCGGCGTCGAGCTGGCCTGCGTGCTGGGGCTGCTGCTCGCGGTCCGCGCGGACATGACGATGACGTGCCTGGTCGCCTCCTGCTGTGCCGCCTGGCTGGTGCTCCCGGAGCGCCAGCAGCCGCTCAGGCGGCCCGGCGAATCGCGCAGCGGTCGCTGATCTGCGCGGCCGGCACCGGCCGGCTGAAGAGGAAGCCCTGGCCGGCCCGGCAGCCGCGCGCGAGCAGGATCACCCGCTGCTGTTCGGTCTCGATGCCCTCCGCGAGCGGCTCCAGGCCGAGGTTCCGGGCCAGGCCGATGATCGTGTCGACCAGCGCTTCGGCGGCCGGGTCGCCGCCGAGCTCGCGCACGAACGAGCGGTCGATCTTGAGCGTCGTCACGGGCAGCTCGCGCAGCCGGGCGAGCGAGGAGTGCCCGGTGCCGAAGTCGTCGATGGCCAGCCGCAGCCCCGCCTGCGACAGCCGCGCGAGGACGCTGTCGCAGACCGAGGGGTCGATCATCACAGTGGACTCGGTCACCTCCACCGTGACCCGGGTGGGGTCGACCGACCTGCGCCGCACCGTCTCGATCAGCCGGTCGGCGGCGGCCGGGTGCCAGAGGATCGCCGGTACGTTGACGGCCACGCCGATGTCAAGGCCGGCGTCGTGCCACTCCCGCAGCTGGCGGCAGGCCTCGTCGACGACCCAGTCCGTGAGCGGGCCGATCAGGCCCGTGCGCTCGGCCAGCGGGATGAAGTCGCACGGCGGTATCAGGCCGTGATCGGCGTCCTGCCACCGCACCAGCGCCTCCACCGACCGCACGCGGCCGGTCGCGATCTCGACCACGGGCTGGTAGTGGAGGATGAAGCGGTCCTCGGCGAGTGCGCGGTGCAGCCGCGCGGTGAGCGACACCTCGTGCATGGGGTCGAGCACGTTGGGGCTCGCGCTGGTGCCCGCCCGAAGGCCCGTCTTCGCCTGGCCCTTCGCCACATCGGCATGGCGGAGCAGCCCGTCGCGGTCGGACGCATGCACGGGATGGATGGCGATGCCGAGGCACGGCCGCAGGAACACCTCGGCGCCGCCGGCGTCGAAGGGCTCGGTGAAGGCCGCCTGCACGCGGCCCGCGATCGCCTGGGCGATCTGCGCAACGTCATCGACGCTGCTGCAGTCCGAGTTGGAGGGATCGTCCGAGGCGTCGGCCACCACCAGCAGGAACTCATCGCCGGCAAGGCGCGTCAGCATGTCCGCCCCGGCGGCTGCGCGGCGGAGCCGGTCGGCGACCTGACAGATCACCGCGTCGCCCGCCTTTTGCCCGAAGCTGTCGTTGACCAGCTGGAAGTGGTCGATGTCCACCCAGACCACCGCTGCTGAGCGCCCATGACGGTCGGCGAGGGCGAGCAGGTGGTCGAGCCGGTCGTGCAGGGCGGCCCGGTTGGGCAGGCCGGTCAGCTGGTCGTGGAACGCGAGGTGGGCGACCCGCTGCTCCGCCTGGTCGCGCTCGATCGCGGCGGCCAGCACGTTGGCGACAGCCTGCAGCACGTGCGCCTCATCCTCGGTGAAGACCCGCGGGGTGCGGTGATGGACGACCAGCACCCCGTGCACCCCTCCGCCGCCGTGGATGGGCACGCCCATCGCACTGCGGACGCCCTCCGCGCGCGACGCCCGCCCCATCGGCATACGGGTGACGTCATCGACGATCACAGGCAGCTCGGAGAGCAGCACCCTGTGGGACATCGATCCGGTCCCTGACGACACGCGATAGGTGCCCACCAGGTGTGCCGGCCAGCCTGCGACCGCGGCGGTGAGCAGCGATCCATCCTCCTCGGGCGCCATCCGCAGCACCGAGGCGAGGTCCACCTCGAGCGCCTCCTGGACGACGGGCATCGCCTCGGCCAGCAGGGCATCGACGCCGAGCCGCAAGCCGGCAACGCCCAGGCGGGCCACCGCCGCGTTCCGGCGCGCGCGCGCGGCCGCGGTCGCCTCGGCGTCGCGGCGCTCGGTGATGTCCTCACCGATCGCCGTGTACCCGAATACGACGCCCCG